>NZ_JBSFKO010000010.1:0-299598 GCF_053598575.1 Streptomyces sp. NPDC001100
CGCTCCAGACGCTGCCGTTGACGGAGAAGATCCAGGCCGAGAAGTTCGACGCGGTGTTCGGTGGCGGCCGTCGGGACGAGGAGAAGGCCCGGGCGAAGGAGCGGGTGTTCAGCCTCCGGGACGAGTTCTCGCAGTGGGACCCGCGCCGGCAGCGGCCCGAGCTGTGGAACCTCTACAACGGGCGGCACGCGCCCGGTGAGCACGTCCGCGTCTTCCCGCTGTCCAACTGGACCGAGCTGGACGTCTGGCAGTACATCGCCCGCGAGGGCATCGAACTCCCGCAGATCTACTTCGCGCACGAGCGGGAGGTCTTCAACCGGGGCGGTATGTGGCTGACCGCGGGTGAGTGGGGCGGGCCGAAGGCGGCCGAGACCGTCGAGAAGCGGCTCATCCGGTACCGGACCGTCGGTGACATGTCCTGCACGGGCGCCGTCGACTCCGACGCGGTGACCCTGGAGCAGGTCATCACCGAAATCGCCGCCTCCCGGCTGACCGAGCGGGGCGCCACGCGCGCCGACGACAAGCTGTCCGAGGCCGCGATGGAAGACCGCAAGCGCGAGGGGTACTTCTAACCATGAGCACCATCACGGAACTCACCGAGACGACCCTCCTGCGGTTCGCGACGGCCGGTTCGGTCGACGACGGCAAGTCCACGCTCGTAGGACGGCTGTTGCACGACTCCAAGTCGGTCCTCACCGACCAACTCGAAGCCGTACAACGGGTGTCGGCCGACCGCGGCCAGGACGCACCCGACCTCGCACTGCTCACCGACGGCCTGCGCGCCGAACGGGAACAGGGCATCACCATCGACGTGGCGTACCGCTACTTCGCCACGCCCAAGCGCCGGTTCATCCTCGCCGACACCCCCGGTCACGTGCAGTACACCCGCAACATGGTGACGGGTGCCTCCACCGCCGAGCTGACGGTGATCCTGATCGACGCGCGCAACGGAGTCGTCGAGCAGACCCGGCGGCACGCGGCGATCGCGGCGCTGCTGCGGGTCCCGCACGTGGTGCTCGCGGTGAACAAGATGGACCTCGTCGAGTACAAGGAGTCCGTGTTCGCGGCGATCGCCGAGGAGTTCACGGCGTACGCGAGCGAGCTGGGCGTCCCGGAGATCACCGCGATCCCGATCTCGGCGCTGGCCGGGGACAACGTGGTGGAGCCGTCCGCGCACATGGACTGGTACGGCGGGCCGACCTTCCTGGAGCACCTGGAGTCGGTGCCGGTCGCGCACGACCTGAGCCACTGCCACGCGCGGCTGCCCGTGCAGTACGTGATCCGGCCGCAGAGCGCCGACCTGCCGGACTACCGGGGGTACGCGGGCCAGATCGCGGCCGGTACGTTCCGTGTGGGCGAGGCGGTCACGGTGCTGCCGTCCGGGCGGGCCACGAGGATCTCCGGCATCGACCTGCTCGGCAAGCCGGTCAACACCGCGTGGACCACGCAGTCGGTGACCGTCCTCCTGGAGGACGACATCGACATCTCGCGCGGCGATCTCATCGTGCCCAGCAAGGACGCCCCGGCGACCACGCAGGACATCGAGGCGACCGTCTGCCATGTCGCCGACCAGCCGCTGACCGTGGGCCACCGGGTCCTCCTCAAGCACGGCACCCGCACGGTCAAGGCGATCGTCAAGGACATCCCGTCCCGCCTCACGCTCGACGACCTGTCCCTGCACCCGCACCCGGGACAGCTCGTCGCCAACGACATCGGCCGCGTGAAGATCCGCACCGCGGAGCCGCTGCCGGTGGACTCGTACGCGGACTCGCGCCGTACGGGATCGTTCATCCTGATCGACCCGGCGGACGGCACCACGCTGACCGCCGGCATGGTCGGGGAGTCGTTCGCGGCGCCGGAGCCCGTCAAGGACGGTACGGACGACGACGGTTGGGACTTCTGACATGACGTCCAGGGACTTCTACTCCACGTTCGCGAAGGAGGGCGGCCGGGTCGGCAGCGGCGCCCTCGGCAGCGGGCAGGGCGGAGTGGCGCGATGTGCGGGCTGACGTACGCGCACTGCCTGCGCGCCCCGTCCCCCCACCCGCCGTCCCGGACGCGACGAAGACCTGCCGACCTCCCGGCCACGACCTGAGACCGTGACCGCCGGGCCAACGAGAGGAACCCCTCCCGTGCCTGTCAACCGCTCAACACTTCTGCGCCGCGGCACAGCCGTGGTCGCCGCGCTCCCTCTGCTCACCCTCGCCGCGTGCGGTTACGGGTCGGACTCCAAGAGCACCAACTCCAAGGAGAAGGTCGCCGCCGGGTCCTCCAAGATCGACGGTCTCGCCTCCGTGAAGATCGGCTACTTCGGCAACCTGACCCACGGGACCGCGCTCGTCGGCCGTGAGCAGGGTCTGTTCCAGAAGGAACTGGGCGCCACCAAGGCCGAGTACGCGACCTTCAACGCCGGCCCGTCCGAGATCGAGGCGCTCAACTCGGGCTCCATCGACATCGGTTGGATCGGCCCCTCCCCGGCGATCAACGGTTACACCAAGTCCGACGGCAAGAGCCTGAAGATCATCGGCGGTTCGGCGTCGGGCGGCGTGAAGCTGGTCGTCAACCCGAAGAAGATCAAGTCCTTGAAGGACGTCAAGGGCAAGAAGATCGCGACGCCTCAGCTGGGCAACACGCAGGACGTGGCGTTCCTCAACTGGATCGCGGACCAGGGCTGGAAGGTCGACGCGCAGAGCGGCAAGGGTGATGTCACCGTCGTCCGCACCGACAACAAGATCACGCCGGACGCCTTCAAGGCCGGTTCGATCGACGGCGCCTGGGTGCCGGAGCCGACCGCGTCGAAGCTGGTCGCCGAGGGCGGCAAGGTACTGCTCGACGAGTCGACGCTGTGGCCCGACAAGAAGTTCGTGATCACGAACATCATCGTGTCGCAGAAGTTCCTGAAGGCGCACCCGAAGGTCGTCGAGGCGGTGCTGAAGGGCTCGGTCGCGGCCAACAAGTGGATCAACGCCAACCCGACCGAGGCGAAGGCCGCGGCGAACAAGCAACTGGAGGCCGACTCCGGCAAGGCGCTGCCCGCCAACGTCCTGGACCCGGCGTGGAGTTCGATCCAGTTCACCAACGACCCGCTGGCCTCGACGCTCAACACCGAGGCGGCGCACGCGGTGAAGGCCGGCCTGCTGGAGAAGCCCGACCTGAGCGGCATCTACGACCTCACGCTCCTCAACAAGGTCCTCAAGGCCGACGGTGAGAGCACGGTCGACGCCGCCGGTCTCGGCACGAGCTGATCGAGGGATCCCGATGACTTCCCAGGAGGTGACGACCATGGCCACGACCCTCGCCAAGGAGACCACCGCGTCGGTCGAGCACGCGGCACGCCTTGAGCACGTCTCGAAGTCCTTCGCGACGCCGGGCGGGCAGCAGCTCGTCCTGGACGACATCACCATCGATGTCGCGCCCGGCGAGTTCGTCACCCTCCTGGGGGCCTCGGGCTGCGGCAAGTCCACCCTGCTGAACCTGGTGGCGGGCCTCGACCGGCCCACCACCGGGTCCATCACCACGGACGGCCGCCCCGCCCTGATGTTCCAGGAGCACGCCCTGTTCCCGTGGCTCACCGCGGGCAAGAACATCGAACTCGCCCTGAAACTCAGAGGAGTTCCGAAGGACGAGCGACGCGGCCGGACCGAGGAACTGCTCGAACTGGTCCGGCTGCCGGGCGCGTACGGCAAGCGGGTGCACGAACTGTCCGGCGGTATGCGGCAACGCGTCGCCATGGCCCGCGCGCTCGCCCAGGAGAGCCGCATCCTGCTGATGGACGAGCCGTTCGCGGCCCTGGACGCCATCACGCGGGACGTCCTGCACGACGAACTGACGCGCATCTGGGGCGAGACGGGGCTCTCGGTCCTGTTCGTCACGCACAACGTGCGCGAGGCGGTACGGCTCGCCCAGCGGGTGATCCTGCTGTCATCGCGGCCCGGCCGGATCGCCCGCGAGTGGACCGTCGACATCCCGCAGCCGCGCCGCATCGAGGACGCGCCCGTGGCCGAACTGTCCCTTGAGATCACCGATGTACTGCGTGGGGAGATCCGCCGTCATGGCCAGCACTGAGACGACGACGGTCAAGGACGCCGGGAGCGTCGAGGCCGGCCTCGACGCCCTG
The DNA here is from genome assembly GCF_053598575.1 of Streptomyces sp. NPDC001100. Taxonomy (NCBI): domain Bacteria; kingdom Bacillati; phylum Actinomycetota; class Actinomycetes; order Kitasatosporales; family Streptomycetaceae; genus Streptomyces; species Streptomyces sp. NPDC001100. The sequence continues at coordinate 4,118 of NZ_JBSFKO010000010.1, forward strand.
GAGACCACGGTCACCGGCCGTCCGAGCTTCCGGCAGACCTTCGTCAACAAGATCTTCCCGCCGATCGTCGCCCTCGCGGTGGTGATGGTCGTCTGGCTGATCCTGACCCCGATCGTCGACGACCCGAGCAAGCTGCCCTCGCCGGGTGCCGTGGGCACCGAGTTCAAGAACGCCTGGCTGCAGGGCGATCTCCTCGGCTACATCTGGACCAGCGTCTCGCGCGGTCTGCTGGGCTTCTTCTTCGCGCTGCTGATCGGCACCCCGCTGGGTCTGATCGTGGCGCGGGTGAAGTTCGTCCGCGCGGCGATCGGCCCGATCCTGTCCGGCCTCCAGTCGCTGCCGTCGGTGGCCTGGGTGCCGCCGGCCGTGATCTGGCTGGGTCTGAACAACTCGATGATGTACGCGGTGATCCTGCTCGGCGCGGTCCCCTCGATCGCCAACGGCCTGGTCTCCGGCGTCGACCAGGTGCCGCCGCTGTTCCTGCGGGCGGGCCGCACGATGGGCGCGACCGGCGTCAAGGGCATCTGGCACGTCACCCTGCCCGCCGCGCTCCCCGGCTATGTGGCCGGCCTGAAGCAGGGCTGGGCGTTCTCCTGGCGCTCGCTGATGGCGGCGGAGATCATCGCCCAGTTCCCGGACTTGGGCGTGGGTCTCGGCCAACTGCTGGAGAACGGCCGTACCAACAGCGACATGGCGATGGTCTTCGAGGCCATCATCCTGATCCTGTTCGTCGGTATCGCCATCGACCTGCTGATCTTCAGCCCGCTGGAGCGGTGGGTACTGCGCAGCCGCGGTCTGCTGGTGAAGAGCTGAGCTGATTCCCGTGCACCAGAGGCCGGTCCTCCTCGTCATCGCCCACGGCAGCCGCGATCCGCGGCACGCCGCGACCGTCCACGCCCTGGTCCGGCGGGTACGGTCACGGCGGCCCGGGCTGCGCGTGGAGGTCGGCTTCCTGGACTTCAACATCCCTTCCGTGCAGGGGGTGTTGGAGTCACTGGCGGCGGAGGGCGTGCGGGACGTGGTGGCGCTCCCCCTCCTCCTGACCCGCGCGTTCCACGCGAAGGCGGACATCCCCGCGGTCCTGCGGGAGGCACCGGCACGGCTGCGGATCCGGCAGGCGGAGGTACTGGGCCCGTCTCCGTTGTTGTTGCGGGCTCTCGAACGGCGTTTGTACGAGGCCGGGTTGACGCCCGCCGACAAGTCCTCGACCGGAATCGTGCTGGCCTCGGCGGGGTCGACCGACCCGGAGGCGACCGCGGTGATCGCGGACCTCGCGCACCAGTGGCGGCGTACCGGCTGGTGCGCGGTACGGCCCGCGTTCGCCTCCGCGGCCCTGCCGCGCACGGAGGACGCGGTACGGGAACTCCGTGCCCTGGGCTGCGAACGCGTCGCCGTCGCCCCCTACGTCCTGGCCCCCGGCTTCCTCCCCGACCGCATCGCGCGGGGCGCGGCGGGCGCGGATGTGCTCGCCGAGGTGCTGGGTCCGGCGCCGGAGGTGGCGCGGGTGCTGCTGGAGCGCTACGACGCGGCGGCCCTGGCTCCGGCGCTCACGGCCGTCGGAGCGTAGCGTCTTCACGGTTCCCACCTGCCCGGATTCCCGGAAAGGGGTCTCCCCCGGCTCCCGGATCTGCTGGGATGGTGCCTCTGAGGGCTAGTGGGGAGCAAGTAGACGTGGCGGGTCAGGAGTTCGGGCATCATGAAGGGCCTGCGCCGGCCCAGCTGCACTACGCCTCGGCGCCGTCCGGCTCCGAGGATTCCGGCCCCCGGTTCACGGCGGTCGGCGCGGAGGTGCCGCCCGGGGTACTGCGGGAGGCCGAGCGGCTCCTCGGGTACGAGCCACCGCCCGACAGCCCGCAGCAGCCCGACGCGGAGCAGCTCAAGAGATTCCCGACGGTCTTCAGCTTCAGTGAACTCGCCGACGGCGGGCGGCTGTTGAGCCGTTCCGTGTGCACCGGCACGGACTGGGCCGGGGGCCCGGTCTCCTTCCACGCGCACGCCGTTCTGCTGCCGACCGGGACCCGGCTGCCGGACGGTGTCCTGCCCATCTCCACGTGGGAGTCGCCGCGTTGGGCCGAGGCGACTCCCCCGGACGGCAGGGCCGGTCCCGTCGACCGGTTCGAACCGTCGGGGCTGCTGCGCGGGGAGGCGCTGGTCCCCTTCGCGGTGTCGCGGGCCGAGCGGCTCGCCGCGTTCTTCGCCGATCTGCGGGCGGTGGCCGCGGACCCGGGTGCCGGACAGATCGTGGTGGTGGAGCAGGACAGCGCCGACGTGGCCCGCTGGATCGCCCTCGCCTGTACGGTCCTGCCGCGTGAACAGGCGCACCGGCTCACCTTCACGACGTACACCCGCGACCCTCGGCAGGTCCGTCACCAGCTCGTCGGCGTGCTGCCGTCCTCCGAGCCCGTCACCGACGACGGGCGCTACCGGGTGCACAACTGTGCGGGCCGACGGCCGTCCGGGCCGGTCACGGACACCTGGGCCGAGGTGTGCGCCCGCGTCTGGCGCGCGGGCCGCCCCGATCTGTTCCACAACGCCCCAGACGATCTGGGCCCGTTGACGGTGAGCGCTCTCGTCGCGGGGGTCGATCTGCGTACGGATGCCCGTGCGGCGGCGGCGAGTTGGGCGGCCGAGCAGGTGGGCGTGGTGCCGGACGAGAGGCTGACGGCATTGGTGGCCGGGTTGTGCCGTGGTCCGGTGCCGCACCTGGGTTCCCCCTCGCAGACCCTGCCCGGTGAGGCCGAACTCGTCGCGCTGGCCGCGCTGTTGGCCCGGTTGGACGGACGGGTGACGGCCGCGGTGTCGGCGCCGCTCGCCGCGCGGGTGCTGGCGTCGGCGGTCCTCGCCCATGGGCCGGTACCCACTCTGCGCGCCGGTTCCCTCACCGCGCGGGACCACGACGACCTGGCCCGCGATCTCGCACCCGCCCTGCGGGCCGGGATCGCGGACACGGCCGAACCGGCCGCCGGACGGCCCCTCGCGCTGCTGCGTGCCGCCGACCTGCTCGACGTCGACTGCCAGGACGAACTGCCGGAGCTGGCCGAGCGGTTGGCGCGGGAGTTGGTGAACGCCTCGGCGGCGTCCCCGTCGAACGGCGGGACTCCCGGCGTGGGCTGTCCGCCCGCGCTCCTGGACGCGGTGCACACCCACCCCGGGCTGCGGGTCGCGCTGTTCGGTTCGCTCGACACGCTCGCCGCCGCGGAACCGGCGGCCGCGGCAAGGGTGTTGAAGGGTTCGGGGCTGCCGCTGGACCTCCAGCAGTCCGGCTTTCCGCATCTGCGGATGTGCGTCGCACCGGAGGGGTCGGACGACCGGCTCGACCGGTTCCACGGTCTGCTCCGCATGGCCGGGATCTCGCCGCACGCCGATCCGACCGTGCTGCGCACGGCTCTCCGCCTCACCTGGCCCGGTGGTGACCTGCCGACCGGCGCGGAGGCGGGCCTGCTGCTGAAGGAACTGGGTTCCGACACCCACCGCGCCGCCGGCACCCGGGAGTTGCTGATCGAGGCGGCGCTCGCCGCTCCCCCGGACGACCCCGGCATTCCGGCGCTCGCCACCGATCTGCTGCGCTGCTTCACCACGGAACTGGGGCCGGGGCGGCGCACGGCCCTGCTCCTGCTGGAGTTCACCGGGCGGCTGGGCACCGGGAGCGAGGGCGAGGAGTGGGTCGGCCGGGTGCTGGACCTCACGGCCGGCGCCGTCGCCGATCCGGTGCCGGACACCGTCGCCGAACGCGCCTTCCAGGCCCTGGCGGCACGGCTTCTGGAGGGGGCGGCACCGGAGAACGAGCTGTACTCGCTGGCCCGTTCGGGCGAGCCGCGGCTGCTCGCGGCGTACGAGCGGGCGGCCCGCTCGGAGCGGGTGGGGGACCGATTGCGGGCCGACCCCGGGTATCTCGCCGACCGGTTCCGCGACTGGACCGCGTTCCCGGGGACGTATCCCGGCTGGGACGAGACCCGGAGCGCCCTGCTGGCCAAGGTGTTGCGGCCGGTCGTGCGGGCGCTGTCCGCGCGGGAGCAGGGCGAGGTCGAGGCGGCGCTGGACCGCTCGGGCCGCGGCAAACTCGACGCGTTCCGTGCCTGGAACCGCCCGGGCACGCTCGGGCGTCTCGCGGGACGGCTGTCGGGGCGGGGCCGGCGTGCGGAACATCCCGGTGTGTGACCGGCCCGGTGGCCGGCGGGGAGGCGCCGCCCGAAGTCCGGCACTCCCCTGTGATGTCGGACCCCGGACGGCCCGTCCGTAGCACGGCCCCCGCCGGCGTGAGCCGTGTCGCGGGGGTCGCTCTCCGTACTGCGTCACTCGCCGCGTTTATGTCACTGGGCGACTTCAACTCGCCGGAGTCAGTCGAAGGACAGTCCCCCGGTACGCGTCCGCTTCAGCTCGAAGAGGTCGGGGTGCGTGGCCAACACCCGGAAGCTGTCGAAGAGTTCGGCCGCCTTCGCGCCGCGCGGAATGGCCCGCAGCACCGGGCCGAACCACACCGTCCCGTCGACGTGCAGGGTCGGCGTGCCCACGTACCCGCCCGACTCCTCCTCGACGCCCGCCTCGTGACTGCGGCGCACGGCGTCGTCGTACGACGGATCGTGGGCGGCCTCGGCGAGGGCGGCGGGAAGACCGAGTTCGGCGAGGGACTCGGCGATCACGGCGTCGAAGTCGTCGTGGCGCCGCTCGTGGATGCGGACGCCGAAGGCCGTGTACAGGTCGCGCAGGACCTTGTCGCCGTGCTGTTCGGCGGCGGCCACGGCGACGCGGACCGGGCCGATCGACTTGTCGACCAACTCCCGGTACCAGTCGGGGAGTTCGTTGCCGATGTTGTGGAGGTAGAGGCTCATCGCGTGGAAGCGGAGGTCGAGCGGGCGCTCGCGCTCGACCTCCAGCAGCCAGCGGGAGGTGATCCAGGCGAAGGGGCAGGCGGGGTCGAAGTAGAAGTCGACGCGGACGGCGGTGTCAGTGCTCATACACGGAACGCTAGCCGTCGATTGGGCCGAATACTCGGTCCAATCACCCGGTATCTCAGTGGTCCAATTCGCTCATGGCCCGTTGCCTCGGGTCCCGTCCGCTGGACGCGAGGGCCCGCTCGAACACCGGGGCGTCGTCCGGTACCGGCACCGGGTCGGCGAAACCGTCGTACTGGCGGTAGAGCGCGCCGTGCTTCTCGACCACGTCGAGGACGAGGCGGGCGGCGCCGTCCGAGACGCGGTACTCCTGGCCGGTGGCCGTGGCGACGTCCCAGCCGTGCACCGCCAGCTCCTTGATGATCATCGCGGCGAGTTCGTCGGCCGGCATCTTCGCCATGCCGAGGTCGACCTCGCCCTCCCACACCGCCGGGTCGGCCCAGGCGGCGACGGCCCGGTCCAGCTGGGCGGCGTAGGCCCGTGCCCAGTCCGGGTCTGCGGTGAAGTCGCGGGCGGTGAGTTCCTCGGAGAGCTGCTTGCGCAGGGCGCGGTGCTCCAGGCCGTGCGAGGTGTAGAGGACCCAGTGGTTGACCATCGCGCGGACGTCCCAGTCGGGGCAGTGCGTGGGGTCGTCGAGCTGGGTCGCACGGACACCGCGCGCGACCCGGGCCGCCTCGGCGGCACATTCGATCATGTACGGGTGCAGGTCGTGGTGGTTCGTTCGGTCCGGGTGCAGGTCGTCGTCGGTCATGTGCCCCACGCTAGGCAGCGCGCCGTCAGGACTCTTGAACAAACGCGACAGCCTCGTCGGCGAGGCGGACCAGCTCGTCGAACGGCAGCGAACCGGCTGCCCGGCGCTCGCGTGCGAAGTCGTTCGCGAGCCGTTGCAGCAGGTCGTTGAGTGGTGTCGGTACGCCGTGCAGCCGCCCCAGCAGCGCGATCTCGCCGTTGAGGTAGTCGGCCTCGATGGTGCCGGTGCCCCGGTTCAGCGACTGCCAGGAGGAGCCGCCGCCGCGCGGTGCGCCGTCGATCTCCACGAGCCGGATCTTGTCGCCGCGCGCCTCCTCCGCCTCCTCGTCGCTCGCGTACGCGATACCGGCCGCGTCGAGCACGGCCGCGCCCTCGGCCCGCACCCGCCCGTGGAACACGAAGCTCTCCTCGCTGCCGAGCGGCCCGGAGACCGCCTCGATCGCGTTGGCGAGATTGCCGAGCAGCTTGGAGTACTGCCAGCGCGTGACGTCGGGCACGACCGGCGCCTCGAAGCTCGACTTCTCCAGGTCGGCCGCGATCAGCCGGGCGGTCTCGTCCGTGCCGTGGGGATAGCGGCCGAGGTGCAGGATGCCGGTGAGGGGAGCACCCCCGGCGGCGACCACGCCCGGTTCGACGAAGGTCGCGGGCAGCCAGACGCAGACGCCGTACACCCGCCGGAAGCGACGCAGGGCCAGGCGCTGGCTCTCCACCCCGTTCTGCGCGCAGACGACGGGCAGCCGTTCGGCGGCCGTACCGCCGCCGGCGACCGGCGCGGGTCCCCAGGCCGCGAGCGCGGTCTCGCTGTCCTGCGTCTTGACGGCGAGCAGGAGGACGTCGTCGGGCCTCAACTCGCCGAGTTCCGCGGGCTCTTGGACGACCGGCAGCCGGTAGGTCGAGTCGCCGTCCGGCACCTTGAGCCGCAGTCCGTGCCCGGCCAGCGCGGCCCGTTGCGCACCCCGCGCGACGAGGACGACCTCGCAGCCCGTCCCGGCCAGCCGGCCACCGACGGCTCCGCCGACCGCCCCCGCTCCGATGATGATGTAGCGCATGGGGACGAGCCTCGCACAGAGTGGATCTCTCCCTCCAGGAGGGATCTCAACCGCCGGTCAGCTCCACGAGTTTGACCACGGTGTTCCAGTTGCGGGTGGTGGCGATCAGTCCCTTGTTCAGGCGCGGCCGGGCCAGTTCGACGGCGAGCCTGGAGCGGCCGAGGCCGTCGGGGACGTAGAGGTACAGCGCGCGGTCGCCGAGGCGGAACTCCTCGGGGAGGAAGGCGGATCGGTCGAATTCCGCGAAGCGGTCCTCGGCGACCGGCTGCGAGTAGTAGGTGACGTGGAGCTGCTTGGCCTCCAACTCTGCGGCGGGGAAAGGGCAGTTGTCGGCGATGGCCTTGAGGTAGGCGTGGTCGCGGACGACGACGTCGACCGTGAAGCCGAACCGCTCCTCGATGGCCCGGGCGATCTCCGCCGCGTGGGAGTCCTCGTCCCCGTGGCCGCTCGTGAACACGGCCTGGCCGCTCTGGAGGTAGGTGCGGACGTCGCCGTGTCCGAGGCCTTCGAGGAGTGTGCGCAGCTCGGCCATCGGGAGCTTCTTGTTGCCGCCCACATTGATCCCGCGCAGCAGCGCCGCATACGTCGTCGTCATCCGCACACCATAAAGCGGCCTTCGTGCCCCGTGGGGGTGGGCACGACGGCCGCTTCCTGTGGTGCGCGGGTGCGCGGAAACTCTCGCGGATGAGGTGGCTCCGGATCAACACCTACGGGCACACCTACAAGCACCTGTGACTTGTTCAACAAGGTTCCTTAATAACAAAGCGGACCCCTGCCGACGCATCGGACACCCTGATCGCCACCCCCGAGACGCCCGGATAGATGTAAGGGGCCGCTGTCCTCCCCAGTGGTGAGGGCCCGGGGTCCGTGCGGAGGAGCCGCGCCGCCGGTACTTCACCGGTCAGCACGAGGGGCCGTTCTTATTCCGCACATATCTTCGATCCATGAGGTGGCGGCAGGGGGCTGTCACCGTGCACAAGGGGGCAAGCCCGTCATGGGGAACGGAGATTCGCGGGTGCGGGGTCTCGCCGCCCGGGCCGGCGGCTGGAGCGCCCGGCACCGGTGGGCCGCGGTCGGCATCTGGGTGCTGTTCGTGGTGCTGGCGATGGGAATCGGTTCGGCGGCGGGCCGGGTGGACGTCGACGAGAACGACCAGCTGAAGGGCGAGACGCACACCGCCGCCCGGATCATCGACGACGCCGGGATCAAGGAGCCGGCCAGTGAGACGATCCTGATCCAGTCGAAGGACGGGGCGCTCACCTCCACGGACGCCGAGTTCCGCTCCGCGGTCGGCGCGGTCGTCACGGCGGTGAACGGCACCGGCGAGGTCACGGACGTGACCTCGCCCTACGACACGAAGACGATCTCGAAGGACGGCCGGAGCGCGCTCGTCCAGTTCGACATGCGCGGGGACTCGGACACCGCGGGCGACCGGGTGGAGCCGGTGCTGAAGGCCGTCGCCGGGGTGCAGAAGGACCACGACTCGCTGCGGATCGAGGAGATCGGCGGCGCCAGCATGGCGAAGCAGTACAAGGACGCGTTCGGCGACGACTTCAAGAAGGCCGAGTACTCCGCCGTACCCGTGGCCCTCGGCATCCTGCTGATCGCCTTCGGCGCGCTGGTCGCGGCGCTGCTGCCGGTGGCGCTCGCCCTCACCGCGATCATCGCGACGATGGGTCTGATGGGCATCGTCAGCCACGTCCAGCCGATGAGCGACACCGCCAACTCCGTGATGCTGCTGGTCGGTCTGGCCGTCGGCGTCGACTACTGCCTGTTCTATCTGCGCCGCGAACGCGAGGAGCGCGAGGCCGGCCGGGACGCCGGGGCCGCGCTGCGGATCGCCGCCGCGACCAGTGGCCGCGCGATCATCGTCTCCGGGGTCACGGTGTGCGTGGCGATGGCGGGCATGCTGTTCACCGGGCTCGCCGAGTTCGAGGCGATGGGCCTGGCCTCGCTGATGGTCGTCGCGGTCGCCATGGTCGGCTCGGTGACCGTACTGCCCGCGCTGCTCTCGCTGCTGGGCGAGCGGGTCGAGAAGGGCCGTATCCCGTTCCTGCGCCGGCGCAGCCGCCGGGGCAACGGCGAGAGCCGGTTCTGGACCGCCGTCCTCAAGGGCGTGCTCGCCAAGCCGCTCGTCTCCGTCCTGGTCGCGGCCGGCGCGCTGCTGGCGATCGCCGCTCCCGCACTCGGCATGAAGACCGAGAACCTCACCCTGGACCAGGAGTTCGGCAACTCCCTCCCGATCGTGGGGACTTACAACCGGGTCAACGACGCCTTCCCCGGCGGCTCCGAACCGGCCGAGGTGGTCGTCAGGGCCAAGGACATCAACTCCCCCGAGGTCAAGCAGGCGTTGGCCGACTTCAAGGCGCAGGCGGTCAGTTCGGGCGCCTCGCTCGGCCCGGTCGACATCAAGCTGCACGACGCGCAGAACGTCGCCTTCGTCGACGTCCCGCTCGTCGGCGGCTCCGACCAGGACAAGGCCGCGAAGAGCCTGGAGAAACTGCGCGACGACGTGCGGCCCGCCACCCTCGGCAAGGTCGACGGGGTCGAGGCACCGATCACCGGGCAGGTCGCCGGTTCGCACGACTTCAACGACCAGCTCCTCGGATCGGTCGTCCCGGTCTTCGCGTTCGTCGTGGTCTTCGCCTTCCTGCTGATGCTCCTGTCGTTCCGCTCGCTGACGGTCGCGATCACTTCGATCGCCCTCAACCTCCTTTCGGTGGGCGCCGCTTACGGCATCCTCGTCGGCGTGTTCCAGCACGGCTGGGGCGCCTCGCTGGTGGGCGCGGAGGGTGTCGGCGCGATCGTCACCTGGCTGCCGCTGTTCCTCTTCGTGATCCTGTTCGGCCTGTCGATGGACTACCACGTGTTCGTCGTCTCCCGCATCCGTGAGGCGAGGCTGCGCGGCCGTACGACACGGGACGCGATCCAGCACGGCGTGGTCACCACGGCGGGCGTCGTCACCAGCGCCGCGATCATCATGGTCGCCGTCTTCGCGATCTTCGGCACGCTGTCCATGCAGTCCATGAAGCAGATGGGCGTGGGCCTCGCGGCGGCGGTCCTCATCGACGCCACGGTCATCCGGGGCGTCCTGCTCCCCGCGGTGATGGCGCTGCTGGGCGAGCGCAACTGGTACTTCCCGAAGTGGCTCCACCGCCTTCCCGACCTCACGCACGACGAGTCGCCGGAGGAGATCACGTCCACTGTGGCGGGCGAGGGAGAGCCGGTGCGGGTGTAACTCCGTTGAGCTGAGGACTTGTTCGTGTCCAGGGCACAGCAAAGGGACGTACGCCCACCGGGTCCGGCCTGTCCGGACCCGGTGGTTCGGCGTCCTGCTCGTCACGTGCTCCGCGGATGGTAGGCGAGCTGGCGCTCGACGCTCGCCGCGACGAAGTCACCGAGGCCGTTCACCACCTCACCGGCCTCCAGCCGGATCCCGCGGGCCAGGCCGGCTCCATCGAAGACGGTGTTCGTCTCGGCCAGTGCGGCCATTCCGGCGAGCGTCAGGAACCCGTTCCTACGACGGTGCTCGTCCATCAGACCGATGATCTTGTCCTGCACTTCCGGTCGGCTCCCCTGGTCGGTCAACTCGTAGGTGTCGATGGGTCGGACCGGTCTAGGCGGTCCGGACGGTCCGGGCGGGGCAGAAAGCCGTAGTGGATCATCCGCTTGCGCTCAAGGACGACGGCCAGGCCGGCGAGCGTGCCCATGGCCGGCGAGTACAGCACTGCCGGGAGATCGATCCGCCCGATCGCCCACGCGGCCACCCCGCCGAAGAACACGGCACCGACGAGACCGAAGGGCAGCGGATGCCGAACGGCTCGCTTGCGGGCCTCGGACGGAGGCAGATGCCCACCGAAGGCCCGATCAATGGCGAAGAACATCCGTTTGATCCGATCCACTGCTCTCTCCTCGCGATACATGGCCCGGCCCGAGCCCGGAGGCCCTCGCCAGGCCATGAGTCACGCCTGTGCCAGAACCCGGGCATCATACGGAGCACGGTGGGGCTACGACGTCAACTCCTTGTGCAGCCTTAGCCAGTGGTCCGGCGACACCTCGCCGACGAGGACGTGCGGGTCGAGGCGTGCGGCACGGAACGCGGCGTCCACGCGGTGCCTCGGGTGTGCCCGGCGGAGCGAGGCGTGCAGCGAGCCGCCCACTCCCGAGAAGCCCAGCTCGACCAGGTGCCGCCAGCCGCGCAGTTCGGCGGGTTCGAGGAGCGGGGTCCGGCGCCGTTCGATCCTAACGATCCCGGCGTCGACGCGCGGCACGGGACTGAACCGGCGCCGGTCGACCCGTCCGACCAGCCGCCAGTCGTGGCGCGGCCAGCTGCGTACCGTCAGCAGGGTCCAACTCCCGTAGTCCCCGGTGCGTTTGCGGGCGTACTCCAGTTGGGTGAGGAGGGTGGCGTCGGTGAGGGCGGGGGCGCGCAGGCACCAATCGACGATGTCGGCGGTGCGGGAGAAGGGCACGTTCCCGGCTACGGCGAACGGGGTGCGTGGGGGCCGGGTGTCCATGAAGTCACCGGCGACGACCCGCACTTGGGGTGTCTCCGCGAAGCGGGTGCGGAGTTTCGGTACCAGTCGGGGGTCGATCTCGTGGGCGTGGAGTTCGTGGCAGTGGGGCGCGAGTTTCGCGGTCAACGCGCCTTTTCCCGCGCCTACTTCGAGGAGGAGGGGGATCTGGTGGCCGTGGGGGACGGCCAGGCGGGCGACGAACTCTGCGGTGGCGCGGTCGGCGAGGAAGTTCTGCGAGAGCGCGCGGGAAACGCGGGTGGGGCGGGCCATGGCCTGCGGTCCTTGTCTTCCGTGAAGGGCATACGGGCAGACGAAGGCCCCGACCGGAAGAACAGGGAGAACCGACCGCGGACCGGACGAGCGTCGAGTCGGGTCCGCGGAGGTGTCAGCGGGCGTGGGCGCCCGGGCCGGTCAGGGCACCGGGGCCGCGGCGCATGCGGATCGCATACGTGCAGCTCCGGCCGAGACCGGAGTTCGTGATCGCGTTCGCGGCTGACATGTGAGGAACGCTAGGGCGTCGCATGGCGTGGGGCAACGGAATTTCGTGGTGGGAGACGCCATCCGGGGAGGCTGGTGTGGTTGTTCGGCGGGTGCGGGTGCGTTGTGGCTGGTCGCGCACTTCCCCGCGCCCCTGAAGGCCTCGTCTCATCGTTGATATCTCGCCAGCACCAAGTTGCCGTCCCTCTCCAGGCGTTGGCGTAGGCCGGTCAGAGTGATCGCGCCGTTGTAGTACTCCTGGAAGGCCGGGGTGGCCACCTTGTCCTTCCATTCCGGGTAGCCGCGTACCGACTGTGCGGGAGCCGGGACGAGGTCGTCGGCGAGTGCCGTACCGGTGGCCCAGTCGTCCTTCGTGGTGTGCAGGGCCGGGTCCTTGAGGGCCTGCGTGCCGGTGGGGAGCATCCAGTCGCCGAGGGCCAGGCGGACCATGTTCTTGGGCTGGAGGAGGAAGTCGACGAACTCGGCGGCCTCCTTCTTGTGCGGGCTGTCCTCGGCGATGGACAGGGTCTGCGGGCTGACGCCCTGGGCCAGGCCGTCGACGCCGGCGGGTGCGGGCAGCACCTGCCAGTCGAAGCCCTTCGGCGCCTGCTGCGCGATCTGCTGGCGGTAGGAGAAGCCGAGCGGGACCATCGCGTACTTGCCGCCGAAGAACCCGGGCAGGGTGTCCGAGCCGCCGCTGCCGAGGGTGGTGGGCGAGGCACTGTGGTCCACGTCCGCCTGGTCGTGGATCGTGCGGGGGACGACCTGGTCGGCCGCGTCGAAGCGGACAGTCACCTTGCCGTCCGCGCCCCGCCGGAACAGTTCACCGCCCGTCGAGAGAGACAGGTTGAGCGTGGCGGACACGGGTTCCTTCAGCGGCCAGGCCACGCCGTACTTTCCGTCACCGCTCAGCTGCCGGGTGACGGCCCTGAACTCCGGCCAGGTCCAAGGGTGTTCGGGGGTCGGGATGCGTACGCCCGCCTTCTTCAGCCAGGTCGCGTTGGCGACGAGTACCCGTGGTTCCTGGAGGAACGGCACGCCGTAGATCCCGTTCCCGAAGGTCGCCGTCTCCCAACTGCGCTGCGGTATCTCGGACTTGAGCCGGGCCGGGAGCAGGTCCCGGAGGTCGGCGAGGTAGCCGCCGTATGCGAAGTCCGCGAGGTCGTCGGAGGCGTCGTGGATGATGTCCGGCGCCTCACCGCCCTCGAAGGAGGTGAGCAGCTGGTCGTGAACACTGTCCCAACTGCCTTGTACGTAGTCGACCTTGACGTCCGGATGGGTCGCGTTCCACTCCTTCACCAACTCCTTGTTGGCGGTGACGGACTCCTCCTGCCAGGCGAGGGACTGGAAGCGGAGGGTGATCCTGCCGTTCGCGGAGTTGTCTCCGCCGCCGCCCGTACAGCCGGCGAGGAGCAGGGTCAGGGCGAGGGCGAGGATCCAGCGGGGGCGCATCAGCTCTTCACCGCCCCGGTGAGCATGCCGCCCGTGATCCGGCGCTGGATCAGGGCGAAGACGAGCAGGGAGGGGAGGGTCGCGAGGAACGCGGCGGCGGCGAGCGGGCCGAGGTCGGCGACGCCCTCCGCGCCGATGAAGTGGGTGAGGACGACCGGCAGGGTCTGGTGCTCCGGGGTCTTGAGCAGGACCAGTGCGAAGAAGAACTCGTTCCACGCGGTGACGAACGCGAACAGCGCCGTCGCCACGATGCCGGGCGCGAGCAGCGGTGCCGTCACCGACACGAGGGTGCGGAGTCTTCCGGCGCCGTCGACCGCCGCCGCCTCCTCCAACTCGGCCGGTACCGCCCGGACATAGCCGACGAGCATCCACAGCGCGAACGGCAGCGACCACACCACGTAGACCAGCACCAGCCCGGCCAGTGAGTCGATCAGCCGCAGGTTCTTCAGCACCAGGAACAGCGGGATGATCACCAGCACGAACGGGAACGCCTGGCTGACCACCACCCACCCGGTGGCGGCCCGCGCGAGCAGTGTGCGGCGCCGGGCCATGACCCACGCCATCGGTGTCGCGATCACCACGGCGATCAGTGCGGCCCCGAGCGCGGCGAGCAGGGAGTTCGACGCGGCGTGCAGCAGCGGCTGTTCGTCGAAGGCCTGGCGGAAGTTGGCGAGGGTGGGGTGCCGGGGGATCCAGGTGGGGTGCAGACTGCCCAGCTCGCGCGGGGACTTGAAGGCGGTGGAGAGCAGCCAGAGGAAGGGGAAGGCGAGGAAGACGAGATACGCGAGCAGGGCGACGTACTGTCCGGCGCGCGCCCCGGTGCTCGTTCTCAAGCCTGTGGTGCTGCTGGTCGTGGTTCTGGTCCTGGTCCTGGTCCTGGTTCTCACGAGTCGTCTCCTCCCCGAAGTCGGCCTACGAGGAAGACGGCGAGCAGCACCGAGATCACCGCGACCATCACGCATCCCATCGCCGCCGCATACCCGAACTGGCCGTAGCGGAAGGCCTCTTCGTAGGCGAAGAGCATGGGCAGCCGGGTGCGGCCGCCGGGTCCGCCGCTGGTCAGGACGTAGACCAGGGCGAACGAGTTGAAGTTCCAGATCAGGTTGAGGGCCGTGATCGACAGTGCCACCGGTCTGAGGGCGGGCCAGGTGACCGTGCGGAAGCGGCGCCAGGCTCCGGCGCCGTCGACCGCCGCCGCCTCGTGGAGTTCGCGCGGGGTGTTCTGCAGTCCGGCGAGCAGGGCGACCGTCGTCTGGGGCATGCCGGCCCAGACGCCGACGACGATCACGGCGGGCAGTGCGGTCGACAGACTGCTGAGCCAGTCCCGGCCGTCACCGAGGCCGACGTTGCGCAGGGTCTCGTTGAGAATGCCGGCGTCCGGGTTGTAGACGATCCGCCACATGATGCCGACGACGACCTCGGGCATCGCCCACGGGACGATCGCCAGCGCACGGGCGAGCCATCTCAGCCGCAGGTCCTGGTTGAGCAGCAGGGCGAGGCCGAGGGCCAGCAGGAACTGCGGCACGGTCACCCCGACCGCCCACACCAGCCCGATACGGAACGACTCCCAGAACAGCGTGTCGTGCAACAGGTCCCGGAAGTTGAGGCCGCCGATCCACTGCGTTGGCGCGGTCCGGCCCGACTGGGAGTCGGTGAAGGCGAGCAGGACGCCGTAGAGGAGGGGGCCGACGCTGAGCACGAGGATCGGGATCAGGGCGGGCAACACCAGGAACCAGGCCGCGTGGTCGGAGCCGCGCCCCTGCCGGCCCCGGCTGCGCGCGCGGCCCGGCGGTCTCCGCACCTCCGGCACCGATACCCCCGTCACCGATGTCATGGAATCAGCCCCTTTGCACGGCCCGGTCGGGCCCCGTCATGGTCGTGAAGGCCGTGTGCCTCGTCAAGGCACCTCGCATGCCGTCCCACCTGTGCGAATGCGACACTGGCCGTCGGATGGCGGGAACCCGACGCCGTACGCACACGCACAGGGACGACACGGAGGCGGACGATGGACGAGGCACGGGCCCGGGACGTACTGGCCGCGGCGGACGTACTGTCCGCTCCGGCGCGGGACGCGCGGCTCCTCGCCCTCGGCGAGAACGCGGTGTTCGCCGCCGGTGACCTGGTCGTCAAGGTGGGCCGCGACGCCGAACTCCTCGACCGTGCGCGGCGCGAGCTGGACGTCGCGGTGTGGCTGGCCGAGGCGGGCGTGCCCGCGGTGCGGGCCGCCGACCCGAAGCCGCGCCTCGTCGAGGGACACCCGGTGACCGTGTGGCACCGGCTGGCCGATTCCGTACGTCCGGCCGAACCCCGGGATTTGGCCGAACTGCTACGCCTCGTCCACGCGCTTCCCTCCCCCTCCTTCGAACTCCCGCCCCGCGAGCTGCTGGGCGGTGTGGAGCGCTGGCTGCGACTCGCGGGCGACGCGATCGATCCGGCGGACTCGGCGTATCTGCGGGAGCGTCGCGACGGTTTCGCGGCTGCTGCCGCCGCGCTCACGCCCCATCTGCCGCCGGGGCCGATCCACGGCGACGCGCTGCCCCGCAATGTGCACGTCGGTCCGGACGGGCCGGTTCTGGTCGACCTGGAGACCTTCTCCGCGGATCTGCGCGAGCACGACCTGGTGGTGATGGCTCTGTCCCGCGACCGGTACGGCTTCCCGGCCCGGGCCTACGACTCGTTCACCGAGGCGTATGGCTGGGACGTGCGGGAGTGGGACGGCTGCGGGGTGCTGCGCGGTGCCCGGGAGACGGCCAGCTGCGCCTGGGTTGCCCAGCATGCGCCGAGCAACCCTGAGGCGTTGGCCGAGTTCGAGCGTCGGGTGGGGTCTTTGCGGGACGGGGACGAGACGGTGCGGTGGTTTCCGTTCTGAGCGCCTATTGATCGGGGGCAACAGGGATTCGGGCGACCGACGGTCCGGTGTGGCTGGTCGCGCAGTTCCCCGCGCCCCTTTGGGGCGCTGCCCCTCGGGGCGCTTTCGGAGCTCCCGGGTTCAGACCGTCTCGTCCTCAAGCTCGCGCAGCGGCCAGGTGCCGTCCACCACCGCGTCCTGGTCGCCCTTGCGGCGCAGGAAGCTCTGGAAGTCGGCGGCCCATTCGGCGTACCACTCGATCTGGCGGCGGTGGAGTTCGGCGGGGCCGAGGGCGGCGACCTTGGGATGGCGGTCGGCTATCGCACCGGCCAGCCGGGCGGCGGCGAGGGCGTCGGCCGAGGCGTCGTGGGCGGTGTCGAGGACCACGCCGTACTCCTGGCAGACCGCTTCGAGGTTGCGCTTGCCGCGGCGGTAGCGGTCGACGGAGCGGTCGATCGTGTACGGGTCGATGACCGGGGCGGGGTCGGTGCCGCCCAGGCGGTCGCGCAGGGACGGCAGTCCGTGTCGGCGCAGCTCGGCGGAGAGCAGGGTGAGGTCGAAGGCCGCGTTGTAGGCGACGACGGGGACGCCCGTCTTCCAGTAGGTCGTGAGGACGTCCGCGATCGCGTCGGCGACCTCGTCGGCCGGGCGGCCCTCGGCGGTGGCGCGTTCGTTCGTGATGCCGTGCACGGCGACGGCGTCGGCCGGGATCTCCACGCCGGGATCCGCCAGCCACTCGCGACGGCCCGCCGGCCGTCCGCCCCTGACCTCTATGACCGCGCCGGTGACGATGCGCGCCTCGCGCGGCTCCGTGCCGGTCGTCTCCAGGTCGAAGCCGATGAGCAGCTCCTGGTGCCAGGCCATGACGGCCCCCCTTCTCGGTGGTGCTTTCCCCCAGTGGTCTCCACCTTCGCATGAGCCACTGACAATCCGAGGACCGCGTTCCGCTTACCGCCGGACCGGCCTCGGACAGGTCAGGACACCGGTCGCGAATCCGCCCACATCTGCTCGAACTCATCGCGATAGGTGGGGAAAAGACCGCTGTCGTCCATTTCATCCGACTTGACGAGCCGGCTTCCGTTTCGCAGCACCAGCACCGGCGCCTCCATGCCGCGGCTGCGGCGCAGATAGGACTGCACGACGGCTATGCCGTCCGAGCCGTCGCCGTCGACGAGGTACGCCGTGAAGCGCGGTGTCTCGTCGAAGACCTGGATCTCGAAGGCGCCCGGGTCGTGCAGCCGGGACCGCACCCGTCGCATGTGCAGGATGTTCATCTCGACGGCGCGGCTCAACTCGCCCCGCTTTATGCCGAGTTCACGCTCGCGCCGCTTCACCGCGCTGGAGGCCGGGTTGAGGAACAGCAGCCGTACGCGACAGCCCGACTCGGCGAGGCGGACCAGCCGTCGGCCGGAGAAGTTCTGCACGAGGAGGTTGAGGCCGATGCCGATGGCGTCGACGCGGCGGGCGCCGCCGAAGATGTCCTCGGCCGGGAACTGCCGCATCAGCCGTACCCGGTCGGGGTGGACGGCGACCACGTCGGCGAAGCGGTCGCCGATCAGTTCCTCGACCGCGTCGACGGGCAGCCGGCGGGCCGAGGGCACGTCGCTGCCGGCGCCGAGGGTCTCCAGGAGTTTCGCGGAGGCCCGCTCGGCCTGGTTGAGGACGGCCTCGGAGAGGGCACGGTTGCGGGAGACGACGTTGCGCGTCACTTCGAGTTCGTCCAGGGCGAGTTCGACATCCCGGCGCTCGTCGAAGTACGGCTCGAAGCAGGGCCAGTGCTGCACCATCAGCTCGCGCAGCTGCGGCAGGGTCAGGAAGCTGAGGACGTTGTCGTCGGCCGGGTCGAGCAAGTAGCCCTTGCGCCGGCTGACTTCGCGGACGGCGACCGCGCGCTGCACCCACTCCTGGCCGGCCGGACCGGCCGCGGCGACGACCCACTCGTCGCCGTGGACGGGTTCGTAGATGGGACGGAGGACGGCGGCCACGACGGCGCGCAGCCGCTGTTCGACCAGGTTCAGCCAGATGTAGGCGCGGCCGGCTCGCTGGGCGCGCGTACGCACCTCGCGCCAGGCGTCGGCGTCCCAGTCCAACTCCGGCCCAATGGAACCAGCCGCGTCCATCGGACGTGCCAGGGACACCGCGCCGGGCGGGACTTCTGCGGAGTTCCCCTCGTGACTCTCGTCACCAGGGGGCAACTCCAGCCCTCCCGAGCCCACCCGTGCACCGCCTTCCGCTCCCCCGAGCTCTCCCCAGTCTCAACGATCAAGGAAGGGTACTCCGGGACCGGTCGGCGGTGCAGCCGGATGGACAGGGTCGTTTCTCAACTTCCGCCGTTCACATTGCCGTTCTGGTCGGCGAGCGCGGCCGGAGTGAGCGGATTCATAGCGGTGACGTCGCGCGGGGCGATGGAGAATCCCTGCCAGTGGACCGGCATCGGCTGCTGGTCCTCGTCGCGGGCGATGTGGTGGAAGCCGACGTTCACCCAGACCACGGGCTGGGTGAGGGTCTGTCCGTTGACCCACTTGTCGACCTGCTTCGGGTGCCCCGCACCGCAGTTGGGCAGGTTGTCGCTGGCGAACTGCTCGCACTTGTTGTACTGGGTGAAGTACACGTCGTGCTGGGTGAAGCTGCGGCCCGGGTACTTGGTGGTGGGGCCGGGGACTATCTCGTAGGACCGGGCGTGGTTGTCCTTGTTCTTGCCGGTCGCGCTGACGATGCGCCACCAGCGCATGTTCTTCGCGTCGCCCACGAGTTCCTTGGTGACCTTGGTCAACGTGGTCTTGTTGGTGGGGGTGTTGGCGCCGCGCGGGGTGACCACGGAGTCGTACTGCTCGACACGGCCCTTGGAGGAGCCGTCGAGCGCGAAGTCCAACTTCCAGAAGACGTCGTGCTGGTGGCTCGTCGCGTACGCCGTGGCGCCCTTGCCGAGGGGCCAGCCGCGGCCGTCGCCCGCGTCGTAGTCGTAGGGCGAAAGGCTGCCGGTGGCACCGACGTTCATGTTGATGGTGCCGTCGTCCTGGAAGCGCCACTCGGTGATGTACTCGTACCAGCCGACCTGGTTGACCGTGTAGACGAGGAAGTCCTTGCCCTGGGTCTGGAAGACCTTGTTGGCGCTGTCGCCCTGCATACGGAAGGCGTGGCCGCGCGAACGGGTCGTCGTGCAGAGGCCCTTGACGTTCGGGTGGGCCGGGTCGATCGCGTCGGGGACCTTGACGGTCTTGATGGTGCCGCCGGGACACTCGCCGGGCTGCATGTTCATCAGGCCGGTGCCGAAGCCGTACTGCGTGAGGTCGCTGTACTCGTTCTTGCCGTCGTCGTACGGGACGTGGATCTGGGCGAGCTTCGCGTCGGCGAGCACCTTGATGGGGGCGGCCTCGCCGGGCGGCTGGTAGGAGATGTTCTCCAGGACGAGGCCGGCCTCGCGCTCGTAGTGCCAGCACATCCGCCAGGTGGTGCCGGTGGAGAGCTTCTGCTCGATGGTGTAGGCGGCGCTGCAGCCGGGGGCGGCGGCGCTCGGCGCGGCCTTCGGCTGGGCGACGGCCGGGCCCGCGCCCGCGGTGGCACCGGCGGCCAGGGCGGCCACCGTGAGGGCCACGGCCCCCCGACTGCGGGCACGGCTGATTCTGTTGACGCGCATGAAGAAGTGACTCCCTTACAGGAGAAGCAAGTTGGGACAGTGAACGAAGGAGGGCGCGATCCACGTGGGTCGGTGCGGACGGCGCGATCGGCTCAGCCGGTGAGCTTGCCGACCTTGCGGGCGCTCAGGTCGATGACGAAGTCACGGGCGTCGATCCACGGCCCGTTCTTGACCTTCGGGAACAGCCGCACGCAGCGGTGCTCGCCGCACTTGTCGAGGACGCCGGACTGCCGTCCCGGAGTGGCCTTGTAGATCATGGCGGTCACCAACAGCTGGTCCGGTGAGGTGAGTTCGTTGCCGGTGGCGTCCTTGTAGTCGGCCTTCAGGCCCGCGCCGAGCGGGTCGGCGAGGAGCAGCTGGGCCGCCTCGACGTCCTCGGCGTGGCTCGCCGGCGGCTGCACTCCGTGCTGGGTGCCGGTCTGCTCGACCTTGCCGGTGTCCAGGTTGACGGTCTTGGTGACGACCGTGTCGTCCTTGTAGTCGTAGAACGTCACGTCCGCGCGGCGCGGCGCGTTCGGGTTGTCCAGCTCGTCGGGGTTCGGGTCGGCGAGTTCGACGTCGAGGCGCTGCGGGCCGCGCTTCCCGTCCACGTTCTCACTGGAGTTGAGGAACTGCTGGTTCACAGCGAGCTGTTCGACCCGCTTGGTCTCGTCCTCGGTGAGCGGGTCGCGGCCCTTGCCCTTCTCGCCCTCGGCCGGGGCCTGTTGCACGACACCGGGTGCCGCGCCCACTCCGTCCGCCGCCTGCTGGGCGGATCCGGCGGCCTTTCCGGTGCCCCCCGACTCGTCGGCCCCCGCCGTGCCCGGCAGGGTGACGGCGACCATCACGGCGGTCCCGGCCACCGCTATGGCCGTACCCGCCACCACTTTGCCCAGGTGGCGGTGCACTGTCCTTCGCACATCTCCCCCTACTCCCCCTGGGTCCATCCCCGGACCTCTGGGAGTGGTGTCTGTCCCACTTGGTTCCGCATACGGCATACGTCGTATGCACTGGTCATTTGGTAAGAGGGATGTAAGTCATAGGTGGTTCCCTCACTTTCGGGGAGACTCAGGGGCAAGGCGCCCCGGTGGCGGGGCCCGGCTGAAAGAGTCGTGACCATGCAGGTCTGGCCTGGAGAGGCGTATCCACTCGGTGCCACGTACGACGGCGCCGGCACCAACTTCGCGGTCTTCACGGAGGCCGCGGACAGAGTAGAGCTGTGTCTGCTGCACGACGACGGCTCGGAGACGGCGGTGGAACTGCGCGAGAGCGACGCGTTCGTGCGGCACGCGTACGTGCCCGGCATCATGCCCGGACAGCGCTACGGCTTCCGCGCGCACGGCCCGTACGCTCCCGAGCGCGGCCAGCGGTGCAACTCCGCGAAGCTGCTGCTCGACCCGTACGCGAAGGCCGTCAGCGGATCGATCGCCTGGGGCGAGGAGGTGTACGGCTACCACTTCGACGCCCCCGACAAGCGCAACGACCTGGACTCGGCCCCGCACACGATGTCGTCGGTCGTGGTCAACCCGTACTTCGACTGGGGCGACGACCGGCGGCCCCGGCGCGGCTACCACGAGACGGTGCTCTACGAGGCCCACGTCAAGGGTCTGACCATGCTCCACCCGGGGCTGCCGGACGAGCTTCGCGGCACGTACGCGGCGCTCGCGCACCCGGCGGTGATCGAGCACCTGGTGGAGCTGGGGGTGACCGCCCTGGAGCTGATGCCGGTGCACCAGTTCGTGAACGACCACCGGCTGGTCGACATGGGGCTGAACAACTACTGGGGCTACAACACGATCGGCTTCTTCGCCCCGCACAACGCGTACGCCTCCTGGGGCGACCGCGGCCAGCAGGTCCTGGAGTTCAAGTCGGCGGTGCGGGCGCTGCACGAGGCCGGGATCGAGGTCATCCTGGACGTCGTCTACAACCACACCGCCGAGGGCAACCACCTGGGCCCGACGCTGTCCTTCAGGGGCCTCGACAACCCGTCCTACTACCGGCTCGCGGACGATCCCCGCTACTACATGGACACCACGGGGACGGGCAACTCGCTGCTCATGCGGTCCCCGCACGTGCTCCAGCTGATCATGGACTCGCTGCGCTACTGGGTCACCGAGATGCACGTCGACGGCTTCCGCTTCGACCTCGCGGCCACCCTGGCCCGGCAGTTCCACGAGGTGGACCGGCTGTCGTCGTTCTTCGACCTCGTCCAGCAGGACCCGGTGGTCTCCCAGGTGAAGCTGATCGCGGAGCCCTGGGACGTCGGCGAGGGCGGCTACCAGGTGGGCAACTTCCCGCCGCTGTGGACCGAGTGGAACGGCAAGTACCGCGACACCGTGCGGGACCTGTGGCGGGGCGAGGGACGGGCGCTCGCGGAGTTCGCGTCCCGGCTGACCGGCTCCTCCGACCTCTACCAGGACGACGGCCGTCGCCCCCTGGCCTCCATCAACTTCGTGACCTGCCACGACGGGTTCACGCTGAACGACCTGGTGTCGTACAACGAGAAGCGCAACGACGCCAACGGCGAGGACAACCGCGACGGCGAGAGCCACAACCGGTCGTGGAACTGCGGTGCCGAGGGCGAGACCGACGACCCGGCCGTCCTGGAGCTGCGCGCCCGCCAGATGCGCAACTTCGTGGCCACGCTGATGCTGTCCCAGGGCGTGCCGATGGTCAGCCACGGGGATGAGTTCGCGCGCACCCAGGGCGGCAACAACAACGCGTACTGCCAGGACAGCGAGCTGGCCTGGGTGAACTGGCCCGAGGAGGGCACCGAGCCTTCGGGGCTGCTGGCCTTCACGCGCGCGTTGGTGTGGCTGCGCAAGGAGCATCCGGTGTTCCGGCGCCGGCGCTTCTTCCACGGGCGGCCCGTGGAGGGCACCCACGACGAGCTGTCGGACATCGCCTGGTTCACCCCGGAGGGCAAGGAGATGGCCCAGCGGGACTGGGACTCGGCGCAGGCGTCCGCGCTCTCGGTGTTCCTGAACGGCAACGCCATCTCGGAGCCCGGGCAGCGCGGGGAGCGCATCGCCGACGACTCCTTCCTGATGATGTTCAACGCCTCCCCGGAGACGCTGGACTTCGTGGTGCCGGTCAATCACGGGCGCCAGTGGGAGGTGATCGTGGACACGGGCCGCGCGGAGGGGGTGCCGGCGGGCACGGGCGCGAAGGTGAAGGCCGGGGACCGGCTCACCCTGGTGGACCGCAGCATGACGGTGCTGCAACGGCCCACCTAGGAGGGCTCCCGGTCCGTGGACCGGATGCCGGGGTCGATGACACGAAGGGCGGCCGGGCGGGTAGACAGGTCTGCATGACACCTGAACGACCCGACCCGGCAGTGCCCACGGCCACCTACCGGCTGCAGCTGCAGCCCGAGTTCCCGTTCGCGGCGGCCGCGGCGGCCGTGCCGTACCTGGCGTCGCTCGGCGTCTCGCACCTGCACCTGTCCCCCGTCCTGGAGTCCGTCCCCGGTTCGACGCACGGCTACGACGTCGTGGACCACGCGCGCGTGCGGGACGAACTCGGCGGCGAGGACGGTCTGCGGGCCCTCGCGCGGACCGCGCGGGAGCACGGTCTCGGTCTGGTGGTGGACATCGTGCCGAACCACATGGCCATGGCCCCGTCCCACAACCACGCCCTGTGGGAGGTGCTCAGGGAGGGCCCCAAGTCGCCGTACGCGCGCTGGTTCGACATCGACTGGGAGGCGCAGGGCGGGCGGTTGCTGCTGCCTGTGCTGGGCGGACCGGTCGGCTCCGAGATGGAGCATCTGGAGGTCGACGGTGACGTGCTGCGCTACTACGACCATGTGTTCCCGCTGCGTGCGGGCACCGGGGAGCTGCCGTTGCCGCGGCTCCTGGACGCGCAGTGGTACCGCCTGGGGTGGTGGCGGCTGGCCCGCACCGAGCTCAACTACCGGCGCTTCTTCAGCATTTCGGAGCTGATCGGGGTGCGCGTGGAGGACCCGGAGGTCTTCGACGCCACGCACGGCAAGATCCTGCAGCTGCTGCGCGAGGGCGTCGTGGACGGGCTGCGCGTCGACCACCCCGACGGCCTCGCCGACCCCGACGACTACCTCCGGCGGCTGCACGAGGCGACCGGGGGCCGCTGGACGGTCGTGGAGAAGATCCTCGCGGACGGGGAGCGGCTGCCGGCGTCCTGGCCCGTCGCGGGCACCACCGGCTACGACGCCCTCAGGCACGTCGACGGGCTGTTCACGGACCCGGCGGGGGCGGGGGAACTCCTGGGCCAGTACCGGAGGTTCGCGGCCCCGCAGCCGGACCGCGGCGGGCACTGGGAGGCGACGGTGCGGCGGGCGGCGTACAAGGTGATCACACACGAGCTGGACGCCGAGACGGACCGGCTGACCCGGGTCGCGAGCCGGCTGTGTGCCGCGTCCCCGGAGCCCGCGCTGCGCGACCGGGCCCCCTGGGCGCTGCGGACCGCGCTGGTGGAGCTCCTGGTGCGCCTGGAGGTCTACCGGCCGTACACCTCGGGCGACACCGCGGCCGTCGTCACCGAGGAGGCCGCCGCCGAGGCCCGGCAGGCGTTCGTCGTCGCGGAGGAGGCGGACGCCGTCGACGTCGTACGGGATCTGCTGCTGGGGCGGTACGGGGACGGGCCCGAGGAGGTCGAGTTCCGGGTCCGGTTCGCGCAGACGGCGTCCGCGCTGCGGGCCAAGTCCGTGGAGGACACGGCCTTCTACCGCTATGTGCCGCTGCTGTCGGCGACCGAGGTGGGCGGCGACCCGGGCAGCCCGGCGGTGTCCCCGGAGGACTTCCAGGCGTACTGCGCGCGCGTGCAGCGCGACTGGCCGGCGGCGGGCACGGTGCTGTCGACCCACGACACCAAGCGCAGTGCCGACGTACGGGCCGCGCTGGCCGTGCTCACCGAGGTGCCGGAGCGGTGGGCGGACGTGCTGACCGAGGTGACCCGTACCGGTGACGGTGTGCCGGACGCGCAACTGGCGTGGGCGGCCTGGCAGACGGTGTTCGGTCTCGGCCCGGCGGACGCGGAGCGCGTCCAGGGGGCCCTGTTGAAGCATGTGCGGGAGGCGGGCCTGCACACCAGCTGGACGGAGCAGCAGCCGGCGTACGAGGAGGCGGTGGCGGCGTTCGTCGCGGCGGGCCCGTGCGGGCCGCCCGGTGAGCGCGTGGCCGCCTTCCGCGCGGCGCTGGAGCCGCACATCCGGGCGAACGTGCTGGGCGCCGCGCTGCTCCAGCTGACGATGCCGGGCGTGCCGGACCTCTACCAGGGCACCGAGGCCGAGTACCTGGCCCTGGTCGACCCCGACAACCGGCGGCCCGTGTCGTTCCCGCCCCCGGAGGCGGGCGCCAAGGGTGCGGTGACGGCCGCCGCGCTGCGGCTGCGGGCCCGGCGCCCCGAGGCCTTCGGCGACGCGGCGACGTACGCCCCGCTGGCGGCTCAGGGCCCGGCGGCGGCGCACTGTGTGGCGTTCGCCCGTTCCGGGGCAGCGGTCACGGCCGTGACCCGGCTGTCGTCACGCCTCGCGGAGGCGGGCGGCTGGCGCGACACGGTGCTCCCGCTGCCGCCGGGCCGGTGGGCCGATGTGCTCGCTCCGGAGCGGCGGTTCGCGGGGCACG
This sequence comes from Streptomyces sp. NPDC001100, assembly GCF_053598575.1. Lineage (NCBI taxonomy): Bacteria > Bacillati > Actinomycetota > Actinomycetes > Kitasatosporales > Streptomycetaceae > Streptomyces > Streptomyces sp. NPDC001100. The sequence continues at coordinate 29,319 of NZ_JBSFKO010000010.1, forward strand.
CGCGCGTGGCGGAGCTTTTCGAGCTGTCGCCGGTGGTGCTGCTGGAGATCTCCGACTAGGTCCGTACCCGGAGGGTCCGGGGTGAGCGGCGGACCAGGTCGTCGGGCACGTGCGGGGCGCCCGGTGCGCGGCGCAGGCCCGGCAGGGCGGTCAGGAGGGCCCGCAGTCCGTGTTCGGCCGTGAGACGGGCGAGCAGGGCGTCGGGGCCGGTGCCGTGGGCGAGCGGTCCGGGGTCGGTGCGGAAGGCGTCGTAGCGGTCCGGGTCGGTGAAGCGTTCCGGGTCGCGTCCCGCGGCGCCGAGCAGACAGGCGACGGTGGCTCCGGCGGGTATCGGGCCGACGGGCGCGACGGCCCGGCGCAGCACGATGTGCAGCGGCGGATCACGGCGCAGGGACTCCGCCCAGGCGCCCGGCGTGAGCTCGGGGCGGGCGCGCAGCACATCCAACTGGCGCGGATGGTCGAGGAGGTTGGCGAGGAAGGACGCGAGCGCCCGCGCGGTGCTCTCGCCGGCCGCGCCGAGCAGCGTGCCCACCAGCCCGGTGACGGTGTCGTCCGAGAGCGGGGCGCCGCCGCGCCGCGCGGTGCACAGCACGGACAGCAGGTCACCGCCCGGGTGGGCTCGGCGCCGGGCCGTCAACGGGCGCAGGAAGGCGCCCAGTTCGGGACGGCCGCCCCCGGAGGGGCCGAGCCCGGTGCGGCACCAGCGGTGCACCCGCGCGGTCTCCTCGTACGGCAGCCCGAGCGCGGCCACGGCCGTGGCGGTGGGCAGCCAGTCGCAGAACTCGGCCACCAGGTCGGCGTCCTCGCGGGCGGCGAGGCGGCGGGCGAGGACGTGGGCGCTGCGTTCGACGGCGGCGGTCAGGGCGGCGAGCGCGGGCCCGTGCAGGGCCCGGTCCAGGAGCCGCCCCGCCTCGGGGGCGGCCGGGTGCCCGTCACCGGGCAGGGCGACCAGCCGCGGGTCGGCGAGGGCCGCGCGGACATCGTCGTAGCGGCTGAGGAGCCAGGCTCCGAACGGCTCGTCGTACACGAGCGGGTAGTGCGTGCGGAGGGTGCGGTAGAGCCGATACGGGTCCTGTACGGCAGTCCGCAGGCTCGGCGGTCCCGGTGGGCGGGGCGGGGCGCCCGCTGTCCGGGGGACGGTCACGTCCGTGAGACACAGCACCGCCGTCCGCTCCCGTGGTCGCAGCTGCGCCCCGCACCGTCCAGGAGGCGCGCGGCCGGTCGTCCGCGTCCTGCGCGCACGCGGCTTCCCCCAGCCGACCACCGCACCGCGCCGACCGCACCTCCCTTACGGCCGTTCGAGTGAGGCGGCCGCGCCACGGCCTACGGCGTGCGGCGGGTCCCCGGCCACCGGCTCGCACCCGCGTACGGACCCGGGGCGCGGGTCGGGCGGCGGGCGTGCGGTGGCGGGCCGGGAGGGCGGTGTTCGTGATACGGGGGCACGCGCGTGTGCACGACGACGACATCACCGGAGGGGAGCGCGGGGGCCTGCGAAGCCCCCTGGAAATCTCCGGGCCCCTGCTGGCACCAACGCGCCTACCGGCTGCCGGTAAATGCCCCTGGGCGCCCCCTGTAGCCTCCCCCGCGGTCTTCTTGACAGTTCACAGAGGCCATGAAGTACTGCGGTTGCAAAGCCGGGGCGGAGTAGTCGGGGGTGAGTCTCCTGCCGGAGTTGCGATACCCCAGTGTGGCCGAACTGGTCTCGTCCGCGCGGGCGTTGGCCGCTCACCGGCCGGCCTTGTGCACCCTGCGCCAAGTAGGTGTCTCCCGCGCGGGCAGACCCCTTCATCTGCTGTCCGTGGGGCACGCCCGGCGCGCCGTCCTGGTGGTCGCGGGCGCCCACGCCAACGAGCCGACCGGCGGCTCAACACTCCTCGCACTCGCCGAACGGGTGGTCCGCGATCGGGAGTTGAGGTCGGACACCGCCTGGCACTTCCTGCTCTGCGCGGACCCGGACGGGGCGAGCCTGCACGTCACCCCGGCGCCGCGCAGCCTGTTCGACTACCACCTCGGCTTCTTCCGCCCGGCGGGCCCGGAGCAGCCCGAGTGGTCGCCCTCCGTGCTGCCGCCCGATCAACTGCCCCCGGAGACGCGAGCCTTGACCCGGGTGATCGACGAGCTGCGGCCCTATCTCCAGGTGACCCTGCACGGCACCGATCTGGGCGGCAGCTGGGTGCAGCTGACGAAGGACATACCGGGGCTCGCCGAACCGTTCGCCAAGTCGGCGGCGGAGCTGCACATCCCGGTGGAGAGGGGCGCCTCGGACGCGGCGGGCTGGCCCGCCGCGGGGCCCGGGGTGCATGTGATGCCGGCGCCCGGTTCGGACGCGGCCTACCCGAGCATGCCGGACGACGCCCGGCACAGCACCTGGTACCACGCGCACCGCTACGGCGGCCTGACCGCGGTCGTGGAGGTCCCGATGTGGGCGAGCGACCTGGTGGACGACCCGGCACCGCATCCCGCCCCGGCGGCGGCGTTACGGCGGCTGGCGCGCCGGCTGCTGCGGGACGGGCGGGAGGTGGAGCGGGTGCTCGCCGAGGCGCTGCCGCGGCTCCAGGGCGTCGACGGGCCGCTGCTGCGGGCCGCCAAGTGGGCGCTGGAGCTGGTGCCCGGCCTGGCCGCGGACTGGACGCACACCGCGCCGGCCGACACCACGATGGCGTACGTCGGCAGTGTGGACGCCTTCGGGCGGCGGCTGCCGTTACGGGCGGCGGCGATGCTGCTGCGAGTGCTGCGGGAGACCGACGACCGCGCGGCGCCTCGGCTGGAGCACCTCGTCGCGTCCTGGAGCGACGCCTTCGCGGAGCGCTTCCGCGCCCGCTGGGTGCCGTTGGAGCACCAGGTGGAGCATCAGTCCCGCACGGTCGTGGCGGCGGCGCTGTACGCGCGCGAGCAGGCGGAGCAGGCGGGGACGATCGGCGAGGCCCCACACGCGCGTGCCCGACGCTCGGCCTGACCCCGCCCGCGCCGCGCCGCTCAGCCGTCCAGCGCGAACACGTCTCCCGTCCGCGCCCCCAGGACGCAGCGGTTCGAGAAGGTCCTCGTGTAGTCGACCTGGCGTCCCTTCCACTCCCCGCGCGCGTGGGCGGTCACCGGGGCGTAGATCATCGGGCAGAGCACGCTTCTGGCCGGGACGGCGTCGATGTCACCGCCCGCCGCGGCCAGTTCGGCGCAGGCCTCGGCCGCGTGGGCGTGGCCCTGGGGCGGGTCGCACAGGAGGAGGGTCCCGCGTGTGTCACTGGAACGGCCGTCGCCCCGGGTGACGGTGAGGTAGAGCCAGTCGCCCCGGAGGCCGTGCCGGGGCGCCGCCTGGGCGGGTGTTTGACCGGCGGCGAGGAGCACGGTCGCTGCGAGCAGGGCACCCCGGAGGGCGGTGGTTCGGGAGGTGTACGTCATTCCAGATGCATCGGCACCGTCTCCTCGGTACCCCAGCCCGCCTCACCCGTACGGGAGCGCGCGGGCGGGTGCCGCCGGGCCAGTTCGAACGCGCTGAGCACCACGCGCGACTGGTACTCGACCTGGCGTGCGACCGGGATCCAGCGCGCCCCGAAGCCGTCCCGGTAGTCGGCGCACCACTCGTCGATCAGCCGGTCCAGCTCCGGCAGCACACCGGCCGGGTCGCTCCCGGAGGAGACGACGAGCTGGTACAGCAGCCCGGCCGTGCGCAGGGCGAGGCGCCGGCCCGCGATGCGCAGGGCCGCGAGATGCGCGGTGTTGAGCGGCGGCAGCGGGCGCGCGGCACTGGTGTCGACATCGGGGTCCCACGCGTCCGCGAGTCCGGGGCACACCAGTAAATAGTCGTCGACCGGCGCGAGCAGCCGCGCCGCGTCGGGCACGAGAAGGGTTCGGGGCAGCCGACCGGACGTGGCAGCAGGCGCGGGCGCCGGAGCGGGAGCGGGAGCGGGACGAACGGTGTCGTGCCGGGGGCGGCTCTCGGCCGCGTCCGGTGTCGGGGGTCCCGCCACGCCGGCACGGGAGAGCGTCCCCGCCTCCCCGACGCCCGCGCACGGCCGGACCTCCCCCGGCTCCGTCGCCGCCCCGCCCTGCACGAACGGCCGTATCCGCGCGAGGAGTTGTTCCAGGATGCGGGTGTCGCGGCGCAGGGTGTGGCTCACGGTGCGCAGGACCGCGTCCGCGTCGGCGGGCGGGGTGCCGTCCTCGACGCCGGCCACGCCCCACATCGGTGCCTCCACGACCGCGGTGACCGTGCCGTGCCGGTGCGGGTGGAACCAGGTCGACTCGACGGCGGCCTCGGTGATGGCGGCGGCCAGATCGCCCCGGCGCGGTGGTGGGATGCGGTAGACGGCGGGGCCGATGCTGGGCCAGTACAGGGTGTCGTACGGCCCGAGTTCACGCGGGATGCCGAGGCGGGCCGCGGTGTGCGCGACGCGTTGGGCGAGGCCCGGGAGGTCGCGGGTCAGTTCGACGAAACCGCCGCCCACGTCGACGCCGTGCAGGGAGCACTGGAGGAAGGGCCGCAGCTCGTCCTGGACCTCCAACAGGGCGCGGGTTTCCGGGAGTCGGGCCCCGGCCGCGCCGTCCGGCAGCCACTCGGGCTGTTCCAGGAAGCCGGGCCGGAAGAAGTTCCGGAAGTAGCGGCCGAGACTGTAGGGGCCGGACAGCCAGCCCTCGTTGCGGCGCGAGCCGTCGGGGTCGAGGGACAGCAGCAGGTTCCAGGTGGCGTCGGCGCCCTCGCTCAACCGGGGGTCGGCGAGGACCCGTTCGGCCAGGCGCAGCACCGTCGCGCCGCCCACGGGCTCGTTGGCGTGCGGTCCGGCGACCACGAGGGCCTGGCGGCTGCCGTGGCCCACGGAGAGCAGCCACAGGGGCGTACCGGCGCGGGAGGTCCCGACACGGCGAAGCCGGGCGTCCCGGGGGCGGCGGGCGACGAGCGCGGCGGCCTGGGCCCCCAGCTCGTCCACGGACGGGTAGCGGAGGAGTGGTGGCAGGGCACACCTCCACGAAAGTGGTGCCGTCGGTTCACCTGATGTGCATGGTGTACGCACAGTCAGTCACGGCCCGAGGGGTACGTCAACACCGCCGTACGCAAAGGGATTTCACGCACACCCAAGATCGCCACATCGGGTAAAGCCCAGGCCAGAGGTGAGGTGGAGCTGAGTTCGAGCCCGGGTCGGGATCGCGTCGAGCCCGGGTCGGGATCGCGTCGGGCTCAGTTCACGGCGAGCCGGAACGCCATCCGTCCGAAGCCGATCTGATCGCCCTCCCGGACGACGGCCGCGCCGATCACCCGACGACCGTTGACCGTCGTGCCGTTGGTCGAACCGAGGTCGCGCAGCACCCACATGCCGCCCTGGCGGCTGAGTTCGGCGTGCACCCGGGACACCGTCTCGTGGGTCAGCCGCAGCCCGTTGGCGGGGTCACGGCCGATGCGCAGCGGGTGTCCGTTGCCCGGGTGGGGCAGCAGCAGCTTGGGGAGCCGCTCGGCCTGCCAGGCCCTGCGCAGCCGTACCGTGAACCCGGAGACGGCCTCAACGGTGCCGAACAGGGCGCGCGAGAGGCGGCTTTCGGTGGGCAGGTCGGCGGTGAGGGCCACGAGTTCCTCGGACCGCCGGGCGGCGAGCGCCAGCTCCATGCGGCGGATGAACGTGTCGTGCGAGAGCCGTCCCATGGCGACGCCGTCATGGAGGACCTTGAGCGCCTTGTCGCGCTCCGCGTCGGACAGCCGCGCGGGGTACGTGTGGAACTCGAAGGACGACGTCACGCTCGTGATTGTCGGGCAGTGAACCCCGGGTGTCCAGAAGACGCGGAAACGGCCCGCACGCGCGCGAAGATGACGACACCTGCTCCAAAGGGGTGGATTCAAAAGCGGATTGATCTCGTTTGAAGCACGATGGACGGGCTACATCCCGGTGAGCAGACGAAGGGGAACCGTCCGTGCAGTTCGAGGTGTGGGCACCAGAGGCAGACCGTGTGACGCTCCATCGCGACGACGCCACGCGCGCGTTGGAACGCGATCCCGGGCGCGTGGGGTGGTGGAGCGGCGAGGCCGAGGCGAGTGACGGCACGCGGTACGGGTTCGCGGTCGACGACGGCCCGCCGCTGCCCGACCCGCGCTCGCGCCGCCAACCGGACGGCCCGGACGGCCTGAGCGCCGTCGTCGAGCACGAGCGGTACGCGTGGCGCACCGCCGCCTGGCCGGGGCGCCCGCTCCCGGGAGCGGTGCTCTACGAGCTGCACGTCGGCACGTACACGCCCGAGGGCACCCTGGACGCGGCGGCCGACCGGCTCGGCCACCTCGTCGAACTGGGCGTCACCCACGTCGAGTTGATGCCCCTGTGCCCGTTCCCCGGCCGGCACGGCTGGGGTTACGAGGGCGTCTCCCTGTGGGCCGTGCACGAACCCTACGGCGGTCCCGAGGGGTTGAAGCGGTTCGTCGACCGCGCCCACGAACTCGGTCTGGGCGTCGTGCTCGACGTGGTGCACAACCACCTCGGCCCGTCCGGGAACTACCTGCCCGCGTTCGGCCCCTACTTCACGGACACCCACCAGACCCCCTGGGGCAGCGCCGTGAACCTGGACGCGCCCGGCTCGGACGAGGTGCGTGCCTTCCTCCTGGGCAGCGCGCTGGCGTGGCTGCGCGACTACCGGATCGACGGGCTGCGGCTCGACGCGGTGCACGCGCTGAAGGACACGCGCGCGTGCCACTTCCTGGAGGAACTGTCCGCCGCCGTCGACGCGTTGGCCGCCGAGACGGGCCGGCCGCTCTTCCTGGTCGCCGAGTCCGACCTGAACGACCCGCGCGTGGTCACCCCCCGCGCGGAGAACGGTCTCGGACTGCACGCGCAGTGGAACGACGACTTCCACCACTCTCTGCACACCGCGCTGACGGGTGAATCGCAGGGTTACTACGCGGACTTCGCGCGGGCCCCGCTCGATGCGGTCGCCAAGACGCTCACGGGCGGCTTCTTCCACGACGGCACCTATTCGAGCTTCCGGGGCCGGCACCACGGCCGCCCCCTGGACCGCGCGCGTGTGGCCGCCCACCGGCTGCTCGGCTACAGCCAGACCCACGACCAGATCGGCAACCGCGCCCAGGGGGACCGCCTTTCGGCGACCCTCTCCCCCGGTCTGCTGGCCTGTGCGGCGGCGCTGACGCTCACCGGCCCCTTCACCCCGATGCTGTTCATGGGCGAGGAATGGGCGGCCGGTACACCCTGGCAGTTCTTCACCGACCACACCGACCCGGACCTCGCGGACGCCGTACGGCGGGGCAGGCGGCGGGAGTTCGCGGCGCACGGCTGGGCCGAGGAGGACGTGCCCGACCCGCAGGACCCGGCGACCCGCGACCGCTCCTGCCTGGACTGGTCGGAACCGGAGCGCGAGCCCCACGCGCGCATGCTGGCCTGGTACCGGCGGCTCGTCGCGCTCCGGCACGAGCAGCCCGACCTCACCGATCCCGACCTCAGCGACACCAAGGTGGCCTACGACGAGGACGCCCGCTGGCTCGCCCTCCGACGCGGCGACGTACGCGTCGCCGTGAACCTCGGCAAGGAACCGGCCGCGATCCCTCTGGGCACCCGCCCGGCGGAGGTCCTGGCCGCGTGGGAGCCGGTGGTGGCGCCCGGGGCGGACGGGTTGCTGCGGCTGCCCGGTGAGTCGTGCGTGGTGCTGGCGCAGGCGTAAACGCTTGCGCAAAGGCTTGCGTAAGCGTTTGCGCACACGCTTGCGCAGACGTTTGCGCAAGCGTTTACGTAGACGTTTACGCGCTACAACTCCCCTTCCCCGTCCCGCAGTTCCGTCACGCGCTCCAGCAGGATCGCCTCCCAGGTGCGGCGCAGCTGGGTCCTGAGGAGCGGCAGGGGGCCGGTGTCGGGGTCGAGGTCGGTGCCGCGGCCCTTGAGGCGGTCGGCGAGGCGGACCACCGTGTCGCAGCGGGCGAGCCACAGGCCGCGCAGGCAGGGGCGGGCGCCGTAGCCGGCGAGGGTGGCGGCGCGTACGGCTGCGGGGGCGCCGACGGCCAGCGCGAGCCCGGCGATGTCCTCGGCGGGGTCGCCGAGGACCGCGTCGGTCCAGTCCAGGACGCCGCGCACCCGGCCGTCCGCGCTCACCACGAGGTGCTCGCCCTTGAGGTCGTGGTGGACGAGGACCGCGGTGGCGGACTGCGCGGCGAGCTGGACCGCGCCGGGCTGGGTGAGCTGGTGGAGGCGGGCGGCGTCGAATTCGTCGGCGGCGGCCAGCCGTTCGGCCGCCCGCTCGGCGGCGCGGCGCAGTGCCTCCAGGGAGCGCGGGGCGGCGCGCGGGACGCCGAGCGCCTCGGCCTGCCGGACCGGTACCTCGCGCAGTCCCGTGAGCAGCCCGGCGAGGTCGGCCTCGCCGACGGCGGAGACGTCCTGGGCCTCGCCGGACCGGCCGGGCACCTTGGTGTCCAGCGTGTAGGTGAGTCCGGGCGCCCACTCGCCGTGCGCCACGCTCGTCGGGACGGCGACGGGCAGGTACGGCCGTACGAGGTCGCGCAGACGCAGTTCACGGCGTTGCCGGAGGGTGGCCTCGCGGTTCGGGGCGAGGCGCAGCACATGGCGGGTGCCGACCCACCACGTGGAGTGCTCGCCGCCCTCGGCGACGGGCCGGACCTCGGGGCCGGTGCTGTCGGCCGCGCTGTCCTTGAGCAGGGAACGGACCAGTTGTCGGACGGTGTCCGCGGTGGGTGTCGGTGCCTGGGTCATGGTCGCGCCGTCGCCGTTCGGGGTGTCGGGGCTCCTGGTCGTCGTCAGTCCACCAGGGCCATCTCGCGGGCCGTGTTGTTGAGCCGGCGACCGCCGTCCGCGGTCACCGTGACGATGTCCTCGATGCGTACCCCGAAGCGGCCGGGCAGATAAATGCCGGGCTCCACGGAGAAGCACATCCCGGGCACGAGGGGCTGTTCCTCGCCCTCGATCATGTACGGCGGTTCGTGCGTGGTGACGCCGATGCCGTGGCCTGTGCGGTGGATGAAGTAGGGGCCGTACCCGGCGTCGTCGATGACCGCGCGGGCCGCCCGGTCGACCTCCTGACAGGCGACTCCGGGGCGCACCGCGCGGAACCCGGCCTCCTGGGCCTCACGGACGAGGTCGTGGACACGCTGTTCCTCGTCGTCGGGTTCGCCGACGTGGACCGTGCGCGAGGTGTCGGAGCCGTAGCCGTCCTTGAGGCCGCCGAAGTCGAGGACGATCATGTCGCCCCGCTGGATGACGCGGTCGCCGACCTCGTGGTGCGGGTCGGCTCCGTTGGGGCCCGAGGCGACGATGGTGAAGTCGACCTGCGAGTGCCCGAACTGCCGTAGCAGATCGGCCAGATCGGCGCCGACGTCGGACTCGCGGCGGCCGGCGAAGGGAACCTTGCGGATCTCCTCGTACGCCGCGTCCGCGGCCGCTCCGGCGGCTGCCATGAGCCGCAGTTCGGCCGCGTCCTTCACGGCCCGCAGCATCGGCAGCGCGTCGGTGAGGGAGGCGTAGGTCGTGTCGGGCAGCGTCCTCTGGAGTGCCAGCAGATGCATCGCCCAGGCGTTGTCGCTGATGCCGAAGCGGCCCGTCGCGTCGAGCAGCGCCGCGGTGGCCGCGTAGGGGTCCTTGCCGTCGGTCCAGTCGCGCAGGGTGAGGGCGTCGGCACCGGGTGCCTTGGCGGCGTCGGGGGCCTCCAGGGTGGGGACGACGAGGACCGGGGAGCGTCCGGGGGCCAGGACGAGGACGGTGAGCCGTTCGGTGATCGCGGTGGGCGCGTAGCCGGTGAGCCACACCAGGTCCGGCCCGGGAGCGACCAGCAGTCCCGCGAGACCGGCGTCGGCGGCGGCCCGCGCGGCGCGGTCCATGCGGGCCCGGTAGTCGGCGGAGGTGAAGGGCGCGGGCGTGCTACCGGTCATTCGGGCCTCCGAGAGCGGGCGAAAGGTGGCTACGGGCAGCATCCTGCCCGCACCCGGAGGCCCACGCGAGCCGATCGGCGCCCCTTTCCGCCCCGGACGCGGTCACGGCGTCAGCTCTCCAGGGCCATGCGGGCCCCCAGGAGCAGCAGCACACCTCCGGAGACCTGCTCCAGGCGCCGGCGCACACCGGACCGGGACAGCACGTTCCTGAGCCGGCCGACGAACCAGACGTAGAGGCCGTAGTAGCCGACTTCGTAGACCGCCCACAGCGCGGCGAGCCCGATCATGGCGGGCAGGTGCGGGGCGCCCGCGGGTACGAACTGCGGGAGGAAGGACATCGCGAAGATCGCGGCCTTGGGGTTGGCGAGGTTCAGCAGCAGTCCGCCCCGGTAGGAGGACCACCCGCTGCGCTCGGGGCCGTCCCAGTCGTCGTCGCCGGCACCGTCCCCGGTGCGGCGCGCGTGCCGCAGGGTCTGGATGCCGAAGCCGACGAGGACGATCGCGCCGACGACGCGCGTCACGTCGTAGGCCACCTCGGAGGCGGCCAGCAGCGCGGTGAGGCCGAAGGCGGCGACGACACCCCAGACGAAGACGCCGGTCTCGTTGCCGAGGACGGTGAGGAAGCCCGAACGCCTGCTGCGCAGCGACTGCTTGATGATCAGCACGGTGCTCGGGCCCGGCGAGGCGGCGATCAGGGTGCAGGCGCCGAGGAAGGCAAGGAGGGTGCTCAGCATGAGGTCATCGTGGCCCCGGGAGGGGCGGCGGGACCAGTGCTTTTCGTGGCCCGCGCACTTCGGGGCCCGTGCGCCTCGCGGCCCGCGCACTTCGGGGCCCGTGCGTTCGCCGACCCCTCGCGGGGCCGTCAGACGACGAAGCCGGGGACCACGGTGAACTGCTGGTAGCCGCCGCTGTGGTGGCGCACCGTGACGGTGATCTCCTTCCCCGGGTGGGCGCGGGCCACGGCGCGCGCGAGGTCGGCCGCCGAGTCGACACGGGTGCCGCCGAACGTGAGCAGGACGTCGCCGCGGACCAGGCCCGCCGTGTAGCCGGGGCCGGGCAGGTGGACGCCGACGATCAGGGCGCCCGCCTTCTCGGCGTCCACTGCCTCCACACCGAGGGTCGCGGCGGCGACGGACGTGGGCGACGGTGTCGGGCTCGTGGAGGACGGGCCTGGCGGGTGGGCCGTCCGGGCCGGCTGGTGGGCCGCCTGGCGCTGCATCTCGGCGAGTCTGCTCATGCCGATCACGGTGGCGCCGACCGTGCCGAGCCCGACCCCCGACAGGACCAGGACGGTCCCGACGAACAGGCCGAACAGGCCGGTCATGAGCCGTCGGCCGCGACGCCGTGCGGCATGCGGTCGGCGGCCGGTCGCGGGCTTGGTGCCGTCGCCGGGTTCCTGACCGGGCATCGGCTTGGGACGCAACGCAGTCTGTTCCATGGATCGCCTCCGGCTGGTGCTCTACCCGGTGCACCGGCGCCCGACGTGCCACGAACGAGTGAGACTGACCGGAGTTCAGGAGCGGAAGGCCACGGGCCTCGCGGCGGCGGGGGACCACGCGCGAGCACGCGGGCCGGGTGGAGCGCCGGCCCGCGTGACTCGGCGCGGGTGTCAGCCGGTGTGTCCTTCGTGGCCGCCGTGCCCGGCGCCGTGGTCGAACTTCATGGCCTCGGGCAGCATGACCAGGTACGGCCGCATCATGCCCATGTCCTCGTGCTCCAGCAGATGGCAGTGGTACATGAACCGTCCGTACGCGCCGTCGAAGCGGCCCATGACGCGCAGGATCTGGCCGCCGGGGACGCGGAGGACGTCCTTGTAGCCGTGTTCGTCGGGCGCGAGCGGCAGCTGCGTCGCGGGCTTGTACGCGATCGGCACGCGCGTGCCGCCCACCACCGGGTGCTCGTTCTCAGCCGAACGGCATGGCCGGTACCCGGTCCGGCACGAAGCCGTGCGAACGGCGGGCCAGGTGGGCGGACTTGTAGCGGTCGACCTCGCGGTGCCAGTTCAGGATGCCCGCCATCCAGTGCTGGAGGTCGGTCACATAGCCCCGCATGATCTCGCGGGCCTCGTCCGAGAGGCCGAAGTCGTCGTAGACGACGGGCAGTTCGTTCGCGGCGACGTGTTCGAACTGGCGCATGCGCTGGGTCATGAGGTCGTGGACGACACCGAGCGCGGTCGGGTAGTCGATGCCGAAGAAGTTCTGGACGACGAGGACGGCGTTGTGGACCTCGCCCTCGTACTCGATCTCCTTCTGGTAGGAGAAGACGTCGTTGATGAGACAGCCGTAGTCGATGGCCGCGTTCTCCAGGGCGCGGACCGGGCCGGTGCGGTAGACCTCGGGCGGGACCTTCGGGCCGTGGCCCATGCGGCACATGCTGAGGGTGAGGTCGGAGCCGAAGGTGGCGCGGCGCATCTCCAGGTAGTCGACCGGGTCGGGGATGCGGTGCTGGATCTGGTTGGAGAGCTCCCAGACCCAGCTCTCGGTCATGGTGTTGATCGCGTTCTTCAGGGTGCGCCGGTCGTCCACGGGCATCTCGGCGGTGGTGAGGACCCAGAGGTCGATGAGTCCACGTTCCATGCCGTTGACCGGGATCAGGGTCACCGGGCCCTCGACGGGCATGCAGTCGGAGAGGCGGGCCGTGGTGACGCGGGCGGCGGCGAGGTCGCCCCGGACGCCGTAGACGAGGGGGTAGTAGTCGTCGCCGTAGGTGCCCCAGGCTAGCCAGCGCGAGCTGAGGTCGAGGGCCTCCTCGGTGGCGTCCGGGTCGATGCCGGCCGCGCAGAGCGGGAGGTCGGCGGCGGCGAGTTTCTCCTCGTCCCAGACGCCTTCCTCCAGCATGCCCATGGTGTGCATCCAGTCGACGAGGCGGTGCCGGGCGCCGTCGAGGTGCGGGCTCAGTTCGACCTGGAACGGCATGTAGAAGTCGGGGAGTTGGGACGGTCCGACCTTCTGGAAGGGGACGTGGGTGTAGGCGCGGAGCCGTTCGGCGCCGGCCGAGGCGAGCAGGGCGCCGATGTCGGCGGCGGAGGTGCCGATGCCGGTCGGTCCGTTCAACGGCGAGTTGTCGAGGGCGCCTTCGTTCATGTAGCGGCTGGAGCGCAGGTGCCACTCGTGGCCGCCGGACTGCCAGTCCTGGAGGCCCTGGGTGTAGGCGGCGACCGCGCGGACCTCGTCCGGGGTGAGCCCGTTCTCCAGGGCCACGGCGGGCACTTCGGTGAACGCGGTGTGCTCGAACTGGTGGAGCCGGGAGGTGAGGACGTCGTTGACGGTGTCGGCGGCCTCCTGGGTGGTGCAGCCGAAGAAGGTCTCCAGGACGAGCACGCCGTTGCTGTTCTCCCCCTCCTCCTCGACCTCCCGCTGGTAGGAGAAGAGGTCGTTGCGCAGATGGACGCCGTCGGAGAAGGTCTCCATCAGCACCCGCAGCGGCCTCGATCCGGCGACGGACGCGGGCACTTCGGCGGTCGCGTACTCCACCAGGCCCGCCGACCAGGGCGCGCCGCCGACCTTGCGGCGCATCTCGATGTACTCGACGGGGTTGGCGATGCGCCCCTCGTTGATGTTGGACAGCTCCCACAGGGACTCGTTGAGGAGGTGCTCGGTGGCGACGGCGAAACGGCGGCGCCAGTCGACGGACATCGACGGCACCGTGCGTGCCCACAGGTCGGCGAGCCCCGCCTCGACCGGATTCTCCGGCTCCGGTACGGGAGTCGAGAGGTCGAGGGGCATGAACAGCGGGAGCCGGTCCAGGTAGGCCTTGCCGCCCGCGCGGTCCTGGCTGCGTTTGAAGATCTCCAGGAAGTGGTCGTCGAAGAAGAACACCCACACGTACCAGTCGGTGATCAGCGAGAGCGCGGGCCCGTCGCAGTCGGGGTGGGTGTAGGCGCAGAGCAGGCCGTAGTCGTGCGCGTCGAGGTCGGCCTGCTCCCAGATCCCGGAGCCCTCCAGCATGCCCATCTCGCGGGCCCACGCGGAGGAGTGGGCGCGGGCCTCCTCCAGATGCGGGTTGAGTCGCGCGGGATACGGCATGTAGAAGTGCGGGAGTTCGAACGGCTGGGTCATGGCCGGGCCCTACCCGCGCGCCTCAACGGCCATCCCGGGCAGGGGACATGATCACACCATCGCGTGAATCGACGGTGAACCCATGAGTTTCGCCCGCATCTTGTGACGTTCACTTCTACGCGCGCAGACTACGGGGGTTCACTCGTCCCCTCCTTCACCGGAGTCCCGATGAACCATCCCAGAGCCTTCTCCCGCCGCACCGCGCTCGCCTCCCTGGCCGGGGCGACGCTGGCCGGCACCGCCGCGTTCCCGGCGTCGGCGGCCGGGCGGTACGGGTCCGGGCGGACCGTGCGGTTCGCCACGTTCAACGCCTCGCTGAACCGCGGCACACAGGGCGCGCTGGTCACGGACCTGTCGACACCGGACAACGCCCAGGCGCGCAACGTCGCCGAGACGATCCAGCGGGTGAACCCGGACGTCCTGCTGATCAACGAGTTCGACTACGTCGAGGGCGGTACCGCGGTCCGCCTGTTCCTCGACAACTACCTGTCCCGGGGCCACAACGGCGCCCGCCCGATCCACTTCCCGTACCACTTCACCGGCCCGGTGAACACGGGCGTGCCGTCCGGTGTGGACCTCGACGGCAAGAACGGCGTGGTGACGACGCCGGGTTCGGACGCGTACGGGCAGGACGCGTTCGGCTACGGCTTCTTCCCGGGGCAGTACGGCATGGTCGTCCTCTCCAAGTTCCCGATCGACACCCGCGCGGTGCGCACCTTCCAGCACTTCCTGTGGAAGGACATGCCGGGCAACGTGATCCCGCCGGGCTACTACAGCGACGCGGCCCGCGCGGTCTTCCGGCTCTCCTCCAAGAGCCACTGGGACGTGCCGGTCCGCCTCGGCCACGAGACCGTGCACTTCCTGGTCTCGCACCCGACGCCGCCCACCTTCGACGGCCCGGAGGACCGCAACGGCCGCCGCAACCACGACGAGATCCGCCTGTGGGCGGACTACGTCGGCGGCCAGGCCCGCAGCACCTATCTCTACGACGACAAGGGCGTCCGGGGCGGGCTGCGGCCCGGCGCGCGGTTCGTGATCGCGGGCGACCAGAACGCCGATCCGTACGACGGCGACAGCTACGCCCACGCCGTACGACAGCTCCTGGACCACCCGGCGGTCAACCTGCCCGCGAAGCCGCCGGCCAGCGCGGGCGGGGTAGAGGCGGCGCAGCTCCAGGGCGGCGTGAACGCGGGCCAGATCGGCAACCCCGCCTACGACACGGGCGACTTCGGCGACACGGCGCCGGGCAATCTGCGCGTGGACCACGTCCTGCCGTCCAAGGGCCTGGTACCGCGCGGCAACGGTGTGTTCTGGCCGACCTCCGACGACCCGCTGTACCGCCTGGTCGGCGACGGCAGAACGGTCGTCACGTCGGACCACCGGATGGTGTGGCAGGACGTACGGCTGGGCTAGGCGTGCGCACCGCGCGGCCCACCCTGGTGCGCAGGGCGACGAACTCCGGCAGTCCCCGTGTGCCGATCTGGTCGCGGGGACAAGGGAGTTCGACCGGCAGGTCCAATGCCACCTTCGCTCCGGGGCCCGGCGTGAGGACGACGACACGATCTCCGACGTAAACGCTTTCGTCGATGTCGTGGGTGACGAACACGATGGTCGTGCGGTCCGTGCGGTGCACCTCCAGGAGGAGGTCCTCCAGGTCCTCGCGGGTCTGGGCGTCGAGGGAGCCGAAGGGTTCGTCCATCAGCAGCAGGGAGGGGCGGCAGACCAGGGCGCGGGCGATGGCCACGCGCTGCTGCATACCGCCGGAGAGCTGCCAGGGGTGGCGGCGGGCGGCGGCGGTGAGACCGACGCGGTCCAGGATGTGTTCCGCCTCGGCGCGCCGCTCGGCCCGGCGCAGGCCCTGGCGGCGCAGCGGCAGGGCGACGTTGTCGCGGACGGTGAGCCAGGGCAGCAGCGAGCGGCCGTAGTCCTGGAAGACGACGGCCAGGCGGTCGGGTACGCCGGTGACGGGTGTGCCGTCGATCGTGATCGTGCCCTCGCGCGCGGGCAGCAGCCCGGCGACGGTGCGCAGCAGCGTGGACTTGCCGCAGCCCGACGGGCCCACCACGCAGAGGAGTTGGCCGTCCGGCACGGTGAGGGTGATGTCGCGCAGGACGGGCTGGTCGCCGTAGTGCTGGCTCAGGGAGTCGAGGCGGAGCATCGGGGTCGGTCACCTGGCCCAGGGTTCGGTGTAGAGCGCGCCCCCGCGCGCGGCGACCCGGAGGTGCAGCAGGTGCGGGCCGTCCTCGTCGGGCGCGTGGAGGGTCCGGTCGAGGGTCTCGGGGAGTACGGCGGGGTCGTCGACGTAGGTCGCGGGGCAGCCGAAGGACCGGGCCAGGGCGACGAAGTCGACGCCTTCGATGTCGGTGCCGGGCACCGGGGCGATGCCGATGCGGTGGCCCAGGGCGCGGACGGCCGCGTAGCCGCCGTTGTCGAGGACGAGGTAGGTGACCGGCGCCCGGTGCCGGGCCGCGGTCCACAGGGCCTGCACCGAGTAGAGCGCGGAACCGTCCCCAATCACGCAGACCAGTCGGCGCCGGTCGGCGAGCGCGCGGCCGACCGCGAGCGGCAGGCCCCAGCCGAGGGCGCCGCTGCCCGTGGTGAGGAAGCCGCCCGAGGTCTCGACGGGCACGCGCGCGTGGAGGGCGTCCCGGTGGCTGGGGGCCTCCTCGACGAGGACGCGGTCGCGGGGCAGCCGGGCGCGGAGGTGGTCCAGGACCAGTTCCGCGGTGAGTCCCGCGCCGGGTTCCGGTGGCGTGGGTGCAGGGCGGGGCGGGGGCGGTTCGCGGTCCGACTGCCCGAGCAGCGAGGTGAGTTGGGCGAGGGCGGGCTTGAGGGTGGTGACGATGCTGGTGCCGGTCGGCAGCCAGGCCGCCTGCGCGGGGTCGCAGTCCAGGTGGTGGAGTTCGGTGCCGGAGTGCAGGAGCGGTCCGCCGTCGTCGAAGTGGTAGGTGAACACGGGCGCGCCGAGGGCCACGACGAGGTCGTACGGCCTCAGCCGCGCGGCCAGTTGGCCGGCGACCGGTGGCAGGAAGCCCTGGAAGAGGGGGTGGGACTCGGGGAATCCCGAGCGGCCGGAGAGGGGGCTGATCCAGACGCCGGCGCGGGTGCGTTCGGCCAGGGCGCGGGCCTCGGGGAGGGCGTCCTCGTCGTCGACGCCCGGGCCGACGACCAGTGCGGGGCGGGCGCAGTCGTCCAGTCGGGCCGCGAGGGCGGTCAGGGCGTGCGGGGCGGCGGTGAAGCCGGCGTGCACGGTGCGCGGCTCGACGGGGACGGCCGGTTGGTCCCAGTCGTCCTCGGGGACGGAGACGAACACCGGCCCGCGCGGGGGTGTCATCGCGATGCGGTGGGCCTCGGCGAGCACGGCGGGCACGTCGGCGGCGCGTTCCGGCTGGTGGGCGAACTTGACGTAGGGGCGCGGGAATTCGGCCGGCCGGTCGGCGCCGAGGAACGGGCGCAGTTGGAGCAGGGAGCGTGCCTGCTGGCCGGCCAGGATCACCAGCGGGACGCGGTCGCGGTGGGCGTTGAAGACGGCGCCGAGCGCGTGGCCGACACCGCCGGCCGAGTGCAGGCTGACGAACGCGGCACTGCGGGTGCCCAGCGCGTGGCCCGCGGCCATGGCGAGGGCGGTGGACTCCTGGAGGCCGAGGACGTAGGTGAAGTCGTCCGGCCAGTCACGGAACATGCGCAGTTCGGTGGAGCCCGGGTTGCCGAAGACCGTGGTCATCCCGGTGTCGCGGAGGAACTGGACGACGGCGTCCAGGACGGTGCCCTTCATGTGGTCCTTTCCTTACTGCTTCCCCTGCCGGTGAGCCGTCTCTCGACCGCCAGCAGGCCGGAGTTGAGCAGATATCCCAGGGCGCCGAGCAGGACCAGTACCGCCCACACGGTCAGCAGGTCGGAGCGCGACTGGGCGTCGGTGAGCGCGAAGCCGATGCCGTTCGCGGTGCCCGGCAGCAGCTCGGAGAAGACCATGAGGATCAGGCAGAGCGACAGGCTGAGCCGCAGGCCCGCGAAGATGCGGGGCAGCGCGGAGGGCAGCAGCAGGAACCACAGGCGTTCGACCGCGGTCAGTCGCAGTACGGCGGCGACGTCGAGCCGGAGCGGGTCGGTGTCGCGGGCGCCCTCCGCGGTGTTGATCAGCACCGGCCAGACGGCGCTGAACACGATCGACGCGAGCTGCATGGGCGTACCGAAGTCGAAGACGACGACGAACACCGGCACGAGCGTGGGCGGTGGCACCGCGCGCGCGAACTGGAGCACCGGGTCGCAGAGGGCGTAGGCCCGGGGCGAACGCCCGACCAGGATGCCGAGGCCGATCCCGGCGACGGCGGCGAGCACGAACCCCGCGGACATCCGCCCGAGGCTGGGCAGGATGGTGTCGACGGCGGCCGGGGTGAGGAACGCGTGTCCGACCGGCCCCGAGAACCACAGGTCGTAGGCATGGCGTGCGATACGGGCGGGCGTCGGGAAGTAGACGCTGCCGTGTGCTCTGGCCGCCAACTGCCAGGCGGCCAGAGCGAGTACGAGGACCAGCAGACGCGGGAGGGCACCGCGGGCAAGGTGTGCGGTACCGCCGACCAGGCGTGCGGTCCGACCTGGCGCGCCACGGTCTGCGGGGCGGCGCGACTCGGAGGTCGATGCCCCGCTCACGGCGACGTCCCGCTGTCGGCGGCCCCACCGCCGCGTTCCGGCGGACGGCCGGTGGCGCCGTCCGCCGGTAGAGCACCGGGTTCGTCAGGCCCGCCCCGGATCCCCGCAGCGGACCCGGTCTGCCCCGCCCCGCGGGAACCACCTCGCCGCGCGACGCCGTGACCGTCCCGCCGTGCGCCGCCCCGGCCGAATCCCCTCCACGCCCCGGGGCCGCCCGGAGCGCCCGCGCCCGCCGCGCGCGGCTTCCCGCGCACCGCCCCCGCCGTCCCCCGAGCCCCCGCCGTCCAGGGAAAGGCCCTCCGCTCCCCCCACACCAGCACCCCATTGACGACCAGCCCCAGCACCCCCGCCCACACCACCCCCGCCAGCACATCCTTCGTGCCGTCCGTGGCCAGTTGGGCCTGGGCGATGAAGATGCCGAGGCCCTGGCCGAAGCCGGAGAGGAGTTCGGTGGCTGTCGCGAGGATGAGGGCCGTGGCGGCGGAGATGCGGAGGCCGGCGGCGATGAAGGGGGCTGTGGCGGGGAGTTCGACGCGCAGGAGTATCGACAGGCGGCCGAAGCCGAAGGCGCGCAGGGTGTCCTTGGCGAGGGGGTCGGTCTCGCCCAGGCCGTAGACGGTGTTGAAGAGGATGGGCCAGATCGAGGCGTAGGCGATCAGCGTGACCTCGGTCCCGGTGCCGGAGCCGAGGAGGAGCGAGACGAGGGGGATCAGGGCGACGGACGGAAGCGGGCGCAGGAATTCGATCACCGCGCGTACCGCGTCGTCGACCACCGGGACGCTGCCCAGCAGCAGACCGAGGGGAATAGCGATCGCGCAGGCGATGCCCAGGCCGAGGGCCCAGGCCCGGAGGGTGACCGCCACGTCGTCCAGGAATGCGTGGTCCGCCGCCAACTCGACTGCCCGCGCGAGGACTTCCGAGGCGGGCGGCAGGTAACTCCGTCGTACGAGGCCTGCTCTGCCGACCGCCTCACAGGCACCGAAGGCCAGGAGGACGCCGAGGGCGCCCAGAGTGAGTTCCTGGCGGCGGTTCACTTGACGAGGAGCGTGGCCGGGTCGATCGGTTTCTTCAACAGTCCCTGTTTCCGCATGAGTTCGGTGAGCCGACGCAGTTGGGCGGCATCGGTGGCGGTCGGGTAGGCGGGCAGGTTGATGGTCTTGGCCTGGTCCGCGGTCACCTTGGTGTACTTGGGGAGTTCGGCGCGTACGGCCGAGGGGTCCTGGGCCGCGATGTTCGAGGCGGCCTCGATCGCGCGCTTGAACGCCGCCGCGGCCTTGGCGTGCTTCTCCGCGAAGGCGCGGGTGGTGACGTAGCCGCTGATCGGCAGGGACCGGACGGGCGCGGACCCGCCGTCGAGCAGCACCCGTGCCTTCAACTCGCCCTGGATCGCGCTGTCGAAGGGCTCGACCGCGTGCACGGCGTCGACCTGGCCCTTCTGCAGGGCGGGACCCATCTGCGGGAAGGCGATCTGCCGGTAGGTGGGGTGTCCGGCGCCCTGCTGGTCCAGGATCGCGTCGAGGGTGAGCGACTGGATGTTGTTGAGGATGTTGACGGCGACCGTCCTGCCCTTGAGGTCGGCGGGGGTCTTGATGGGCGAGTCCTTGGGGACCAGGACGTCCATCATGTGCGGCGCCGTGCGGACACCCTCGGCCAGGATGCGGAGATCGAGGGTGCCCTTCTCGTCGGCCTGGAGGAAGGTGACGTAGTTCGCGCTCGCGATCACGTCGACCTGCCCCTTGGACAGGGCGGGCAGAGCCTGGATGCTCTGCTGGACGGGCTGGACGGTGACGTCCAGCCCCTCCTTGACGAACAGTCCCCGGTCCCGCGCGATGTAGAGCGCCGCCGCGTCGGTCAGCGGCAACGCGGCCACCCGGATCTTCTGCTTTCCGTCGCCCGCGGAGCCGGAGTCCCCACCGTCCCCGCAGGCGACGAGCACGAGTGCCAGCGCGATCGCGCCCGCCGCCGGCCTTCCTGTTCCCACTTGTAATGGACGCGAAGTCGTCATGCGAGCAAGAAATACCAGCGTTTTGACATGATCACCACATGCCGGTCGGACAAACCTTCACTGTTTGGAAAAATGCGAAACGAGTTCCCCGGCGACCCACGCGAGCGCGTCCGGCAGCGCCTCCGTGGCCACCGGCAGCCACAGGGACGCGGAGACCAGTCCTGCGTCGGCCAGCCGCCCCAACTCGTCCCGTACGCTCTCGGCGCTCGCGCCGGCTCCGCCCAGCGGGCGGCCCGGCACCTCGACCGCGGGAGTGAACCCGGGCGGCACGAGGAACAGGCCCGCCGTCAGGGCCAGTTCACCGGGATCGCGTCCCACCTCGACACCGAGCGCGTCGAGCCGCGCCTGTACCTGCGTGAGCCCTTCCGCGTCGACCCCGGAGCCGTGCCAGGCGTCGCCGAACCGCAGGGCCCGGCGCAGTGCCGCGTCGCTCTGCCCGCCGATCCAGACGCCGGGTCCGCCCTCGGTGAGGGGCAGCACTCCGAGCCGCGCGGAGCCCTCTCCTCTCCACAACTGCCGTACGACAGCGAGCTGTTCGTCGGTCCGGCGGCCCCGGCCCGCGAACGGGACGCCGACGGCCGCGTACTCCTCGGTGTCCCAGCCGGTGCCCACGCCGAGCGTGAAACGGCCGCCGGAGAGGCGGTCGAGGGTGGCGGTCTGGTGGGCCAGGATCAGCGGGTTGTACAGCGGCAGCACCAGCACGCTGGTGACCAGCCCGATCCGCCGTGTCGCCCCGGCCACGGCGGACAGCAGGATCAGCGGGTCCGGGGTCACGCCTGTCGGACCGGCCACCGCGTGGCCGCTCGCGAAGACGTGGTCGAGCCCCAACTCCTCGGCCTGGACGGCGACTTGAAGGACCGCGTCCACCTCCTCGTCCCGGTCGGGCCACAGGCGGTGCGGTGCCACTCCGATACGCATCCCGGTCGTACTCCCCTCGTGCGACAAGAACGTCAGTAACGACCCAACAGCACGACGAGCGCCGGGGACACCCCGTTCACGCCCGCACCTGGATCAGCGCATGGGTGCCACCCGTCCGCCAGCGCTGCCCCTCCGCCGCAACCAGCGCGGCCTCCGTGTCGGCGTCGAGGCCGGTGATCACATCGGACTTGAGGGTGCGCAGGGCGGCGACCGGCCCCGGGAAGTACGCGGTGACGTCCGCGAAGGGTGTGGTCGGGGACCAGCGGCAATCGCCCACCAGGCGGCGGTAGTTGAGGTCGCCCTTCACGATCGTCAGCGTGGCCGCGGCGAACTCGGCGCGGAGGTCGGCAGGCATGTCGGCGTAGGGCAGCGGGGCGCAGGAGAAGGGGTGGGCGCGCACGGTGAGGCGGCCGTCCGCCATGGCCGACCAGAGGCGGCGGCCGTACGTCGACGCCACGCCCGGCGCGGCGGTCAGCCGGTGCAGGGCGTCCACGACGTCGGCGGTGGTGGCGTCGGAGACGTAGTACGGGTGGGGCTTGATGTGCAGGACCGCCCGCTCGATGCGCCCCTCGTCGAGGAGGTGGGCGATCAGCAGCAGGTCGGGGATGAGTTCGCGGCCCGCGTTGTCGGCGACGAGGCACAGGGTGCCGGAGAGGAGCGGCCACAACCGGTCGCCGTCGTCGGCGACCAAGGCCGGGACGGGAGCCTGCGCGGCGGACTCCGCTCCGGCGGCGGAGAGGCGGAAGCCGAGGTCCGCGCGGTTGCCCCAGAGGGAGCCGTGCAGCAGCGCCCGCCCGCGCTCCTGCGGCGACTTGCCCTCCAGGGCGTCGAGGGCGGCGAGTTCCTCGTCCGTCTCGGGTGCGTCGAGTTCGGCCCGTTTGAAGGGGCGGAACGGGTCGATGCCCTGCCAGGCGCCGGGGCCGAAGTAGCCTACGGCGCGCAGGAGTTGGCGGTAGAAGTAGCTCTCGGACCAGAGCCAGGGGACGTCGTACCAGGACTGTCCGGCGTACTCGTCGGTGCCCCAGGCGGCCCACTGTCCGTGGTCGGGCGCGTCGGAGGGGAGGGGCTGGATCGTGCCCTCGGTGCAGTTCTTCAGCAGGGCGTCGAGGGCGCGGTGCTGTGCGGGGCCGTAGGGGAAGGCTTCGCGTACCTGGTGGATGATCGCGGGGTGCCGTTCGGCCAGCACGCTGTGGGGGAACGAGCCGGGCTCGTTGCCGAGGATCACGGGCGCGGCGGGGGTTTCGGGCATGCGGCTCACCGTACCGGGCGGGTCAGCCGGCGCCGATCTCCCGCTCCAGTCGCGCGGCGAGGCTGAGATAGCGGGCGCGGCGCGGTACGGGGACCACGCCGCGGATCACCAGGTGCCACATCTCGGCGGTTCTGCGGGGCTGGAGGGCAACCGGTTCCAGGGCACGCCCGATGACGCGGATACCGACGAAGAGTCCCACGAGGGTGCGGGCGACGGCGTCGACGTCGATGTCGGGGTGCGCGTCGGCCTCGGCGACCGCGCCGGCGAGTTTGCGGGCGGCAATGTCGAGCCACTCCGTGAAGGGGTGCGGCATCGGGGGCCGTACCTCGATCTCCCCTGCGGCGAGCCGGAGTCCGGCTCGTGAGATGGGGCCCTCGACGGCCAGCCGGGTCATGCCGAAAGTGACACGTATCAGTGTCTCCAGTGAGGAGTAGCCCCGGCTGTCCATGTCCCTGGTCATCTGACGCGATGCCTTGGCCTGCATCTCCAGGATGGTGTGGGCGAGGTCCTCCTTGGCCGCGAAGTGGAAGTACAGGGCGCCCTTGGTGACTTGGGCGTGGTCGACGATGTCACTGAGGCTGGTGGACTCATAGCCCTGCCGGTCGAACAGCTCGGCGGCGGCCGTGATGATCGTCGTGCGGGTCTGTTCGGCCCGTAGCTGCCTCGCCATCGACAGAAACACTCCCGTGAAGGAAAAAACAACGGCCCATGCCGTTTTTTCTTACCCCCTGTACACAGTAGCTCACCGTCCGACGGCGCAGACCTCGCCCCCGGAGACCACCAAGTCCCCTCACGTTCCCATCACTTGCGCCTCTCTGTCACCCCCACCCCGACTGTTGACCACTTTCGGTATCCCTGGCACGTGTCAGCGACCGTTCTCGGCCACACGGACGACCGGCCGCCCCGCGGGAGGCGCCCATGAAGGCGCATCTCCCGTTACGGGTCGGCCGGTCGGTTTCTGTGTGTGACCTGTGGGATCAGAACCCGTGGGATCAGAAGGTGAGCTTCCAGCCGTTGAGGGTTCCGGTGTCCTGGGCGGCGGTGTCCTGGACGCGCAGCTTCCAGGTTCCGTTCGCCGTCTCGCCGGAGGCGTCCACCGTGTAGGTGGCCTTGACGTCGTCGGCGGAGTCCGAGGTGCTCGCGGACTTCAGACGGTACGTCGAACCGTCCGGCGCGACCAGGTCCAGGACGAGGTCGCCGCGGTAGGTGTGGGTGATGTCGACGGCGACCTGGAGGGCCGAAGGCGCGTTGCCACTGCGGCCGTCGACGGCGATCGGGGACTCGACGGCCGAGCCCGCGTCGGGGATCGCGACGGCGCCGGTGCTGGAGAAGGTGGTCCCCGTCGTCGTACCGCCGTTGCCGCTCACGGCCTGGACGGTCTTGGCCGCGTCGGCGAGTCCCGCACCGCAGCCGCCCGAGCAACTGCCGGGAAGGGCACGGGCGTTGGCCTTGATGGCCGACTCGATCCGGGCCGGGGTGAGCGCGGAGTTCGCCGACTTCATGAGCGCGACCAGGCCCGCGATGTGCGGGGTGGCCATGCTGGTGCCCTGGTAGTAGGCGTAGGACTCGGTGGACGGCGTCTTGGTGCCGGAGTTCAGCGTGGAGTAGATGCCGTTGGCGGTGCCGGTGCCGGTCTGGCCGCCGGGAGCCGAAATGTCCACGCCCGTACCGTAGTTGGAGTAGGACGCCTTGGCGCCGGCGCGGTTGGTGGCGGCCACCGAGATGACGTTGGCACAGTTGCCCGGCGAGTGGTTCGCCACGTTGTCGTTGTCGTTGCCCGCCGCCACGACGACCGTGGTGCCGCGGTTCACGGCGGCGGTGATCGCGCTCTGGGTGGCCGAGGTGCAGGCGCCGTCGCCGCCCAGGCTCATGTTGATGACCTTGGCGACGTTGCCGTTGGCGGGGACGCCCGAGACGGTGCCGCCGGAGGCCCAGGTGATGGCGTCGATGATGTCGGAGTCGTAGCCGCCGCACTTGCCGAGGACGCGCAGCGGGGAGATCTTCGCGCCGTAGGCAATGCCGGCGATGCCCTTGCCGTTGTTGGTGACGGCGGCGATGGTGCCGGCCACATGAGTGCCGTGCCAGGAGGAGTTGCTCGCCCCGATGCCCGTACCGCACTCGTTCGCGGCGTAGTAGTCGCCGGGGTCGGCCGGGTTGCTGTCGCGGCCGTCGCCGTCGACCGAGACGGCGGTGTCGGCGATGAAGTCGTAGCCGGCGACGACGTTCGCGGCGAGGTCGGAGTGGGTGACGTAGCCGGTGTCGATGACGGCGACGGTGACCCCGCTGCCGGTCGAAGTCGGCCACGCGGCGGGGACGTTCATGCCCGCCGTGGACTCGAAGAGGTCCCACTGCTTGCCGTACTCGGTGTCGTTCGGGTCGGCCTGCGGGGTGTTCAGCCGGTCCGGCACGACGTAGGAGACCTGCGGGTCGGACTTGAACTCGGCGATGACGTCGGCGACTTCGGTGGTGCTACGCGCGTCACCCAGACCGACGAGGGCGGCGCCGGTGCCGAGGCGGCGCTGGAAGTCGACGTCCTCGCCGGTCTCCTTGCCCTTGGCGGTGGCGTCGGCCTCGGCGGCCCGGTTCGAACTCGCTTCCTCGGCGCCGGACTTGTAGCCGACGATGAGGCGCTGGGCGAGGGCGCCAGGGGCGGCCTCGGTCTGGCCGGGCAGGGCCGGTGCGGCGGCCCGGGTGGGGGGTTCCTGGGCGACGGCGGCCGAGGTGGCCACTGTGGCGAGAAGGGCCGCGGAGACGGCGGCGACGGATATCAGGGTCCGTCCGGTGGGGAATGCCGTGGGAGTGCGCAAGGGCTTGCCTTTCGTGGCCGGACTCCGAGCAGCGCGGAGCGGCGGTCGATTCGCTTCGTCGTCGAAGCGGCGGGGGGTCGGACCAGAGAGCGCCGGGCACGGGAGCCGCCTCACCAGGGGTTGCCTGTGGGTCAGCCGCGGCCAAACGATAGGCAAAGAGAAGGTCATATGGATACGGGGGAAACCCTCGATCCGGCCGGAAACCGCCCTCGACATCGACCGGTTGACCGATCTGCCCCGGTTCACGGCGGTGGCGCGGACTGAACGAGTGGGGTCCGGGGGCGGTGGGGGCGGACTGAACGCGTGGGGTCCGGGGGCCGTATGACACGGACAGACCGTTCCCGCCCCGGCCGAGGAGACGTTCCGGATGTCCCGGATGACCGCACATCGCACCGCCATGGCGGGCGCCGCCATGGCCCCGCTGCTGCTCACCGTCTGGGCGGCGGGTCCGGCGCAGGCGCACGGGGCGCCGACGTATCCGGTCAGCCGGGTGTACGCCTGCTCGCCGGACGGCGGCAGCGCGGCCGGGACGGCGGCCTGCAAGGCGGCCGTGGCGGCGAACGGGCAGCCCTTCACGTTCTGGGACAACGTCCGGGTCCCGAACATCAACGGGCGGGACCGGCAGCTGATCCCGGACGGGAAGCTGTGCAGCGGCGGGCTGTCCGACTACAAGGGGCTCGACCTCGCCCGCAGCGACTTTCCGTCGACGCGGCTGGCTCCGGGGGCGAAGCTGACGATGACGTACGCGTCGACGATCGCGCACACCGGTACGTTCAAGTTGTATCTGACGAAGGCCGGTTACGACCCGTCGAAGCCGCTCACCTGGTCCGAGCTGCCGACGACGCCCTTCGCCGAGGTGAAGGACCCGCCGCTGACGGGTGGCGCGTACCGCATCAAGGCGACGCTGCCGACGGGCCGGACGGGGCGGCAACTGATCTACACGATCTGGCAGAACAGCAGCACCGAGGACACGTACTACTCGTGCTCGGACGTGGTGTTCCCCGGTGGCGCGACTCCTTCGTCGAAGTCCACGACGGGGACGGCCGGTTCGAAGGAGAAGACGGCGAGTCCGTCGCCGTCGGCAGCCAAGTCCTCTACGGCTGCGAGCACTTCGGCCAGTGCCACGGCGTCCGCCGCGGCGCAGAAGGCCTCCCCCGCCGAGGAGACCACCGCGCCGGGCAGCAGTCCGGTGGCGTCCGACGTCGACGCCTCTTCGGGCGGCCCTTCGGCGCCCATGCTGGCGGGCGGCGCCGCCGCGGTGCTGGTGCTCACCGGGGGCGCCGCCCTGGCCCTGCGACTGCGCCGACGCTAGCTCGGCGCGAACAGGCCCTGTTTACTGCCTAGTTGGTGTAGACCGCCGCGCCGTTGTCCGTCACCGGGGCGTACTTCGCGGTGAAGTAGCCCGCGCTGAAGCACAGCGACGAGCCCGAGGTCTTGGTGAAGGCCTGGTTGGTGAAGTTGATGCTGGTGTCGGTGTTGCTGGCCGTGCCGCTCAGGCTGGGTGCCTGGTAGACACAGGTGATGCTGCCCAGCAGGGTCTTCAGCTTGACCGTGGTCTGGATGGTGGAGCCGCTGGCCGGGGTGACGGTCAGGGTGCCGTCCGAGGCGGCCGCGGTGGTGTAGGGCAGGTTGTCGACCGTGATGCTGGTGACACCGGTGACGCCGAGGACGTTGCTCGTGCAGCTGCTGCTGTCGAAGCTCTGCCCGGAGACGGACTCGGTGGCGGTGCCCGGCGCGGTCGGGTTGTCGGTGACGGTCGCGGTGAACTGCGACGAGGTGCACTTGATGCCGCTGGTGCCGGTCGCGCTGGAGTACAGGGTGGCGCTGGTGCCGGTGGCCAGGGGCGCGGTCAGCACATCGCCGACGGCGACGGGCGTACCGGCGAGGCTGCCGGTGGTGAGCACCGGGGTGTCGGCGGCGGACGCCGGGACGGTGAAGGGGAGGGTGAGCGCGGCGACGGAGCCGACGAGGGTGAGGACGGTGCGAGTGCGCATGCGGGTGTACCTCTTCTTCCGAAGTGGAACCGGGGGGTTCTTTGGGGGGTGGGGAACTGGGGGTGTTTCGAGGGTGGGTGAACTGGGGGTTGGGGCGCGCGAGTTCGCCGTGGCCGGCCCGTGACGCCTTCTCCGTACGCGACGGGCCGACAACGCCGGCCGGCCGGTGACCGGCCGGAGGCCCACGGGGGTTGAAGGCTTCCGGCCGGGCCGGGCGGTGGGGCGGACGGCACGGGCCAGGGGGGAAGCGGCCGTGCCGGGCCGCGGGGGTTTCGGACTCTGTGGGCTGAAGTGCCCTGGTGGAAAGGGAAGTCCGGGAACGCGGCTCCTGCCACGTGCCGGATCCGGCGCCACGGATCCGGCAAACAAGGGAGAGTTGTAGACCTGAGTGTCCGTCAACGTCAAGACGTGCAAGTCAAGTTGGTGTGCTGATCGGGGTGCGGTCACCGGGCCCGCGAGATCGCGGAGAGGCCTTGCCTCACAGGTGGCACATCATCAACACTCTTTTTCCACAACTCTCTTGACCCTCGAATGTAACCCCCGGTAACTTCCTCGACGGCTACTGCTGCGTAACCTGAAAGCCCTTGCACCCGCCGGGAGTTGTGAGGATGGCTGCGCCGCACTCGCTGTCCGCGCCAGGACAACGCGCCACTTCGATATCAACTCGCGTTGAACCAGAGCAGCACATGGGAGCAGACATGGCCGAGTCCCCGGACGTTCCGTCCGCCGACAACACGCCTGAGAACCCGGGAAGCGGTTCTCTTTCCGAAACACCAGACACCACCGGGGGCACCGGAGGAACACCCAGACGAGGACGGGTCCGGGGCCGCCGGGCCGCCATGATGGCTGTGCCGGCCACCCTGGCTCTCGCCGGTATCGCGGTCCTGACCGCCCAGGGGGCGCTGGGGGTGACGCTCTACATCTCCGGCATGCCCTTCACGGTCACCGCCAAGTCGCTCGACGGCACCGGCTTCGAACAGTTCGGCGCGCTCGACACCATGGCCGACGGCAGCCCGAACGCCGGTGACACCGGCGGCCAGGTGCTGGTCGTCACCTCCGCGATCAAGAAGGCGACCCTGGACACCCTGTGCCAGAGCGTCGACCTCGGCGGCACCAACCTGCTCATCAAGGCGGGCAGCGGCTCGTCGAAGGTGCAGGCGACCGATCTGACCACCGACTCGACCCTGCTGACGGGCGACGCGTCCTTCAACAACATCGAGATCGGCAACGACGCGAGCACCCTCACCAAGGCCGGGGTCCAGGGCCCCATCGGCGTCTTCAGCCAGCAGGCCGACACCGTGCACATCGACAACCTGCGGCAGACCAACTACAAGACCACCGCAGGGACGTTCACGCTTCCCGGCCTGAAACTCAGCTTCAGCGACACGGGTTGCTGATGTCCGGCACAGACACTCCACATCAGGGGTGGCGGCCCGCCTTCCGCGATTGGCGGGCCCGTCGGCCGTTCCTGGGCGGGCTGCTGCTGACCCTGGGCGGCGGGTGGATCCTGCTCACCGTGAAGGCCTCGTTGAAGGTCGTCATCCATGTCGGCATGCAGGGTGTGGCGGGCTATCTGCTGCCGGCGGTCATGGTGCTGTGCGGCCTGCTGACCCTCTTCAGCCCCTCGCAACGCCTCTTCTACTCCATCGTCGGCATCCTGTGCTCCCTGGGCAGCTGGGTCACCTCCAACCTGGGCGGCTTCTTCGTCGGCCTCATCCTGGGGGCCGTCGGCAGCTGCATGATCTTCGGCTGGCTGCCGGACCAGGAACCGCGGGTGAGCCGGCGCAAGCGGCGCAAGGCCGCGCGGGCTGCCGCGCAGGGCTTCGGGGACGGTGCGGGAGAGCCTGCCTGAATCCGCGCAAGAGGCGGACCGACGACCCTCGGTCCGCCTCTTCCCCATGTTCGGGCCGGAGACTATTCAGTCCGGCAGAACCGCGCCGATTCTCTGCAGCTCCCGCAGCATGTCGACCTGCTCGGCCAGGTCCGCCGACGCTTTGTCGACGATGAGTACGGTGTCGCGACAGCCGGACACTCCGAAGACATGGATCTGCGTACGGAGACGAGTCCGCTCGATTCCGCGGACGGCCCGCCAGGCACCGCTCGCGACTTGTTCGGACGTCATCACCACCTGGGTGAGCGGATCCCGTCGAATCAGCCGGGCAGGGATTCCGGGTCGAAGGCTCAGGCTTCCGGAGACCTCGGAGATGTCCAGCGCCCAGTCTCCCTCGCTGAGGAGCTCCACCCAGTGCTCGCCGTTGGCCCGGTCGTACAGCTGCGGAAGGTGCCCGGGGTGAACGCCCAGACCGGGGACGACCAGGAGGTTCCGGATCGCCCCGCGCAGCACCACTCGCCGGAACGCGCATGCCGCGACGCGCAGGAGCTCGTCGTCGTCCACCACAAGCCCGTCAACGGTGACCTCGTCGAGCAGCGCGCCTTCCAACGTGCAGGCCCGCGCCTTGCAGTCGCGCAGCGTGACGCGGCGGAAGACGGGGCGCCGCCGGGGATCGTCGACGGCCTCCGCGGACCCTCCGAAAATCTCGTACCCGTCGAGATGCAGGTCCTCAACCACCGTGCCGGGCACCGCCCGCAGCGCACCGGTGCTGCCGGGCAGCTTCTTGTAACTGGACGGTTGCACCGCTAGAACACTCCGAATCCGTACGGAACGCCGGGATAGGTGATGTAGGTCATGGGGTTCACATACGACCTGGCGAAATGCTTGATCATCTGAGCGAGAGTGTCCGTGGTGACCTCGTACATCTCAAGGTTGGGGAGTCCTACGAAGTCCGGCATGGACGCGCCTCCCACCTGCATGAAGTACGGCGCGACGTCCGGGTGCCTGGCCACCGCCCGCTCCAGGGCCTTTCCGAAGTTCGCCTGCCCCATCCCGGGGTTGTCCATCAGGTAGTCCAATTCTGCGTCGGACAGTTCCGAGAGCGCCATGCTGGGATTCGCCCGAAGCTGGTCGTACGTTTCCTTCACCGCGCGTCTCATGGTGTCGTCGGGGTCCTCGCATCCTACCGACGTCAGGATCTCGCCCGGATCGCATCCTTCCGCCCCGACCGCGGTCGTACCCCCGCCTGTTCCCCCGCCACCGCCCAGTCCTCCGCTGTCGGCCGTAGCGGTCTCGGTATCGGCACCGGCCGTCGAACTCGTCGCGAGATGCCCTGCCGCGGCGGCCGCATCCTCGTCCGGCGTGGTGCCGATGACCGGTGTGGTGTTGACGCCGCCGAGGTTCTGGTTCTTGGGGCGGGTCGGAACTCCGTGGGCGCCGCAGTCGTCGGCTGCCGAGGCTGCGAGGACGAGGCCGAAGAGGAGTTCCTCGGCGCCGGCGGAGGCCAGTTCCTCCCAGATGACGTCGCCGACCGCCTCCAGGCCCCCGGCGGCGGCCCCGCCGCTCGCGGAGCCCGCGGCGCCGTAGCCGTAGGACAGCGCGCCGCCTAGCGCGACTCCGTAGTAGAGGGACGAGTAGTTGCCCCCGGAGGAACTGTAAGAGCCGTACGAGCCATAGGAGTTGCCGTAGGAGACGCTGCCCGATCCCGAGCCCTGGCCGGTCGAGTGGGTCGACGGCTGCCAGTTCATCGCCTCGTCGAACTCGTTCTGGAACTGCCGCTCCTGGTCGGCGATCTGCTGCTGCACGGCCTGTTCGTCGGCCGCGTTGCGGGCCATCTCCCGGGCGTTCTCCCGCTCCCAGGCCTCGTGCCCCTCCTGGGCGTACTTCTCCATCCGGTCCCAGGCACCCGCCTGCCACTGCTTGAGATAGGCCTGCTGCGCCTCGTACGCCTCCTCCTGGGCCTTGATGTCGTCGCTGGTGCAGGCGTCGTGGCCGGAGGTGTCCGTGGCGTCCAACGGGTCGTCGTCGCCGTAGGCGTACGGGTTGGCGTTGACGGCCGGGGTGGGCGGGTTGCTCACCGTGTCGGCGCTGGTGAAGTCGCCGTTGGCCGGGTTGTACCAGCGGGCGGCGGCGTTGACGTAGCCGGTCCCCGGGTCGGTCCAGCCGGACTGGTAGCCGAGGTCGGTCCGGCTGCCGCTGGTGGCGGTGGGCGTGCCGTAGGCGTCGTAGGCGGTGGAGCCGGCGAGCGCCGAGCCGGTGGCGGTGAAGGTGGCGGTCACGTCGTCGTGGCTGTCGGTCAGCGCCAGCCGTGGGGAGGTGCCGTCCGCCGCGCTCACCGCCAGCAGGCCGTCGTCCGCGCCGCGGGCGAAGTCCTGCGTGCCGTCGGAGACGGCGTTGTTCGTGCCGTCGGCGTAGCTGAAGGTGTGCGTGGAGCCGCCGGAAGTGGCAGTGGCCAGGCGGCCCAGGCCGTCGTAGGTGTAACCGCCGCCCGCGCTGGTGGCGGTCAACTCGTCGAAGGCGTCGGCGGTGTACGTGGTGGTGGCGCCGCCCGAGGTGACACTCGACGTCGTGCCTCGCGCGGTGTAGCCGTACGTGGTGGTGGTAGAGCCGGACGTGACGGACGTCAGCTCGTTGCGGGCGTTGTACGCGGCCGTGCTCGTACCGGCGCTGGTGCGGTTGCCGTTGGAGTCGTAGCCGTACGCGGTGGTCGAGGAGCCGGTGGTGGCGGACTTCAGGCGGCCCGCGTAGTCGTAGTCGTAGGCGCTGGTGCCGGAGCCCGCCGTGCCGGTGGTGGTCCGGGTGGCCATCTGGCCGTCGGGGTTGTACGTGTACGCCACCGATGCCTCCGTCGTCCCGGAGGGGTTCTTCAGGACGTCGGAGGTGAGCTGGTGCAGCGCGTTGTAGTCGTAGCCGCGGGTGGCGCCGTTCGTGCCGTAGGCGACGGTCTTGGGCTGCCCGAGCTGGGTGTAGGTCAGGGTCGCCGTGGTGTCGGTCAGTGGGTCGGTCTCGCTGTTGACCCGCTCGTCGGCGTCGTAGCCGAAGGTGGCGGTGCCGGTCGCATCGGTGCGGCTGCTGATTCCGCCGTTGGCGTCGTAGGCGTAGTTCGCCGTGCCGCTGGGGCCGCCCAAGGTGAGGACGAGTCCTCGGTCGTCGTAGGTGAAGGTGTCCGTGCCGGTCGGCGCGGACACGGAGGTGAGGCGGCCGTCGTCGTCGTAGCCGAAGGCACGGCTCGCGGTGGCGCTTTCGGCGCCGCTGCCGGTCTCCGCCGTCAGCATTCCGTTGTCGTCGTAGGACTCGGTGAGCTTGACCCCGCCGGGGCGCGTGATGGTGTGCTCGTGGCCGTCGGCGTCGTAGGAGAACGTCGTGGTGCGGTCCGCGGCCGAGGTGAGGCCGGTGACGCTGGGGGCGACGCTGGTCTCCTGCGCACCCAGCGGGTTGTAGGTGTAGTAGGTCGCGTTCTTGTCGGCGTCCGTGTAGCGGGTCTCGTTGCCGGCCGCGTCGTAGCCGAAGGCGGTCGTGATCGACGTGCTCGCGTCCACCGGCTGGGTCTGGCTGACGGTCCGGTTCAGCGCGTCGAAGGTCGCCGTGGTGGTGTGCTGTCGGGCGTCGGTGGCCGAGGTCTGGTTGCCCGCCGCGTCGTAGCCGTACGAGGTCGAGGCCAGGGTGGCGCCGGTCGCGTCGAGCTGGGCCGTGGCGACCAGCCGCTCGGCCTGGTCGTAGCTCTGTGTGACCGCCGTGGCGTCGGCGGCGGTGGTCCTGGCGACCTGTCCGGCGACGTCGTAGGCATACGAGGTGGTGTTGCTCAGGGCGTCCGTGACGGTGCTGGTCTCGCCGAGCGCGTCGTAGGTCGCGGTGGCCGTGTTGCCCAGCGGGTCCTGGATGGAGGTGAGGTCGCCGAGTCCGTCGTAGCCGTACTTCGTCGTGTACGCGACCGGGGCGGGCCTGCGCTCCACCTGGGTGCTGGTGGCCTTGCGGCCGAGCGCGTCGTAGGTCGCCTCGGTCCTGGCTCCGGTCGGGTCGGTGCTGTTGAGGACCTCGCCGTCGGTGTCGTAGCCGACGTGGGTGACCAGGCCGCCGGGCAGGGTCTGCTGGACGCGGTCGCCCAGCTGGTCGTAGACGTACGACGCCGTGTGGTTCAGCGGGTCGGTCTGGGTGTGGACGTCGCCGAGCGCGTCGTAGGTGTAGGAGGTGGTCGGGGTGATCGCGCCGGAGCCGTCCGGTGGGGTGTACGCCGGCTGGGAGACGGCCTGGACGCGGCCGTCGAGGTCGTAGGTGGTGGTGACGATGTCGCCGTCGGCGTCGTCGGTCTCGACCGGTTCGCCGAAGGTGTCATAGCCCGACTCGGCGACGGCCACGGTCTGCTGGGCGGCGCCCCCTCCGGTCTCGGTGCTGACGGGCGGCGAGGACGTGGTGGTGAGCCGACCGTCCTCGTCGTAGACGTAGGCGGTGGTGTACGCGGACGCTGTGGCGCCGGCGGCGTTGCCGCGTGCGTCGGTCATCGTGACCGGCAGGCCGCGCTGGTCGTAGCTCCAGGTGGTGGTCAGCGGCGCGGAGCCCGCGGTGCCGGCCGCCGATGTGTGCAGCGCGGCGACCTCGGTGGCGGACAGGACGCGGTTGTACGTCTGGACGTTGCTGACCGAGCCGTTGAGGTACTGGGCAGCAGCGCCGGCCGCGTATCCCCGGCCGATGACGAACGGTCCTGAGCTCGCGACGGGCGTGGTGTCCGTCGCCGTGTTCTGGGCGGTGCCGTTGACGTAGAGCGTCATCTTGCCGCTGCTCGCGTCGTACGTGCCGACCAGATGGGTCCAGGTGTTGAGGGTGGGGGCGGCGGTGGAGGTGGCACCGGCGAGGGTCGGGGACGCGGCATCGGTGGTGGCCCGGTCGAACGCCCACCGGCCCGCGGTCGGGTTGTAGTCGAGGGAGAACCCGGCGGCCTGGGTGCCCTGTTGGGCCATGACCGTCTGCCAGGTGCCGGCCGGGGTCGTGGTGATCTTCGCCCACGCGGACACCGAGAAGCTCTTGGTGGTGTCGACCACCGGGCCGCCGGTGGCGATCTGGCCGGCCCCGGCGAAGACGGCGGAGCCGCCGTTCTCCGTCGACCAGCTCGTCGAGGCGTTCAGCGTGCCGGCGTTCCCGGCGCCTGAGTGGTCGCCGGCCGAGGGGTTCTCACCGTCGTCCAGCTTCCACCAGCCCGCCGCTCCCACCGTGACCGGGGACTCACCGGTGGTGGTGGCCGAGGCGTAGAGCTGGCCGATCTCGTTGGGCTTGAGTTCGCGCCCGTAGAGCTGGACGTCTCGGACCCGGCCCGCGAACCAGTTGACCGAGGCGCCTGCGGCCTTGCCCCGGCCGATCGCCACGCCCACGGTGCTGGCCATCGGCGTGGGGTCGGTCACCAGGGTGCAGTTGAGGCAGTTGCCGCTGACCTCGACGTCGTTGACGTACAGGCTCAGGTTCCCGAGCGCGTCCATGACGCCGACCAGGTGGGTCCAGGTGCCGGCGGTGGCGGCGGTGGGGGCGCTGGCGACGTAACTCGTCGCCGTGGTGGTGTCGTTGCTCGCGCGGACGAAGGCCCAGGACTTGGTGGTGTGGTTGTACTCCAGCTGGAAGGCGCTGTTCTGGGCGCCCTGCTGGCTGACGACCGTGAAGTCCTTCGTGGTGCTGGTGGCGCTCAGGTAGGCCCACGCCGAGACGGAGAAGGCCTTGGTGGTGTCCACGACGGATGTGCCGCTGGTGAGGACGGCGCCGGAAGTTCCGTTGAACGACGTGTAGTTGCTGCCGGGCGGCCCCCAGGAGGTGCCGGTGGACGGCGTGCCGGTGAAGCCGTTGCCGGAGGAGTCGGCGGCGGTGACCGCACCCTCGGAGAGCGGCCAGTAACCGGTCGGCCCCGTGGTGTCGGTCCGTACGGACTGGGCGGTCCGGTTTCCGGCGGCGTCGTAGGAGTAGCCGATCTGCCGGGTCTGGCCGCCCCCGGTGAGGATGCGGGACAGGACGTTGTCGTCCGGGTCGAAGGTGTTGACGGTGATCCGGCTGACACCGGACGGGTCGACCGCCGTCCTCGTCGTCCGGTCGGCCGCGTCCACCGTGTACTGGGTCTGCTTCAGGCAGGCCGTGCCGGACCAGACGTCGCACTCCCACGTCATGTTGCCGGCGGCGTCGTAGTCGTAGGCCTTGGTGGTGGTCGCGATGGACGTGCCGGAGGCGTCGGTCTGGGACTGGAGCAGGTTGTCGTCGAAGTAGCTGTAGGCGGTGGTCCGGCCCATGGAGTCGGTGACGGACGCGAGCCGCCCCGCCGGGTCGTAGGCCCGGGACTCCACGACCAGGTCGGTCGGGTCGGAGGGCGTGGTCGGGTCACCGGTCCAGCCGAGCAGGGTGGTGGTGAGCAGCTGACCCGTCGGCGAGTAGGCGTACCGGTAGGTGGTGCCGGCCGGGTTCGTCTCGGTCGTCTTCCGGCCGAAGGTGTCGTACGTGTATGCGGTGACCTGGCCTGCCGGATCGGTGACGGTCTTGACGCGGTCGTTGTCGTCGTACGCGTAGGTCGTGGCGCGGGTGGTGTCCTGGCCGGTGGTGTCGGCGGTCGACGTGCCGGTCAGATCGCCGTCCGCGTCGTACGTGCAGGTCGTCTTCGGAGTGTGGGTGACGCCCCTGACCGCGTCGGTGGTCGCCGGGCCGGTCTCGGTGAGGGTCCGGCCCAGCGGGTCGTAGGTGTACTGGGTCTGCACGCCGCCGGCCGGCGCGCCGGTGGAGGTGAACGTCACCGGGTAGGTGTCGGAGCTGACCGCCTTGGTGGTGAGGTGGCCGAGGGTGTCGTTCAGGTAGTACGTGATCTGGCCGGACGGGTCCCTCTCGCTGCATACCTTCCCGTCCCACCCGGTGCCGCAGTAGTGGTAGCGGGTGACCTTGCCGCTCGGGTCGGTGACCGTGGCGAGCATCCCGTACACCTCGGTGTACGGCACGCCGGAGTTGTCCGTGAAGGTCTCGTTGTCGTTGTAGTACGTGTATCTGGTCGTCCGGCCGGTCGGGTGGTCCGGGGTCGGGGGCGTGGTGACCGAGGCCAAGGCACCGAACGGTGTGTAGGTGTAGGCCGTCCGGTAGGCCGGGTTGGCGGTGCCGGTCGCTCCGGAGCGGGCGTCGGCCGCGTAGAGGACCTTGCCGTTGAGCGGGTCCATCGGGTCGGCCGCGTTGGTGTGGTAGCTGAAGTACGAGGTCTGGCAGGAGTTCGGCTGGCGGCAGGTCGTCGTCGCCAGGACGTTGCCGTACGTGTCGTGCTGACGGCTGGTCGAGTGCCCGTCGGGGTCGGTGACGGCGTCCTGGAAGCCGAGGGAGTCGTAGGCGTACGTCGTCCGGCCGCCGCCCGCGTCGGTGATGGCGGTGGTGCGGTTCCCGTTCGACGGGTCGAAGGTGTACGTCTCGGTGTGCTGCGCGGGATCGGTGACCGTCAGCGTGGTCGACGGCGTGAGCAGGGTGGCCGAGCCCTTGGCCGTGTACAGCCCGAGCGGGGCTTCCACGCTGCTCTGGCCGAGGTCGGTCTGGTAGATCCCGACCTGGCCGATCTCGCCGTTGAAGTACCCCTGCGCGTTGGTGGGCGGCTTCGTCCAGGAGCCGGCGATGTATCCGGCGCCGACGCTCACCGTGGTCTCGCCCCAGGTCTTCACCTGGCCCGCGATGGTCTTGCCGGTGCGGGTGGCCTGGCTCTGGCCGTCGAGCCACAGGGTCTGGCCGGTGCCGCTCGCGGTCAGCACCACGAGATGCCAGTTGCCGTCGTTGACCGCCGCCTTGGAGGCCATCGGGGAGGTGGTGCCGTCCCAGAACTGGCCGTGCAGCAGGCCGTCCGTACCGATGTAGAGGGCCGGGGTGTAGCTGGTGGGCACCGAGCCGATCGGGGCGTTCTGGTAAGAGAAGAGGACGCCGCCCGCCTGTTTGGTGTTGAACCAGAGAGCGACGGAGGCGTTGCCGCTGCTGTCGTCGAGGGCTCCGGTGGGCAGTGACAGGGAGGAGTCGGTGCCGTTGAAGCCGGCCGCGGAGTCCCCGCCGGGGCCGAAGATGCCGGGTTCGCCGAGCATGACGTCGTTGTAGATGCCGTCGGACGCGCCGCCGGCCGGGCGGTCGACGCCGTACTGGTCGGCGGCGGTGAGACCGGACGACTCGGTCATCGGGTAGTCGTGGGCGGGCCGGGTGCCGCGGACGGCGCCGTAGTAGTAGTTGTTGCTGCCGGTGGTGACCGGGGTGGCCAGTTGGTAGGCGCCGCCGTCGGCGTCGGTGACGGTGGACGCGCGGTCGGTCAGCGCGTCGTAGCCGACGGCGAGCGCGGTCTTGCCGGAGGGCAGGGTGCTGCCCGTCAGTTCGCGGGCGGCGAGGGTGGCGGAGGCGTACTCCTGCTGGACGGCGGGCAGGCCGACCGGGTGCTGGAGGAAGGAGACGTCCTCGATCTGGCCGTTGAACCAGCCCAGGGCGTTGCCGGTCGGGACCGACGGCCAGGTTCCGGCGAGTTCGCCCGCGCCGACGGTGGTGTAGGGCCAGGCTCCGAAGCTGATGGTGGTGCCGGTGAGGGTGGCGACCTTGGCGCCGTCCAGGTACAGGGTCTGGTCGGTACGGGCGCCGGACAGCACCGCATAGTGCCACTTGCCGTCGTTCACGGCGTTGGGCGAGGCCATCGGTGCGGCGTGTCCGTTCCAGAACTCGGCGCGGAGCTTGCCGTCGGTGCCGATGTATATCGAGGGGACGTAGCCGGAGGTGACGGAGGTACCGGGTTTTCCGCTCTGGTAGGAGAAGAGCGTGCCGCCCGCCTGTGTGGTCTTGAACCACATGCCGACGGCGAGGTTGCTGCTGTTGGCCGGCAGGTTGTCGGGCAGCGCCAGGTAGGAGCTGGTGCCGTTGAAGGAGGCCGCGGTGGCGGAGGTGCCGGCCAGCGGGCCCGCCTGGCCGAACGTGACGTTGGCGGCGGTGGCGTCGGTGGTGCTCTCGTTGGCGACGACGCCGTCCTTGGCGGTGGCCGAGCCGGTCGCGTCGCCGAGCCGCCAGTAGTCCGTGGGGTTGGAGTCCAGGACCATCGAGGCGAAGTGCGACCCGGAGCCGGAGCCGGACGTGTAGCTGTACCGGGTGCAGGCCGACGCGGTGGTGCTGCTGGTG
This sequence comes from Streptomyces sp. NPDC001100, assembly GCF_053598575.1. NCBI lineage: Bacteria > Bacillati > Actinomycetota > Actinomycetes > Kitasatosporales > Streptomycetaceae > Streptomyces > Streptomyces sp. NPDC001100. Next base: position 67,813 of record NZ_JBSFKO010000010.1, read on the forward strand.
GCGGGCGGGCAGACCGAGGTGAGGTCACCGGCGGAGTCGTAGCCGTACGCCCACGGGTTGCGGGTGGTCGCGAACAGGCCCGGCTTGGAGGTGACCTTGTCGACGTGCGGGACGTTCTTGACGGTGCCGTCGGAGGCGGTGACCTGCTGGATGCCCCAGGTGAGCTGGAGCGTGACAGGCATGTCGGCCGTGTTGTGGTCACCGGCATTGAAACCGTTGTCCTGGTCCAGGTTGTAGCCGACCCCCGTCGGCTCCTCGGGATTGATGGTGCTGCCGTCCGGAAGGGTGAGGGTGACGGGCAGCCACTGGATGTCCAGACCGTGACCGTTGCGGTTGCCGTACTGGGTCAGACCCCAGTAGGTCTGACCGGTGACCGGATCGGTGTTCTGGTCCTGGAAGAAGTACCGTGTGCCCGACTTCTCCGTCAGCATGAAGCCGGAGGTGCCGTATCCACCCGTCGGTGCGGACAGGACGGCGTAGTCGCCGGCCGGCGGGCTGTAGGTGCCGTCGCCGTTGGCACCGAACCGTTCCTGGCGTCCGTCCGCCAGGGTGATCACGACGTTGCCGGAACCGTCCGCGTCCTCGGTGGCGCGCATGTCCAGCAACGACGACCAGCCCGCGCCGAACGCCTTGAACACACCGGGGTCGAGGCTGTTGTACGTGCGCTGGACGCTGAGCGTCGGGCCGTCGGACGGGCCCGGGATGGTCGCGTCGGTGGTCTGCGTCGAGTAGTCGCCGAGCTGCGGGTCGACGCCCTTGACGGTGGCGTCGTAGGGGGCCGCGCCGAGATGCGCGGTGACGAGCGGCTGGGGCGCGGCCGGAATGGTGAAGTAGTCGGGCGCGGACCACAGCGAGGCGGCGTTGCCGTCGCTGACCTGGGCGGTCCAGTAGAACGTCTTGCCGTACGCGAGCTTGCCGGCCGGGACGGTCCAGGCGGGCGTGGTGAGCGCACCCGAGGAGGCCAGCGCGGTGGTCGAACCGTTGGCGTAGACGTTGAACGAGTAACTGAGCGCGGTACCCGGGTAGTTGTCCGGGTCGTGCGCGGTCACGGCCAGCGTCGGGGTGAGGCTGAACACCGAGCCGTTGTTGCCGGGCGTGAACGTGTCCACGATCGGCGGGTTGTTGACCACCGGCAGGGAGTAACAGGTCTGCGGGACCCCGTAGGTGGAGAACAGCGTCCCGTTGTAGGACATGTCCCAGCAGATCAGATAGGTCTGCCCGGCCGTGAGGGCGGGGATGGACGCGGTGACGGTGACCGGCTTGTTCGGCGCGACCGCCGAGGGCATCGCGGCCGGGGTGGAGGCGGGGCTGGTGAGCAGGGTGCGGGTGGTGCCGGAGACGGTGTAGAGCTGGTACGAGAGCTTGTAGCCGTTGGTCGGGGTCCAGGTGGCCGTACCGCGGTTCTGCACGGTGACCTTGCCCCAGCCGGGCTGATTGTTCCACGGCGAGGCGTAGCTGACCTCGGAGTAGGAGGCGCCGGCGCCGTTGGGCGTGTACTCGATGGCCAGGTACGGGTCGTCGGCGTAGAACTCCTTGGCCGCGGCGGCGGTACTGGCCGCGGTGAGCGCGAGCCCGTAGTTCGGCGCCCAGCCGTGGGCCCAGTTCATGACCGTCTTGGTGTCGAGGGAAATACCCTCCCACTGGCGGCCGTTGGAGCAGTCGGTGCCGGCCGCGAAGGAGGCGCTGCCCGCCTGCGCCCCGTAGCCCGGGCCCGGGTAGGTGTTGATCTTCGCCGGGTCCCAGGAGGCGCTGACCGGGAAGACGTTCACCGCCTGGGCGGAGCAGGCTCCGGTGGTGTCCAGACCGGAGTACTCGGTGTCCAGCCAGAGCGTCGAGTTGACGACGTAGTCGTTGGCGAACTGGGTACCGAGGCCGCTGAACTGGAGGAACGAGTTGTAGTCGTGGCTCTGGTACTTGCCGACGTACAGCTGGCCGTTGCCGTTGAAGTTCTGGGTGACGCCGGACTCGACGTAGGTCGAGGAGGACGCGTTGCCCTGGCCGGTCGGGTTGCCCGCGGCGACGGCCGCCGTCCGGTAGGAGGCCGCGTCGGCCGTTCCCGGGGGGCCGGCGGGAGTGTTGGTGGCGGCGGTGATGGGCGCCCAACTGCCATCTGCCTTACGGTAGTTGACCGCGTGCGTATGGACCTGCGCGGTGTAGGTTCCGTCGGCGTTCCTGAAGACGGTCGTGGTGGCGGTGTCGAGTTTGGGCTGCTCCACGCTGGTGGACGCGACGAAGCCCTGATGCTTCTTCGTCGCCCGTGCGGCGACGGGCTTCGGGGCTTTGTGGATCCTGCTGCCGGAGTTCACCGGGCCGCTCTTCGCGCCGTGCGCCTTGTACGCGCCCACCGCGCCCTTGACCTGGCCGGGCTCGGAGTTGGGCAGCGTGGTTCCGGCTCTGCTCTTCGTCGCCGAGGCGGGGACCGTGTGCTTCTTGCCCGCAGCGGTGCCGGTCCGCTGTGCCGGGGTGGCGGGGGTGGCCGCCGTTCCTGGTAACGCTTGGGCGGCCTGGCCGCCCTGCACCGCGACCAGTGCGGCGACCGCCACGAACGCCGTCGCTCTCAGCGCCGTCGGCACATGCCGGACGGATCTCCACAAGCGGCCCATCGTTGTTGCCCCCCAGCAGTACCCCACATCCAACTCCGGACAGCCGGATCTCTATCAGCGGGACGACGGACCGGGACAGCCGTATATCCCGGGCCAATGGAGCCAAAGACCGCATCGCACACCAAGGTTGACCAGTACATTGCAAGTCTTTACGGCTCTCCTGACCAACTCCCGTCCCATTCTTTCCAGTTGACGAGCAAGGCTGCACTCACAGGACATCGGAGGGGCTGCGGGGGCGGATGAGACTGGTACCGTCGGGCGCTTTGCGCGCCTGCGCATACGTCGGCCTGCCGCTGCTGCTCCTCCTGGGTGCCGCACCCGCGGCCACCGCCGGGCAGCCCGCCGCACCCACGCCGCTCAGTGCCGAATGGCCGCTGGACGCCCAGCACTTCGACGCCTCCCGGATCTGGCGGCTCAGTCAGGGGGCCGGCGTCACGGTCGCGGTGGTCGACACCGGGGTGAACGCCCGTCACCCCGACCTGGCGGGCCGGGTCCTTCCCGGTACCGATGTCACCGGCCAGGCCGCCGACGGCCGGGTCGACGTCTCGGCCGACTCGCACGGCACCTCGGTCGCCGGGGTCATCGCGGGCTCCGGCACCACCGGCAAGGGCATGGCCGGACTGGCTCCCCGGGCGACGGTGCTCCCGGTCCGGGTCAGCGCCGACAACGCCGCGGATCCGCTCGCCCTTGCCCGGGGCATCGTCTACGCCACCGACCACCGGGCCTCGGTCATCAACATCTCGATGGTGACCACCGACCCCGACCCCCAGATCCGGGACGCGGTCGCCTATGCGCGCCGCCACGACGCCGTCGTGGTCGCGGCGGCGGGCAACAACGGCCTGACGGGAAATCCGGTGGGGTATCCGGCCGCCTTCCCCGGCGTCCTGGCCGTCTCCGGCACCACCCGCGACGGCGGGTTCTGGTCCTCCGGCGAATCGGGTTCCTATGTCGCGTTGGCCGCCCCGGCGGTGGACATCTACTCGACGAGGAACAGCGGTGGCTACCTCACCAAGGACGGAACCAGCTATTCCGCTCCCTATGTGTCCGCCGCCGCCGCACTGCTGCGAGCCGCGTACCCGTCGGAGAGCGCCGGTCAGATCATCGCCCGGCTCATCGGCACCGCCGACCGCCCCGGCGGGGGTTCCGGCCGTGACGACCGCTTCGGCTACGGCATCGTCGACCCCCTGAAGGCCCTGGGCGCACCGACTCCGGCCTCCAGCGCCAATCCGCTGCTCACCGCCTCCGGCGACGGCGCCCCGAAGGCAGCCGCCGACACGACGGGCGGCGTTCCAGGCGGAACCGTCGCGGTCGTCGGCGCGGCGGCCGTGGTGACCGCCGCCGGGGCGGGTGGCCTCCTCGTCCGCCGCCGCTCCCGTCGTCGTACGTGATCCAGTCCTCGTACATGATCCACAGGAGGAACCCGATCAGCATGCGGCTCACCACGATCACCGCGCGCCCCGTCCACCGCCTCACGGGTCTCGTCCGCGGCCACCCGGTCGTCACGGCCGTCACGGCCACCGCCCTCGTGGTGGTCCTGTCGCTCACCGCGCTGCTCACCGGAGGCGGGAGCACTCAGCCCCGGGCCGCCAACGTCTCCCGCAACTTCCGGGCCTGTCTGCTCGTCTCGCCCGCGGGCGCCACCGACGCCCGGCTCAGCCAGGCGTCCTGGCAGGGCATGCAGGACGCGGCGCGCTCCGGCCGGGTCAACGCCCAGCGTTTCCCCACCCCCACCATCGACGTCAAGGCGGCGCTGCCGTACTTCAACGGCGCCGTGCAGCACCACTGCGAGCTGATCGTCACCGTCGGCACCGGCATGAAACCAGCGACCGAGGCCGCCGCGCGCGCCAACCCGCACCAGGAGTTCGTGATCATCGGCGCCACCTCGGCACGCCCCCGCATCTCGGCCATCACTGCGCCCGACGACCCCGCGAAGGCACAGGCCGGAAAGAAGTTGGCCGACAAGGTCAGCGCCTTCATCGCCGCCCGGCACTGATCGTCCGGAGCGGGTCCGGCAGCGCGGGGGTGGTGCCGATCCCCGGGGCCGACCGGAGCGCTGGGCCCCGGCCGGTCCCACCGGAGGCGTCAGCTACCCGCGAAGCACGGGGCCGGAGGCCTCAGCCAGCCGTGCCGGTCGGCTCGGGGGCCGTCCTGGGCTCCGGCTGTGCGGGGGTCACGGCCGGCTCCGTCGCCATCTGCACCGACGTCGGCTCCGCCGGCGCCGCGGTGGCCAGGTCGTCGGTCTTCATCGCCTTCGCCTCGCTCTTGAGGATGCGCATCGACTTGCCCAGCCCGCGCGCGGCCTCGGGAAGCTTCTTCGAGCCGAACAGCAGGATGACGACGATCGCCACGACCAGCAGGTGCCATGGTTCCAGTCCGTTGCGGAGCATGACCGCGCCCTCTCTTCCCTGACAACAGTTGCTATGTTGCGCAACTGTACAACCCACGAGTGGATCGCAGACCCCTCAGGGCCAGGGCGTACAGACCGAGCACGGCGGCGAGCAGCAGGTAGTAGGGAAGCGCGAGCCCCGTCATGCCGAGCGCCGCGCCCAGCGGACTCGGCGGCAGCAGCAGTCCGACGGCGGCCAGTACGGCCGCGGCCCGCCCGACCGGCCCCGGTCCGCCGCCCTCCGCGAGGCTCCGGCCGGTCCGCAGGAGCAGCATCACGAGGGCCTGGGTGAGCAGGTTCTCGGTGAACCAGGCCGAGTGGAACAGCACCTCGTCGTCCACCGCGTCGGGGCCGCGCAGCGCGAGCGCGAGCACGGCGAAGGTGGCGAGGTCGGCGACCGCGTTGAGCACCCCGAACCCGGTGATGAACCGCAGGAACGCCCGGGGCCGCAGCTCGGTCGGCCGGCGCAGTACGGCGGCCGGCGGCCGGTCGTGGGCGAAGGCCAGCTGGGCCGCGTCGAAGCAGAGGTTCTGGGCGAGCACCTGGGCCGGGAGCATCGGCAGGAACGGCAGCAGCAGACCGGCGGCGAGCATCGCGATGACGTTGCCGAGGTTCGAGGAGAACGTGACCCGCAGATACGAGGCGATGTTCGCGCTGCTGTGCCGGCCGGCCGTGACCGCGTGCCGGATCGCGGTGAGGTCCTTCCCGGCGAGCACGACGTCGGCGGCCTCGCGGGCCACGTCGACGGCGGCCCGGGGTGCGATCCCTACGTCCGCGGCGCGCAGCGCGGGCACGTCGTTGAGGCCGTCGCCGAGGAAGCCGACGGTGTGTCCGGCCGCGCGGAGGGCGGCGACCGCGCGGGCCTTGTCCTGAGGGGTGCAGCGGGCGGAGACCCGCACCTGCCCGGGGTCAAGTCCCAGTTCCCGGCACACCCGGGCCGCCGTGGCCGGATGGTCGCCGGTGAGGATCCGCACGCCGATGCCCAGCTCGGCCAAGGCGCGCAGGGCTTCCGGCGCGGCCGGGTCGACGGCGTCGTGGAAGGTGACCAGCCCCCGGAAGGTCAGGCCCCGTTCGTCGGCAGGGGTGTACGCGCGTGTGCGGGCCGGGAGTTCGGCGGTGGCGACCGCCAGCAGCCGCAGCCCGGACTCGGCCTCACGGGTGGCCAGGGCGAGCAGTCGGTCCCGTTCGCCGGGCTCCAGCAGACACCGTTCCACGACGTCCTCGACGGCGCCCTTGACGATGAGGGTGTGGGTCCCGAGGGCGTCGCCGCGCACCACCGCCGAGGCGAGCCGCCGCACCGGGTCGAAGGGCACGGCCGCGATCCCGTCGTACTCCTCCCCCACCGGCCCGGCCGCGGCCAGCAGTGCTTCGTCGAGGGCGTCCGGGACGGGTGCGTCGGCGAGCTGGAGGGTCCACCAGGCGGCTGTGGCGGCCCGGTTCAGGACGTCGGGGTCCTCACGGCCGTCGGGGCCGAGGGCGCGTTCCACGACCGGGCGGTCCTGGGTGAGGGTGCCGGTCTTGTCGAGGCAGAGCACGTCCACGGCGCCCAGGTCGTGCAGGGCGGGCAGCCGTCTGACGACGACGCCGTGCGTACGGGCGAGCAGCGCGGCCCCGCGTGCGAGGCAGGTCGTCACGATCACCGGGAGCATCTCGGGGGTCAGCCCGACCGCCACCGCGACGGCGAACGGCAACGTCTCAACGCCCCGGCCACGCAGCGCCGCGTTGGCCATCAGGACCAGCGGGGGCGTCAGCAGCATGAACCGGATCAGCACCCAGGAGACGCCGTGCACCGAGCGGTCGAAGGCGCTCGGCGCGCGCCGCACCGGCCCGCCGTGCGCGGCGGCGAACCGGGTCCGCGCGCCCGTCTCCAGGACGACCGCAGTGGCACTGCCCGAGACGACACCGCTGCCCTGGAAGCACAGGTGCGGCTGGGCGAAGGGGCCCTCGTCGGCCGCGCCGGGCAGGTCCAGGGCGGCCTTGGCGACCGGCGCGGACTCGCCGGTCAGCGCGGCCTGGTGGACGGTCAGCCCGCTCGCGCGCAGCAGTCGTAGATCCGCCGGGACGAGGTCGCCGGGACCGAGCCCGACCACGTCGCCCGGGACCAGTTCGGCGACCGGTATCTCCCGGGCCCGCACCGGTGCCCCGGCCTCCGCGCGGCGCAGCACACAGGCGGTCGAGCCGACCAGCTCGCGCAGGCCGTGCAGGGAGCGGTCGGCCCGGTGCTCGCCGCCGGCCCGCAGCACACAACTCACCGCGACGAGCGCGAGGATCACGGCGGCAGTGCCCCAGGAGGCCACGAGTGCCGAGACCAGGCCGAGGCAGAGCAGGACGACGGTGAAGGGGTCGCGCAGACTGCGCAGGAACAGGCGGTGCCAGGGTGTCGTACGGCGTTCCGGGAGGGTGTTCTCGCCGGTTTCCGCGAGCCGGGCGGCGGCCTCCGGTTCGGTCAGTCCGCGCGGGCCGGTGTCGAGGTGCCGCAGCGCCTGGAGCGGGGTGTGCCGGTGGGCGGCGGCGTCAGAGGCCACGGAGTCGGGGGGCGGGCACGTCGCGGTCGGCGCGGTCGGTGAGGCGGGCGACCGCGAGCCGGACCACGTCGACCACGTCGGGGTCGTCGACGAAGTACACCTGGCGGCGGCCCTCGCGGCGGGAGCGGACCAGGCCGGCGAGTTTCAGTTTGGTGAGGTGCTGGCTGACGGCGGGCAGCGCGCCGCCGACCCGCTCGGCGAGCCCGGTGACATCGCTCTCGCCCTGGGCCAGCGCCCACACGATGTGCAGCCGCGCGGGCGAGGCCAGGAGTCCGAAAGCGGCGGCGGCGCCCGCGAGCACGTCGGCGGACGGGTCCTCGAAGCCGCGGCCGGCTGTCTGCACCGTCGTCGCCTCCGTCCTGGCCGTAGCTTTCGTACGAACCGCCCCAGTCTAGGGGCCGGAACTTCTCCCCGGTCCGGGGAGTTTCCACGGTGCTGCAGCCACGAATTTGTATACGCACGACTACCACGACTACTACGCATGGAGTTCGCATGGCCCTTTGGGACCGCTTCAAGGAGTCCGCGTCGACGATGCAGACCCAGCTCGTGGCGAAGAAGAACGATCTGAAGAGCGGGGCGTTCCGCGACGCGAGCATGGCGATGTGCGCGCTCGTGGCCGCCGCCGACGGCACGGTGGACCCCTCGGAGCGGCAGCGCGTCGCCCAGCTCATCGCGAGCAACGAGGTGCTGCAGAACTTCGACGCGATGGACCTCCAGCGCCGTTTCGACGCGAACCTCGACAAGCTGACGGCCGACTTCGCATTCGGCAAGGTCGGCGTGCTCCAGGAGATCGCCAAGGCGAAGAAGAAGCCCGCCGAGGCGCGTGCCGTGATCCAGATCGGCATCGTGATCGGCGGCGCGGACGGCGACTTCGACAAGACCGAGCAGGCCGTGGTCCGCGAGGCCTGCTTCACCCTGGACCTGCCGCCGCACGAGTTCGACCTCTGACCGGACTTCCGGGGTCATGACCGGCCTTCGGGGGTCACGATCGACCTTCGGGAGGACATGGCCCGGAGCCTGCCGGACGCCCCGGACCGCGGTCCGATCCACGCCCCGCACATCGACGGCCGGGCGCCCTTCAGCCGGATCGCCGCGGTCCTCGGCATTGACGCGCCCGACACGGAGCAGGCTGTGCGCCGCGCCCCCATGAGGGCGAAGTCCCCCGCGTGGAGCCATACTTGCCGATGTAACCGTCCGGCCTCTCGTACGTAACCTCCTCAACCTCCTTACGACGTCGAGATGATCACAATGCGGCAGCAACAACTCACTGCGGGTCGCTGCTCACTTGACTACCAGCGGTCACACGCGATTGGCTCCGGCCCAGCGGGAGTCACCCGGTCGGCGCACCTCATACGGCTCCGGGCGTACTCTCCCCGTCCCCAGGCTCGGCCGCACAGCGAGGTGCCGCACCCCCCATGACCACTCCTCCCTCACCTCACGTCCCCTTCCGTCACATACGCGGCACGGTGCTGACCGGCGCCGTCGCCGTCTGTCTGCTGCTCGCCGGCTGCTCCGGTACCGGTGGTTCCGGGTCCGGCTCGGGCACGGACGCGTCCGGTGCCGGGAGCACCGGCGGGCTCAAGATCGCCATGGTCACCCACGCGAGCAAGGGCGACGCCTTCTGGGTGCTGGTGAAGAAGGGCGCCGAGGCCGCCGCCGCCAAGGACGGCGTAGCGCTGACGTACACGAGCGACCCGGACGCCACCGGGCAGGCCGAGCTCGTGCGGGACGCGATCCGGGACGGGGTCGACGGCATCGCGCTGACGCTCGCCAAGCCGGACGCGATGAAGGCGCCGATCGCCCAGGCCAGGTCGTCGGACATCCCCGTGGTCGGCCTCAACTCCGGTATCGACTCCTGGCAGTCGGACGGTGTCCTGGAGTTCTTCGGGCAGGACGAGAGTGTCGCGGGCCGCGCCGTCGGCGAGAAACTGGACGAGCTCAAGGCCGAGCACGCCCTGTGCGTGATCCATGAGCGGGGCAATGTCGCCCTGGAGGCGCGCTGCGCGGGCGTGAAGAAGACGTTCACCGGCGTGACCGACATGCTCTATGTGGACGGTACCGACATGAACACCGTGTCCGCGAGTGTCACGGACCGGCTGAAGCAGGACCCCAGCATCGACGAAGTGGTCACGTTGGGCGCCCAGTTCGCGCTGTCCGCGGTCAAGTCCGTGAAGGCGGCGGGCAGCAAGGCCAAGGTTGCGACCTTCGACCTCAACTCGGACCTGGTCAAGGCCGTGCAGAGCGGGACCGTACAGTTCGCGGTTGATCAACAACCGTATCTGCAGGGCTATCTGGCCGTGGACTCGTTGTGGCTGTACAAGACCAACGGCAACATCAGTGGCGGCGGGGTGGCTCCCGTGCTCACCGGCCCGGCGTTCGTGACGAAGACGAACGTCGGCGCGGTCGCGAAGTACGCGGCCGACGGAACGCGCTGACCGGACACTTCGTACGAGGATGTAGCGAGGACGACCACGATGTCTCCACGGACAGGTGCCCGGCGCCGCGTCGGTTCCATACGTCTTTCCCTGATCCTGCTCGCCCTGGTCCCCAGCGTCACGCTGGCCGCGATGTGGGGCGTGACGACGACCCAGATGTTCACGGAGGGCCTACGGCTGCGGTCGCAGACGGAGCTGAGCAGATCGACCGGCGCGATGGGCACCGAGGCCGCGCTCGCGCTCCAGAAGGAGCGCAGCCTCTCGGCGGCGTGGATGGCCTCACCGCACGGTTCCGAGGCCGCGCTCAAGGCACAGCGCGCGGCGACGGACAAGGCGGTGGCCCAGCTCGTGGCCCAGTCCGGCGCGATCAAGAAGGCGCCCGCACGCATCAGGGACCGGATGTACTCGGTCGTCGCGTCGGTGGACAGCCTGGAGTACTACCGCAGCCAGGTGGACAAGCCCACCGACATCACGCCCCAGCAGGTACTGGACCAGTACACCTCGATCATCGACGACCAGATCCAGGCCTTCCAGCAGCTGTCCCAGGTCGACGACGGCGACCTCACCTCGCAGGCGGAGCCGCTCGTCGCACTGGAGCACGGGGCGGAGCTGGTCTCCCAGGAGGACGCGCAGCTGACGCTGGCCTGGCCCTCCGGGCACGTCAACAACGCGGCGTGGGAGCAGTTCGCCGAGCTGGTGCACGCCCGGCGCTGGCTGGTCGAGGACCAGATCGCCACCGGGTTCCAGGGCGCGACCAAGACGAAGATCGAGCACATTCTGCAGAGCGTCGCATGGAGCACCCTGGAGTCCACGGAGGACGCGGTGCTCACGGCGGGCACGGCGGACAAGGCGGTGCCGGACAACGGCTCGGCCGGCAGGATCGTCCTGCCGGCCGAGCAGAAGCAGTGGAACGCGGCCCTGACCCAAGTCGCCGCCGAGTACGAGGGGTTGATCCGGCAGCAGACGGCCGCACTCCTCGACCGCAGCTCCGACAAGGCGCACAACCTGCTGCTCACCGCCGCCTCGCTGAGCGCGGGCGGTCTCGCCGCCCTGCTGCTGTGCGTCGGCATGTCCTGGCGGATCACCCGCTCCCTGTCCCGGCGGCTGCGCGGCCTGAGGGTGGCCACGCTGAGCCTGGCGGAGGACCGACTCCCGGACGTGGTCGCCCGGTTGAACCGCGGCGAGAAGATCGACGTGGAGTCGGCGGCCCCGCCACTCGACTACGGCGGCGACGAACTCGGCCAGGTGGCCCAGGCGTTCAACACCGCGCAGCGCACCGCCGTGCACACCGCGATCGAACTCGCCGACACCCGGCGGGGGTTCCAGAAGGTCATCCTCGGCATCGCCCGGCAGAGCCAGAACCTGATCAACCTCCAGCTCACCAAGCTCGACCAGCTGGAACGCCGGCACGACGACCCCGAGGTGCTGCGTGGTCTGTACGAACTGGACTCCACGGCAAGTCAGTTGCGCCGCTACGAGGAGAACCTCGTCGTCATCAGCGGTGAGCAGCCGCGCCGCAGCTGGACCGAGCCGGTCGCGCTGATCGACATCCTGCGCAGCGCCGTCGGTGAGGTCGCCGAGTACCAGCGGGTGGAGGTGCACACCGAGGAGGAGGTGTGCCTGGCACCGCCCGCGGTGGCCGACGTGATCCACCTGCTGGCCGAGCTGATCGACAACGCGACGGTGTACTCCCCCGCGCCCAGCCCGGTCGGTGTGCGGGCCGCGATGGTCGCCAAGGGTCTGGTGATCGAGGTCGAGGACCGCGGGCTCGGCATGTCCGAGGAGGACTACGCCTCGCTCAACCAACAGCTCGCGGTGGCCCCGCAGTTCGACGTCGTCGCCCTCGCCGACGACCTGCGGCTGGGCATGTTCGTGATCGCCCGGCTCGCCGTCCGGCACGGCATCGCGGTGACGCTGCGCTCCTCGCCGTACGGCGGCACGACCGCGATCGTGCTGATCCCGCACGAGATCGTCGTACCCGAGCCCTTGGACGAGCCGGCGCCGGTCGCCGCGCAGGGCGCCGACGAGGCCGCCATGGTGGAGCGGGTCGCCGCCGCGGCCGAGAAGGCGGCCGAGACACCGAGCCCGGAGCCCAGGGCGCTGCCCGCCATACCCCCGGCCCGGTCCGCCGAGCCCCCGGTGACCGCCGATCTCGACGGGCTCGCCCCGTTGCCACGGCGGGTACCGCAGACCAGTCTGGCCAGTGAGTTGCGGGAGGAGGCCGGACCGGCCGAGGAGGACGGAGAACTGGAAGACTTCACCGCGGAACGTGCGGCTTCCTCGCTGGCCGGGTTCCAGCGCGGCACGTTCCAGGCGCGAGACTCCGTCGACGAGGACGCGCCGTCGCAGTACGACCGGGAGGAAGCAGCCGCCTCCTCGAATCCGCCCGCCGATCGCTCATGAAGGACTCCGCCATGACACGTCCCGTGCCCGCCACGCACACCCAACTCGACCAGTTGCTCACCGGACTCGTGGACCGGGTGGCCGAGGTGAACCAGGCCGTCGTGCTGTCCGAGGACGGCCTCGTCGTCAGCAAGTCCACCGGGTTCCTGCGCGACGACGCCGAGCGGCTCGCGGCCACCGCCTCCGGGCTGATGAGCCTCAGCAAGGGGGTCAGCATGGACTTCCGGGGCGGTCCGGTGCGCCAGGCGCTGATCGAGATGGCGAACAGCTATCTGATCCTCACCTCGGCGGGACCCGGCGCCCACCTGGTCGTGCTGACCGGTCCGGGCGCGGACGTCGGGGTCGTGGCGTACCAGATGAACATGCTGGTGAAGAAGATAGGCGAGCATCTCAGCGCCGCGCCGAGGGCCAACGTCGGCCCCGCGGCCGGCTCCGGCGAGTGAGGTGAGCGGTGGCGACGCGGCGGGACGGCTGGTACGACCGTTCACGCTGACCGGTGGCAGAACCCGGCCCAGCCGCGCCGATTTCACCCTCATCACCACGGTCACCGCGGTCGACCCGGCGCCCGCGCGGGCGCCCCGGCCGCAGCCGGAGCAGTCCCGCATCCTGCGGCTGTGCGCGGAGCCGCTGGCGGTGGCGGAGGTAGCCGCCCTTGTCGACCTTCCGGTGAGCGTGGTAGTGATCATGCTCTGCGACCTGCTGGAGGCGGGCCTGATCACGGCCCGTCCGCCGCACCCGGTCTCCCGTACCAGCCCGGACATGGACCTGCTGCAGAAAGTGAGGGAGGGCCTTGGCCGGCTCTGACACCATCGCTCCGGCACCCGCGCCGCCCGAGACGGTCAAGATCCTGATCGCGGGGGGCTTCGGCGTCGGCAAGACCACCATGGTCGGCTCGGTGAGCGAGATCGCACCGCTGCGCACCGAGGAACCGCTCACCTCGGCGAGCCTGGCCGTCGACGACCTCGACGGCATCGAGGAGAAACGGGCCACCACCGTGGCCCTGGACTTCGGCCGCATCACCATAGGCCAGGACCTGGTGCTGTACCTGTTCGGCACCCCCGGCCAGCAGCGCTTCTGGTTCATGTGGAACGACCTGGCGCTCGGCGCGCTCGGCGCGGTGGTCCTGATCGACGTGCGCCGCCCGAAGTCCAGCTTCGCGGCCGTCGACTTCTTCGAGCGCCGGGGCATCCCGTTCGTGGTGGGCGTGAACGGCTTCTACGGCGAGCACCCGTATCCGGCGGAGGCGGTCCGCGACGCGCTGGCGCTCCCGGAGGACGTCCGGGTGCTGCTGTGCGACGCCCGCGAGCGCGACTCGTGCCGGAACGTACTGATCGCGCTGCTGGACCAGTTGATCGAGGCGGCCATCGAGGACGGCGGGGGCGGCAGGCTCACTCGTCCGCCCCGGTGAGCGGTTCGTCCGAGGGGGCGATGATCCGGGCCGTGAGGTCCGGCTCCGCCATGTCCCGGTCGAAGGGGAACATCGGCCGCCGGATGCGGTGATGACCGAGCCGGACCAGATCCTGGTCCACCCCGCCCGGGGTGAGGGCCATCTTCCAGTCGGCGGCCATGGCGAACAGCTCGGGTTCGAGATAGCCGATCTTGACGAGCACGAGATCGGCCGCGCGCGGCTCCAACTCCAGGTCGGTGAAGTCGTGTTCGTGGTGGTACGGCTTCCGCAGCCGGGTGAGGATCACGTACACGCTGCCGACCCGCAGCACCACTTCGGTCTCGGCGTCCCGGTCGCCGTGGCGGACGGAGTGCACGACACCGGTGAGGGTCAGCGGGGGTGCGTGGCGGTCGTCGACCTCCGCGCCGGCCGTGACGGTCACGGTGGCGCCGACGCCGGCGCGCTCCGCTGTGGCTACGGCGGCGGGTCCGGGCAGCGACGCGTAGATGACCGTGGGACCGTCCTGGTCCTTGAACTCCGGGCGCTCCAGGACCTGTTGGAGCCCCCAGGTGACATCGCCCGCGCCGCCGGCGGTCGGGTTGTCGCCGGTGTCGCTGATGAAGTACGGGCGGGCGGTGGAGGCGAGGGCCTCGTCCAGGCACTCGGTCAGGGTGCCGGTCGGGGCGACGAACGCGAAGTCGTCACGTGCCTCCCAGAAGCCGCGCGCCAACTGCTCTGCGCCTGCGGTGACTTGGGCGGTGGAAGAGCCGGTGACGACAACCGCGGCGCGGTTGCGGGGTTCGTCCGCCCAGGCGTAGCCGACCCAGATCGCCGCGTCCGTGACACCCTCCTTCGCCTCTACGTCTTCTACGGCCGCGTAGACGCTCTTCGCCGGTTCGATACGGGTGGAGGTCTGCTCGCCCGCGAGGAGCACGGGGACCGGGATCCATGCCTTCACCGGGCGGGGGGCGCCGCTCGCCAGGAGGTCTACGAGGTTGCGGGCGGCGCGTTCCTTGGTGTCCATGGCGTCCTCGTGCGGGGCCATGCGGTAGCAGGTGATCAGGTCGCTGCGGTGGACCAGTTCGCGGGAGACGTTGCCGTGGAGGTCCATCGAGGTCGATACGAGGGTGTCCGGGCCGATGGTTTCCCTTATGCGGGTGAGGAGTTGGGCCTCGGCGTCGGCCATGCCCTCGACCGTCATCGCGCCGTGGATGTCGTACCAGAGGCCGTCCAGGGGGCCCAACTCCCTCAGTCTGAAGACGAGTTCGTCGGAGAGGGCGGTGAAGGCGGTGGACGTTACGGTGCCGCCTGGGAGGGCCTTGCCTACCAGGGCTCCGCGCCAGTCCGCGGACTCGCGGAGGGGGGTGCCGGGGGTGAGGAAGGGGTAGCGGGTCAACACCTCGGGGCCGCGTTGGGGGTGGAAGGCGGGGGCCTCCGTGCGGGCTGGGGAAAATGTCGAGGACTCGATGCCGAGGCCCGCGATGGCGATGACAGGACGAGAAGAAGGCAATGGGGGCTCCAGGTTGTGTGTCGGGTGCGGGTGGGTGGGGGCTGGTCGCGCCCACGCGGCGGAGCCGCGAATTGGCACAGCCCCGCGCCCCTGAAAGCACAAGTCACCGCGTTTTGTCTGTGACCGTCTGCAATGCCTGCGCCAGGGCCCGTTGCAGCGCGAACTGGCCGGCGCCCACCAGCCCTGCGTCCGCGCCCAAGCTGGCGCGCTCGATCACCAGGTGTTCGGTAACCAACGGGTGGCAGCCTTCGTAGAGTTGGCTGCGGACCGCCGCGACGAAGGGTTCCAGGGTGGAGAGGATGCCGCCCAGATACACGGCGTCGGGGTTGAAGAAGTTGACGTTGGCTGCGAGGACCTGGCCGAGGTAGCGGCCGGCCTGGCGGACGGCCCGGGTCGCCTCGGGGTGGGAGTCGGTGGCGAGGCGTACGACGTCCTCGGTGGAGGTCACGTCCAGGCCGTGGCCGCGCAGGATGCGTACCAGGGCGGCGCCCGAGGCGACGGTTTCGAGGCAGCCGGTGTTGCCGCAGGAGCAGGGGATGTCGTGGGCGGCCTCCACGCGGACGTGGGTGATCTCGCCCGCCGCGCCGGTGCCGCCGCGGTAGAGGCGGCCGTCGGCGATGACGCCGGCGCCGATCGCGGTGCCCGTCTTGACCATGATCGACTGACGGCGTTCGGCGGGCTGCACGGTGTGCTCGCCCACGGCCATGCAGTTGGCGTCGTTCTCGATGGCCGCCGGGACGCCGAACCGGTCCTCCAGCCAGGCCCGGACCGGGAACCGGTTCCAGCCGGGCATCCGGGACGGCAGGGTCACGACACCGCCCGCCACGTCGACCGGGCCCGGCAGCGAGAGGCCGACCCCGCGCAGCAGCTCCGGCCCGCGCCGCTCGGCGAGCCCCTGGAGGGTGTCGGCGAGGCCCGGCAGCGCGGCCTCCGGACCGTCCGCCGTCGGGAACGGCACGGTCGACACGTCGGTGAGCCCGCCGCCGGGCAGTACGACCCCCACGTGCGCGTGCTTGCCGCCCAGTTCGGCCGCGACCGCGAAGCCGTCGCTGCCGCCCAGCCGGAGCACCTTGCGCGGCCGGCCGCCGGTGGAGGAGCGGGTGCCGTGCTCGGCGACCAGGCCCAGGGACACGAGCTGGCCCACCGCGAGCGAGATCGTCGAGGGCGCGGCGCCGAGCAGTTCGGCGAGGTCGGTACGGGTCGCGGCCTGCCCGGAGGCGAGGAGTTCGAGGACGTGCTCGGCCAGTGAGGAGACGCCCGAGGTGCTCTTCCGGCGATGGGCACTTTTTTCAGGCATGAAGGAAGTTACTTCCGGATCGGCGGTCGGGGCGACGAGCGTAAGTCACCCGCATGGCCTGTGCGCTTTTTCCAGAACGGCAGTAACAGGCTTTTTACAGCGGCACGCCTGTTTCTTCGACCACAGGGGTCGTTGACTGTCCTCACTCCCGCCTCCGCCCCTCTTTTTCCGAGGAGAACCATGTCCCCTGTCCGCAAGAGACTCCTCGCCGGTGCCTCCCTGACCTCGGCCTCGCTGCTGCTCGCGGGCTGTTCCGGGTCGAGCGGTACGTCGTCCTCCGGGTCGCACGACACGATCAACTACGCACTGCCCGCGAACTTCACCCCGAACTGGATCCTCCCGATCGGCACCGCGGCGCACCTCAACACCAACAACATCTCCATCGCGAACGCGCTGTGGGAGCCGTTGATCGCCTACGACGGCTCGACCGGGACCATGGGCTGGAACAAGAAGGGCTCGGTGGCGACCGCGGCGGACTTCGCGGCCGACAACAAGAGCGTCACGATCACCCTCGGCGAGCGGCAGTGGAGCGACGGGAAGCCGATCACCTCCGCCGACGTGAAGTTCTGGTTCGACCTCATCAAGGCGAACAAGGCGCAGTGGGCGGGCTACAACCCGGGCAAGGCGCCGGACAACTGGACGTCCTTCAAGACCGTCGACGCCCACCACTTCACGATCACCTTCGACAAGGCCTACAACCCGCAGTGGATGCTGGCCAACGAGCTGAGTTCCATCACTCCGCTGCCCCAGCATGTGTGGGACAAGGCCGGGGACGCCAAGAAGGACTGGACGTACCTCAACAGCGCGGCGAAGAACATCAACGGGTACGCCACGAACGCCCTGTGGAAGACGGTCAGCGGCCCGTACACCGTGAAGTCCTTCTCCACGGCCGGCAAGGTCGTCATGGCCGCCAACCCGAAGTACGACGGCGGCGAGAAGCCCGGCATTCCGACCGTGAACCTCCTCCCCTTCACGACGGCGGACGCCGAGAAGAACGCGCTGCGCTCGGGGAGCGTCGACTACGGCTACATCGAGGCGACCGACCTCGACCAGAAGGACAGCTTCACCGCGCGCGGTTACACGGTGAAGCCGTGGTCGGGCTGGGCGATCACCTACATGCCGTACAACTTCAACAACCCTTCCATGGGTGCCGTGTTCAAGCAGCTCTACGCCCGGCAGGCCGTGCAGCGGTCGATCGACCAGACCACTCTGGCGAAGGTCGTCTTCAACGGGACGGCGGTGCCCGGGTACGGCCCGGTCCCCCAGGCGCAGAGCTCGTCGTTCCTGTCGGCCACCCAGAAGAGCGACCCGTATCCGTTCTCGACCTCGGCCGCCAAGTCGCTGCTCAGCAGCCATGGTTGGAGCGAGCAGGGCGGGGTCATGACCTGCACGAGCCCCGGCACCGGCGCCGCCCAGTGCGGTGAGGGGGTCGCCAAGGGGACGAAGTTCCAGATGCAGGTGCTGTCGCAGTCCGGTTCGACGGTGACCGACAACATGATGAGCGCGATCCAGTCCTCGCTCGCGAAGACCGGCATCAAGTTCTCCATCAAGACCGCGCCGGTCAACTCCGTGCTGTCGCAGACCCCGCAGTGCACCGCCTCGCAGTCGATCTGCAAGTGGCAGCTGTCCTACTTCGGTACGGCCGGCAGCTGGTACTTCCCGGCCTTCCCGACGGGTGACTCGCTCTTCCAGACGAAGGGCGGCGCGAACTTCGGCAACTACTCCAACGCCGACGTCGACAAGCTCATCTCCGCGTCCACGACGTCGAGTTCGACCCAGGCGGTCCAGGACTACAGCGCGGCCCTCGCCAAGGACCTGCCGGTGATCTGGCTGCCGGAGCCCGACTACCAGATCTCCGTCGTCAAGAACGGCCTCGGCGGCTTCTCGCAGGATCCGCTCGCCAACTTCCACCCGGCACAGTGGAAGTGGACCAGCTGAGGCATGGACACCCTCCTGTATCTGACCCGGCGGACTGCCCAGGCGCTGGTCGTCGTCCTCATCGTGACGGTCGTGGTCTTCGGTCTGCTGCACGCCTTGCCCGGGGGTCCCGCGCGCGGGATCCTCGGCCCGCAGGCCACGCCCCAGCAGATCACGCTCTTCAACCATGACCAGGGCCTCGACCGGCCGCTGCCCGTGCAGTACCTGTACTACCTGCGGCAGTTGCTGCACGGGGACCTCGGCACGTCGTACACCCTCAACGAGGCGGTGTCCCAGCTCATCGAGCAACGGCTGCCGAAGACACTGGTGTTGACCGTGCTGTCGGCGGTGGTCGGGCTGCTGCTCGCTCTTCCGCTGGGCATGTGGCAGGCCGTCCGGCGGAACAAGCCGGCCGACTACGTCATCACCACGTTGAGCTTCGTGGCGTACTCGACTCCCGTGTATTTCCTCGGACTTGTGCTGGTGATGCTCTTCACGCAGGTCGTGCGGTGGTTTCCGTCGCAGGCGCCGCAGGGGGACACGGTTGCTCAGGTCTTCGCGGATCCCATGGCGTTGGTGCTGCCGGTGGTGACGGGGGCGGCCTCGATGGTCGCCGTGTTCAGTCGGTACATGCGGGCGGCGACGCTGGAGAACCTGTCCGAGGACTATGTGCGGACGGCTCGGGCGGGGGGTTCGCGGCAGCGGGCGATTCTCTTCAGGCATGTCTTCCGGAACTCGTTGACTCCGGTGATCGCGATGCTCGGGTACTACGTGCCGGTGCTGTTCGGGGGTGCGCTGGTTGTCGAGCAGCTCTTCAACTACCCGGGGATGGGGCTGTTGTTCTGGAGTGCGGCTCAGTCCTCGGACTATCCGGTGCTGCTGGGCTGTGTGTTGGTGATCTCCGTGGCGACTGTGGTGGGGACGCTGCTCGCCGATGTCGTCCAACGGATCGTGGATCCCCGAGTGAAGGCGGCTCGGACATGAGTGTTCAAAGTGCGGGCCGGTGGAGGCTGGGCACGCCCCGCGGCGGAGCCGCAAATCGACACAGCCCCGCGCCCCTGATTGCTCGCTTCGCTCGCAACAAGCTTGCTGTTGCCGGACTCGCAGTAGTTGCCCTCTTCTTCCTGTTCTGCTTCCTCGGGCCCCTCCTCTACTCCACCGACCAGACCCACACCGATCTCACACAGGTCAACCTCGGCCCCAGCGGCTCCCATTGGCTCGGTACGGATGCCGTCGGGCATGACGAGCTGGGGCGGCTCATGTACGGCGGGAAGGTCTCGTTGCTCGTCGGGCTTGCCGCCGGGGTTCTCGCCACCGTGATCGGGACGCTCTGGGGGTCTGCCGCCGGGTATGCCGGTGGGTGGGTCGATGCCGTGATGATGCGGGTCGTGGACGCCGGGATCGCGATCCCCGCGCTGTTCATCCTGCTGGTCGTGTCCGCCATCACCACTCCCGGTGTGCCGGGGCTGATCGTCATCCTCGGGCTGGTGTCCTGGCTCGTTCCCTCGCGGCTCGTGCGGGCGGAGACGCTGACCCTGAAGCGGCGGGACTATGTGCTGACCCTGCGGGCCATCGGCGGTACTCACGGGCGGGCCATCGCCCGGCACATCCTGCCCAACTCGGTGTCGACGATCGTCGTCGCGGCCACCTTCCAGGTCGCCGACGCGATTCTGCTCGTGGCCTATGTGTCCTATCTGGGACTGGGAGTTCAGCCGCCGGCGACCGACTGGGGCGGCATGCTCTCGGCCGGGCTGACGGCCGCCTACTCGGGACGCTGGTGGCTGATCGTGCCGCCGGGTCTCGCGATCATCCTCGTCGTGTGCGCGTTCAACGCGATCGGTGACGGACTGCGGGACGCCTTCGACGTAAAGGGACGCGGATGAACAACATCCTGGAGATGGAGAGTCTGGGCGTCACCTTCTCGACGGAGAGCGGTGATGTGCCCGCCGTGCGCGGGGTCTCGTTGCGGGTGGCACCGGGCGAGACGCTGGCCCTGGTGGGTGAGTCCGGGTCGGGGAAGTCGACCGTGGCGCTCGCCGCCCTCGGGCTGTTGCCGGGCAACGCCCGTGCGTCCGGAGGCGTTTCGGTCGGCGGTACGGATGTGGTCGGCGCCGGTGAGGCCGAACTCGCCCGACTGCGTGGCCGTACCGCCTCGATGGTGTTCCAGGAGCCTGCCACCGCGCTCGATCCGCTGACCCGAATCGGCAGGCAGATAGCGGAAGTCGTACGGAATCATCGGGACGTGTCGCGACGGGAGGCGGCTGCCGAAGCCGTCGAGCTGCTGCGCAAGGTCGGTATTCCTGATCCAGAGCGGCGGGCCTCCGCGTTTCCGTTCCAGTTGTCCGGCGGGCAGCGGCAGCGGGTCGTCATCGCCATGGCCATCGCCAACTCGCCCGGGCTGCTCGTCGCGGACGAGCCGACCACCGCGCTCGATGTCACCGTGCAGGCCGAAATCCTCGATCTGCTGCGGGCGTTGGCCGTCGACTCGGGCACGGGCGTGCTGCTGGTCACGCACAACATGGGGGTCGTCGCCGACTTCGCCGACCGGGTCGCCGTGATGCTGGAGGGGGAGATCGTGGAGACGGGGGCGGTGGAGGACGTGCTGTTGCGGCCCGCGCACGAGTACACGCGGCGCTTGCTGGAGGCCGTGCCCCGGCTGGCGGTGAGCGAGCCGGAGGGTGTCGTGCACGAGGAGAACGAAGGGGCACCCGTCGTCGAACTCCGGGGTGTGGGCGTGCGGTTCGGGCGCGGGCCGCGCGCCGTGCGGGCGCTGGACGACGTGTCGCTGACCGTGCGGGCCGGCGAGACCGTGGGGCTCGTCGGTGAGTCCGGGTCCGGGAAGTCGACCGCCGCGCGGGTGGCACTGGGGTTGGTCGCGCCGGAGTCCGGGGACGTCTCGCTCTTCGGGGCCGATCTGCGCAAGGCGCGGGGGCGGGCGCGGCGGGCCCTGCTGGCCGGGGTCGGGGTGGTGCTGCAGGATCCGGTGGCCTCGCTGGACGCGCGGATGAGTGTCGCGGAGTGCGTGGCCGAACCGTTGCGGGTGCACCGGCGTGGCATGGGGGCCGTAGAGCGGCGGGAGCGGGTCGCCGAGGTGCTCGAACTGGTGCGGCTGCCAAGGGAGTTGGCGCGGCGTGGGCCGCGTGAGCTGTCCGGTGGGCAGCGGCAGCGGGTGAGTCTCGCGCGGGCGCTGGTGCTCGCACCGCGGCTGCTGGTCGCGGACGAGCCGACGAGCGCGCTGGACGTGAGTGTGCAGCGGACGGTGTTGGAGGTGATCGCCGAGTTGCAGGCGGAGCTCGGGTTCGCGTGTCTCTTCGTGTCGCACGACCTGGCCGTGGTGCAGCAGTTCGCGGGACGGGTTGTCGTGATGCGGGGCGGGCGCGTCGAGGAACAGGGGCCGACCATGAGCACCTTGCTGCACCCGGAGACCGCGTACACGCGCCGGCTCATCGCCGCCGTGCCCGTGCCCGATCCGGTGCTCCAACGGGAGCGCAGAGAACGCCGGGTGGCGTCGGGGACGGAGGCCGGCGCGTGAGCGAGGCTCACCAGGTGATCGCCGGTGTCGACATCGGCGGGACCACCACTCAGGTCGTGCTGTGCACGGACCGGCTCGACGTCCTGGACCGGGTGGAGGTGCCGACCCCGGCGAGCGAGGGCGGGGCCGCGATGGTCGGCGCCGCACTCTCCGCGCTGCGGCTGCTGCTGGACCGTGGACCCGCCCGCTTGCTGGGGGTCGGGGTCGGGGCGGCCGGGCTCGTGGACGTACGGGCCGGGCGGATCCTCGTGGCGAGCGACTCGTTCCGCGACTGGGCCGGGTTCGAGGTGACGGCCGCCGTCCAACAGGCCCTGGATGTACCGGCGTTCCTCGACAACGACGTCAACGCGTTTCTGCGCGGGGAGGTCGCGAAGGGAGCCGTCGTGGGTGAGGAGAACGTGCTGGGGATGACGCTGGGCACCGGCGTTGGCGGCGCACTGTGGCTGAATGGCGCCCTTTACGACGGGCCGCGCGGAGCCGCGGGCGAGATCGGTCATGTCCCGGGGTTCGGCGAGCTGCCGTGCACCTGCGGTGGTCGGGGGCATCTGGAGACGCTGGCGTCGGGGCGGTCGATCGCGGCGCGGTACGGGGAGCGGACGGGTGTGGACCGTAGCGCCCGCGTGGTGGCCGAGGCGGCCCGCGGCGGCGACCCGGACGCGCTCGCCGTGTACCGGGAGGCGGGCCGGGGTGTGGCCCGTGCGCTGCTGATCACGGCGGGGCTGCTGGATGTCACGACGTGTGTGATCGGCGGGGGTGTCAGCGGGTCGTGGGCGCTGCTCGGGTCGGCCGTGCGGGAGACGCTGGCGCTGGAGCCGCCGGTGAGCGGTCACCCGCTGCGGGTGCTGCCGGCCCGGCTGGGCGGTGACGCGGTGGCGGTCGGGGCGGCGGCGAGGGCGCGGACGGAACTGCCGATCCACACAGGGGGCTCGTAGCGGACGCCTACGTGAACGGCGAGAACCGGCCAAGCACGACCGTGTGATTGACGTGCACGCGCCCCATCTCTACCTTCTGATCGACTTACCGAACCTCGTTCGGAATGTCGAACGACAGGTACCAATGGGCCGCTCGTATCCCCCTGGAGAACACATGGCCGTCCCCCCTCTCCCCCACCCCTCCCGCCGCCTGTTCCTCGGCATGGCCGCGACCGTCCCCCTCGCGGCCACCGGCGCGCTCACCCTCGGCGCCGGCAGCGCGCGGGCGGCGACCAACTCGGCTTATGTCATGTGCTACTTCACCGAGTCGCCGACGTTCCTGGGCGCCAACTACGGCCTGCACCTGGCCGTCAGCCCCGACGGTCTGCAGTGGACCCCGCTGAACCAGAACGCCCCCGTCGCCACCCCGACCGCGGGCTCCCTCGGTCTGCGCGACCCCTTCATCCTGCGCAAGCAGGACGGCACGTTCGCGGTCCTCGCGACGGACCTCAACGGCACCGACTGGTCATACGTCAGCCAGTACATCCATGTCTGGGACTCCACCGATCTGCGCACCTTCACCGGTTACCGGCGGATGAAGGTGCACGACCTGGACACCCACGCCTGGGCGCCGGAGTCGTACTGGGACGCGGGGCGCGGGCAGTACGGGGTGATCTATTCGGCGGTCAACGACAGCGGCCACAACGTCATCATGGTCAACTACACGAGCGACTTCGTGACCGCCGGGGATCCGCAGGTGTTCTTCGACCCCGGCTACGACGTCATCGACGGTGATCTCGCCGTGGGTGTGAACGGGGTCAACTACCTCTACTTCAAGAAGAGTTCGACGCTGGTCGGCGCGAAGTCCACGTCACTGGACCCGGGCAGCTTCACCGAGTTCAGCACCGCGGTCTCGCACAACGGCACCGAGGCCCCGACCTTGGTCAAGTCCCTGACGTCCAGCTCCACTTGGTACCTGTGGGGCGACACCTGGGACCCCAACGGCGTCTTCTACGCCTGGCAGGCCGGCAGCCTGGCCGCCGGCACCTGGACGGCCGTGGACCAGAAGCTCTACACGCAGCCGCTCAACTCCAAGCACTGCGGTATCCAGCCGATCACCGCGACCGAGTACGACAACCTGATCGCCAAGTGGGGCACGCCCGCCTGGAACCGGCTCAAGTCCTACAACTACCCGGCCCGTTACGTCCGGCACTCCAACTTCATCGGCCGGATCGACGAGTACGCCTTCGACCCGTACACCGACTCGCAGTGGACCCTGGTGCCGGGCCTCGCGGACAGCGCGGGAGTGTCCTTCCAGTCGGTCAACTACCCGACCCGGTATCTGCGGCACTACAACTACGCGCTCCAACTCGACGTGAACGACGGGACGTCGACGTTCGCCGGGGACGCCACGTTCTACCGGACCGCGGGGCTCGCCGACTCCTCCTGGGCGTCCTTCCGGTCGTACAACAACCCGACGCGTTACATCCGCCACTCCAACTACGTCCTGCGCATCGACCCGATCTCGACGGCCACCGACCAGCAGGACGCGACCTTCTACGTCGGGTACTGAGCACGACGCGGGTGCCTCCCGGAGAACGGAGGCACCCGCGTCGGCGGCGGAACGGGTCAGCTCAGGCCGGCCGTCTTCAGCCAGGCCTTCGCGACGTCCAGCGGGTCCTTGTTCTGCGAGCCCACCTGGGTGTCGAGGTCCAGCAAGGTCGCCGTGTCGAGCTTCGCGGAGACCGCGTTGAGGGCGGCCACACCGGCGGCGGAGAGGCCGCTCTTGTAGACCAGGGGCTGCACGTTCTCGAAGCCGAAGAGCCGCTTCGGGTCCTGGAGCGTGACGTGCTTCTCCTTGGTGATGGTCGGGTCCGTGCTGAAGAGGTCCGCCGCCTGCACGGTGTTCTTCTTCAGCGCGGCGGCCGTCAGCGGGCCGCCCGCGTCCAGCGCCTTGAAGGACTTGAACTCCAGGCCATAGACGGACTTCAGGCCCACCAGGCCCTGCTGCCGGGTCTGGAACTCCGGCGAGGCGCCGATGACCAGGTCCTTGGCGATGGACTTGAGGTCCCCGATGCTGGACTCGGACGTGAGGTTGTACTTCTTCGCGGTCTCCGCGTTGAGGGTGACCGTGTCCTTGTCCTCGGCGGCGGCCGGGTCCAGCAGCGTCAGCTTGGAGTCCAGCTTCGCGTTGATCGCGGCCGTGGTGGCGGCCAGGGTCGCCGGGGCGGCCTTCGGGTCGAGGTAGGCCAGCAGGGCGCCGTTGTACTCGGGCAGCACCGTGATGGAACCGTTCTTGAGCAGGCCGTACGTCGTCTCGCGGCTGCCGATGTTCGGCTTGTAAGTGACCTTGACGCCCTTGGCCTTGAGGGCCTCGCCGTAGATGTCGGCGATCAGGATGCTCTCGGCGAAGTTGTTCGAGCCGACGACGACCGTGTCGCCACTGGCCTTGCCGCCCGAGAGGGGGTTGTCGGACTTGCTGTCGGAGGACGACCCACATCCCGTGACAAGCGCAGCCGTGGCGGCGAGGGCGATGGCCGCCGCGCCGGGGTACCTAGTGCTGGACCAGCTGTTCTTCGCTTTAGAAGTCACAATTCCCGTTCCGGGGTTGGATGTTGGCACAGGCGTGCAGGCATGACTGTGGCGTCCACGCGCGGGGCGTGAATGCCGCACTCCGCTGATCCAATCCAGCCGGTTCTTGGTCAGTCAAGAGAACTCTGGTCACCGATTGGCCTCAATGAGCGCCCAGTTGTGAAGGCAACGTAAACAGACCGGTCACGAACACGGGCGCTTTGTAATTGATTCTTGACGTAGGGCGACGCACTTGATCGTTCAAAGAGGCGGTAGTCTCCCCGGAGTTGGCATCGGTCACAGCGGTGTGCGGGGGCCGCTTCGATCAAAAACAGTCACGTGTGTCGCTGCGCGTACCGTGACAACACCCCACGAAGGAGGCCTGGTGTCCATACGGGGCTTCGCAGACCGTTGGCCCTTCAGGCGCAAGCTCAATCTGCTCGTCGGCGTGCCGCTCGCGGTGGTCGCGGTGCTGCTCACGTATCTCATCACCGATGAGATCGGGCAGTCGACGGACGCGAGCGACGCCGCCCAGCTGGTGCGGGACAGCGGGCAGGTCGCCAGGCTGGTGAACCTCGTGGAGGCGGAGCACCAGCAGGCCATCCTGCTCTCCGTCCGCTTCGAGGCCACCAACGACGACGGCACCCCCTCGCAGAGCGCCTACCGCAAGTCCCAGCAGGCCGTGGACAAGCAGGTCGAGAAGGTGCGCGACATCTTCGGCGACCGGCTGCCGGCCGGCGAGGCCCAGGCGCTCAGGGAGATCAACGGCCTTCAGACGCTGCGCAACACGGTCACCCAGAGCTATCTCCCCGCCGACAACATCGACCCCGCGTACACCAGCGCCTCGGACGGCCTGATCGACGGGCTCGACCTGGAGCACAACGCGAACCTCGCCACCACCTTCACCGGCAACCTGCTGGACTCCGTGCTGCGGGCCGATGCCGCCCACAGCTCGTTCGAGACCAGCGTGTTCTCGGCGACGACCGGTGACAGCAACGCGCTCATCGAGTTCACCAACGCCGTCGGCTCCTACGACCTGTACACCTACCAGGCCTCCCGCTTCGCCCGGTTCGCCACCGAGGCCCAGGCCGACGAGCTGTCCGGCATCGAGCACACCACCCCGCAGCGGGAGATCGCCGAGGCCTACGCCGAGTTGCAGATCGACCCCAGCGGGCTGCAGGCCGAGTCGCCCGGCGCGGTCCGCAAGGCGTTCGCGGACGCCATGAGCGACTACCCGGCCTACCCGCAGCAGGCCGAGGCCCGGCTGAAGATCACCAGTTCGCTGATCGGCCAGATCGCCACCCGCGCCGACAACGCGTCCAGCTCCGCCTCCTGGCGCGCCGGACTGCTGCTGAGCCTCTCACTGCTCGGCTTCGTGCTGTGGCTCGCCTTCGTGGTGATCGTGCGCCGCTCGGTGGTCCGGCCGGTGCAGGCCCTGACCGGCGCCGCCAAGCAGGTCGCCGAGGTCGCGGGCCGGGAACTCGCCCGCGTGGCCGACGACGACGCCGAGGACGACGGCCCGCCGATGCTGCGGGACATGCCGGTCACCGCGAAGGACGAGATCGGCGACCTCGCCGAGGCCTTCAACCATGTGCAGACCACGGCCGCCGCGCTGCTGGCCCGCCAGGTCGTCAGCCGCCGCAACGTCGCCGAGATGTTCGGCAACGTCGGCCGCCGCGTCAGCAACCTGACGACCCGTCAACTCGCGCTGATCGACGCGGTGGAGCGCGGCGAGACCGACCCGGCGCTCCTCGAACGCCTCTACTCCATCGACCACATCGCCGTACGCCTGCGCCGCAACGCGGACAGTCTGATGCTGCTCGCCGGCATCCGCGAGACCGTGCTCGACGGCGGACCCACCGAACTCACCAACGTCGTACGGGCCGCGCTCGGCCAGATCGAGGGCTTCCAGCGGGTGAGTCTGCGGGCCGACACCGAGATCATGGTGGAGCCCGACATCATCGGCGACCTCACCCTGATGGTGGCCGAACTCCTGGAGAACGCGGTCTCGTTCTCCCCCGCGGGCAGCCCCGTCGAGGTGGTCGTCCGCACCGACGGCGACGACGCGCTGATCGTCGTGGCCGACCACGGCCTCGGGATGAGCGCCGACCGCATCGCCGAGGAGAACGCCCGGCTGATCCGCCGCGAGCGCCTCGACCTGGTGCCGACGAAGGTGCTCGGCCTGTTCGTGGTCGGTACGCTGGCCCGCCGCTGGGACATCGACGTCACGCTGGCCCGCACACCGGGCGGCGGTGTGACGTCCGAGGTGACCATCCCGGCGACGCTGCTGCTGCGCATGAGCGCGCTGGCCTCCGGCGGTTCGGCGGAAGGACACGCGGGGCCCGACAAGGCGCTCGCGCCCGCCGGGTCCGGGGCCGTCGACTCCGGGGAGGAGCAACGCCGTCCGGCTCCCTCGTGGGCCGCCTCGGACTCCGGACCGCGCCCGTCGATCACCCTGAGCAGACCCGAGCCGGCCGAGTCCGAGCACCTGCGCGCCGAGGACGAGCCCGCCCCGCTCCCGCGCCGGGTCTCCCGGTACGAGACGGTGACGGCCGCCGCGGCTCCCCCGCCCGTCACCCACCACGCCCCGGCGGACGAGTCCGCCGCCCTCGACACCGCGCCCGGAGGCTCCCGCCCCCTGCGCCGGCGGGTCAAGGGCGCCACCCTTCGTACGGGCGCCGACGACGCCGCCCAGCAAACCGCCAGGCAGGCCCCCCGGCCCGCCGACGCGGACGCCGTCCGCTCGGCCCTCGAAGAGTTCGAGGCCGCCGTGGAGCAGGCCAACCGGGACAGCGACACCCTCTCGGGCCTGCGCCTCACGGACGCACACCACCCGCACGACCGGAACAGTCTCCCGAAAGGAGCGGAGCAGTGAGTACGTCGACAGGTGAAACTCCCAGGGGAGGCACCACGCCGGCCGAACTGCAGGCAGCCGCGGCCGATTTCAACTGGCTGCTCAACCGTTTCGCGACGGAGACCGCGGGTGTCGTCGACGCCATCGCGGTGTCCTCCGACGGTCTGCTGATCGCCGTGGCGGAACTGCGCGAGCACGCCCACTCGGAGCGGCTCGGGGCCATCGTCTCCGGCATCACCAGCCTGGCCGCGGGCGCCTCCGGCAACTACGGTCTCGGCGGTCTGAACAAGGTCATCATCGACCTGGAGGGCGGCCACGTCCTCGTCTCCGCGATCGGCAGCGGCGCCGTCCTCGGCGTGGTCACCGACAAGGAGGCCAAGCTCGGCAACATCGCCTACGAGATGACGCTGTTCGCCAACCGGGCCGGTTCCGCGCTCAACCCGCAGCTGGTGCTTCAGCTGAAGAACAGCGTCGGCGCCGCTTCGGCTCGGTGACCGGTCCCCGACCGGTCGAGAGAGGAACAGCCACTCATGCCCGACGGCCGCACTCCGAGCGGAGCCGGCGCGGACGGGGACACGCCCCCGGGTCGCGATCCGGTGCGCGCCCCCTCCGCCGTACGGCCGTTCCTGGTGACCGCCGGCCGGGTGGCGGGCGCGGGCGCGGCCGACTCCGGACGGCCGATCCCCGTCGAGACCCAGGTGGTGGCCACGGCCGCCGGGCTCGACGTGCTCGACCGGCTCTCCTTCGAGCAGCACGACATCGTCGCCGCCTGCCGGCAGCCGCAGTCCCTCGCGGAGATCGCGGCCCGGCTGCGGCTGCACCTGAACGTGGTGCGGGTCCTCGCCGAGGACCTGCGGGCCGCCGGACAGCTGACGGTGCATGTGCCGAACACCGACATCACCCACGACGCAACCGTCCTGCGAAGGGTCATCGATGGCCTCCGCGCCATCCCCAACTCCCGGGGAGTACTCCGTGACACCGACTGAACCGGTCGCCCGCGGTGCGGCTGCGCAGACCGCCGTACGACCGCCGCTCCCGGTGAAGATGGTCGTCGCGGGCGGCTTCGGCGTGGGCAAGACCACCACGGTGGGCGCGATCTCCGAGATCGAGCCGCTGACCACCGAGGCCGCGATCACCGAGGTCGCGGCGGGCGTGGACGACCTGTCCCACACCCCGCGCAAGACCACCACCACGGTGGCGATGGACTTCGGCTGCATCACCATCGACCCGACCTTGAAGCTGTATCTGTTCGGTACGCCCGGGCAGGACCGGTTCGGCTTCATGTGGGACGACATCGTGGAGGGCGCGGTCGGCGGGCTCGTCATCGTCGACACCCGCCGCCTCGACGACTGCTACGCGGCCGTCGACTACTTCGAGCACAAGCAGATCCCGTTCGCGGTCGCCCTGAACGCCTTCGACGGGAAGATCGAGCACTCCCTCGACGAGGTCCGCTGGGCCCTCGACGTCAACGAGCGCGTCCCGGTGATCGCCTTCGACGCGCGGGAGCGCGGCTCGGTGCGGGACGCGCTGCTGGTCGTACTGGAGCTGGCGCTGGCGCGCACGGAGGGCTGACGGAGACAGGGAGAAGGGGAGAGGGCTCAGGCCCTCTCCCCTTCTCCCTGTTCTCAGTTGCTCCTGCGCACTCCCGGCGACACCGCGAGCCGCGCGAGGCCCCAGAAGACCGCCAGCGTCACCAGGGCCATCCCGGCGACCAGGGTGGCGCCACCGACGACCTTCTCGTAGTTCTTCTGGTAGAGGCCGTCGATGATGTACCGGCCGAGGCCGCCGAGGCTGACGTAGGCCGCGATGGTGGCGGTGGAGACGATCTGGATGGCGGCCGAGCGCAGGCCGCTGAGGATCAGCGGGAGCGCGACCGGCAGTTCCACCTGGAAGAGGATGTTCGTCTCGTTCATGCCCATGCCCCGGGCCGCGTCGACCGGGGACGGGTCGACGGAGCGCATCGCCTCGTACGTGGTGACCAGGATCGGCGGTACGGCGAGGACGACCAGCGGGATCATCACCGGGACCAGGCCGAAGCCGATCAGCACGAACATCAGCACCAGCAGGCCGAAGCTCGGCAGTGCGCGGGCGGCGGTGGCGATCAGCGAGAGAGCGTTGCCGCCGCGTCCGGTGTGGCCCGTGAGCAGACCGACGGGGAGGCCGATGGCGGCGGCGATGGCGAGCGCGAGCAGCGAGTACTGGACGTGCTCGCGCAGCCGGGTGGGGATGCCGTCGTAGCCGTGCCAGTGGGTGCTGTCGCTGAAGAACAGGTTGATGTAGTGGAGTACGTTCACCGGGCTGCGTCCTCCAGTACGGGTTCGGCCGGTGCGGGCCGGGCCTTGCGGGTGCCGCGCGGCATCCAGGGCGTGAGGAGCAGGCGTACGGCGACCAGGACGGCGTCCACGACGATGGCGAGGACGGCGGTGGTGATCACGGAGAGCCAGATCAGCCGCGGCTGGTGATAGATCTGGCCGTCGTTGAGCAGGTTGCCCAGCGCGCCCTGGTTGCCGATCAGCATGCCGACGCTGACCAGGGAGATGCTGGAGACGGTCGCCACCCGCAGTCCCGCGATGATCGCGGGCACCGCGATCGGCAACTGCACCTGGAGGTACCGGCGCACGGGCCCGAGGCCCATCGCGGTCGCCGCGTCCAGGGTCTCCTGCGGTACCGAGCGGACGCCGTCGACGATCGCCGGGACGAACACCACCAGGCTGTAGACGCCGAGCGGGATCATCACGGTGGTCTCGGTCTGGCCGGTGTAGTCGATGAGGACGACGAAGAAGGCCAGCGAGGGGATCGCGTAGAGCACGGTCGTCACCCACAGCACCGGCGGGTACAACCAGCGCAGCCGCACACAGAGTTGGGCGATGGGCAGAGCCACCACCAGACCGACCAGAACCGGGATCACGGCCTCGCGCAGATGCAGTCCGATCAGGCCGAAGTAGCTGTTCTGGAGGTCGCTGGGGATGCGGAACCAGTCGTTCATCCGAGGACCTTCGTGTCCGGCCGCACCGCCGCGTGCGCGCTGCGGATCGCCTCGCCCACGGCCTGCTGCGACACGACGCCCACGACCCGGCCGGTGCCGTCCACGCCGACCGCCCAGCCGGTGGGCGAGAGCACGGAGCCGTCGAGCGCGGCGCGCAGCGAGTCCTTGCCGGCCGTGAAGGGGCGGCCGTAGGACAGGAGTCGGGCGGTGTCGACGGGGCCGCCGGTCAGTGCGCCGGGCTCGCTCCAGCCGAGCGGCCTGCCGTCCAGGTCGGTGACGAGGAGGTACGGCACACCGGGGGTGGTGCGTTCGGCGATCTGCTCGGCGGTGGAGTCGACGGCGACGATCGGGGAGGTCTTGAGGTCGAGGCCGGCCGAGGAGAAGAAGGACAGCCGGCGGATGCCGCGGTCGGCGCCGAGGAAGTCCTCGACGAAGGCGTCCGCCGGGTCGGACAGCAGCTCGGCGGGCGGCGCGAACTGGGCCAGCTTGCCGCCGGTGCGCAGCACCGCGACCATCGTGCCGAGCTTGATCGCCTCGTCGATGTCATGGGTGACGAAGACGATCGTCTTGCCCAACTCCTCCTGGAGGCGCAGGAGTTCGTCCTGCAGCCCCTTCCGGACCACGGGGTCGACGGCGGAGAACGGCTCGTCCATCAACAGCACCGGCGGGTCCGCGGCCAGCGCGCGGGCGACGCCGACGCGCTGCTGCTGGCCGCCGGAGAGCTGGTACGGGTACCGCTTGGCGAGGGAGCCGTCGAGGCCCACCCGCTCCATGAGTTCGGTGGCCCGTGCCCTGGCCTTCTCCTTGCCCCAGCCGAGCATGCGGGGCACGGTGGCTATGTTGTCGACGATCGTGCGGTGCTGGAAGAGTCCGGCGTTCTGGATGACGTAACCCATGGACCGGCGCAGGGTGTTGACCGGCTGCTTGGTGATGTCGGCGCCGTCGAGGAGGATCTGGCCCTCGCTGAGGTCGATCATCCGGTTGATCATGCGCAGCGTCGTCGTCTTGCCACAGCCCGAGGGGCCGACGAGGACGGTGATCGAGCGGTCCGGTATGTCCAAGGACAACCGGTCGACCGCCACCGTGCCGTCCGGGTACCGCTTGGTGACTGAATCTATCCGTATCAAAGCGCCGAATACCCTTCGGATGTGGCAGAAAATGCCCGTTCCTGGTCACTGTCTCAGGCCGTTGAGGGGAGAGTCTAGACGGCTCGTGTTGCGGGAACCTGGCGGGCACCTGAGGGGTTTTGGGTGCCGCTTCCTGGGGGTTCGTCGCGGATCGACTGTGCCCTTCCTGTGAGTCCGCTGATTCTCATCGACCGTTCAGCGAAGGCACAGCAACGCCCCAGACAGGGACCGGATCGTCACGGTCATGAACGAACAGAACGCGGGAGGCGCCCGGCAGCGGTCGGTCGAGATCGTGGTGCCGGTCCACAACGAGGCGCACGTCCTCGCCGGCAGTGTCGGCCGTCTCCACGCATACCTCGAATCGTCCTTCCCGTTCCCGTTCACGATCACCGTGGCGGACAACGCGAGCACCGATGCCACCTGGCGGGCGGCGCTCGACCTGACCGAGCGGCTGCCGCACGTGCACGCCGTGCACCTCGACGCCAAGGGCCGGGGCCGCGCGCTCAAGCACGTGTGGAGCCGCTCCGAGGCGGACGTGGTCGCGTACATGGACGTCGACCTGTCCACCGGCCTCGAAGGCTTCCTCCCCCTGGTCGCACCGCTCCTTTCCGGCCACAGCGACCTGGCGATCGGCAGCCGGCTGCACCGGCAGTCGGCCGTCCAGCGGGGCGCCAAGCGGGAGTTCATCTCCCGCTCCTACAACCTGCTCCTCAAGGCAGGCCTCGCGGCCCGCTTCTCGGACGCGCAGTGCGGCTTCAAGGCCGTGCGCACCGAGGTGTTCCGGGCGCTCGCCCCGCACATCGAGGACACCGCCTGGTTCTTCGACACCGAACTCCTCGTCCTCGCCCAGCGCAACAAGCTCCGTATCCACGAGGTCCCGGTCGACTGGATCGACGACCCCGACAGCCGCGTCGACATCGTCCGTACCGCCCTCGACGACCTCAAGGGCATGCGCCGCATGTTCAGGCGGAGCGTCACCGGCCGCGCCCGCATCGCCGCCGTACCCCACCGCATCCGCACCACCACCCCTGTCCTGCCCGCTGGGGCGCCCACCACTTCCGCGGAACACCTGGAGTACGCGTCATGACGACCCTCGCCCCGCCCCCCGGTCAGGAGACCACCCGCCGCTCGCACCGGGCGGGCCCGCCCTCCCCCACTGCCTTGAGGGCGTGGGGGGACCCCCACGGCGGCCTCAACTCCCGTGCCAGAAGGCTCTTCGCGGGCCCGGAGGACGACCCGCGCTGGGCCCGCCCGGCCCTGTGGGCGATCCTGCTGCTGGCCACCGCGCTCTACGCCTGGAACCTGACCTCGATCACCGGCAACACCTTCTACGACGCGGCCGTCTACAGCGGCACCAAGAGCTGGAAGGCGTTCTTCTTCGGCGCGCTCGACTCCGGCAGCTTCATCACGGTCGACAAACCACCGTTCGCCCTCTGGGTGATGGGCCTGTCCGCCCGCGTATTCGGTTACGGCACCTGGCAGTTGATGCTCCCGATGGTCGCGGCCGGCACCGGCTCGGTGGCCCTCCTGTACCGCAGCGTCAAGCGGGACTTCGGCGCGGTCGCGGGCACCGTCTCCGCGCTGGTCCTCGCCCTCACCCCGATCACGGTCGCCATCACCCGTGACACCAACCCCGACCCGATCCTCGTCCTGCTGATGATGCTCGGCGCGGTGGCCCTCCTGAAGGCCGTCCGCAACGGGAAGTCGATGCCGCTGGTGTGGTCGGCGGTCGCGATCGGCTTCGCGTTCAACACCAAGATGATGCAGGCGTACGTCGTCCTGCCCGCGTTCTTCCTCGTCTACCTCTGGGCCACCAACGTCTCCCTCGGCAGGCGCATCCGCAACCTCGCCGTCGCCACCGTCGCGCTGGTCGTCTCCAGCGCCTGGTGGATGGTGATCGTCGACCTGATCCCCGCCTCCTCCCGCCCCTACATCGGCGGCTCCACCGACAACACGGTGTGGGACCTGGTCATCGGCTACAACGGCTTCGGCCGCATCTTCGGCGCCAGCTCCTCGGTCGGCTCGCAGGGCAACGGGGCCTCGTTCGGGGGCAGTTCGGGCCTGTACCGGATGTTCAACGAGATCATGGGCGGCCAGATCTCCTGGCTGATCCCGTTCGCCGCGATCGCGCTGATCGCCGGTCTGGTGCTGCGGGGCCGCGCTCCCCGCACCGACGCCAAGCGGGCGGCGCTCATGCTCTGGGGGGGCTGGTTCGTCCTGCACTTCCTGACCTTCTCGCTGGCCGAGGGCACGTTCCACCCCTACTACGTCACCGCCATGGCGCCCGGTATCGCGGCCCTGGCCGGTGCGGGCGGGGTGCTGCTGTACCGCGCCTTCCGTGAGGGTGCGGCGGCGAAGTGGGCCTGGGTACTGCCGGTCGCCATCACGGCCAGCACGGTCTGGGCGGTCGTCCTGCTCCAGCGGGTGTCCGGCTCCGGCACGGTCTACACCGTCGCGGAGATCGTGGTCGCCGTGGCGGGTGCGGCCTCCGTACTCGGCCTGCTGGTCGGCCGGTTCACCCGACGCCACCGTCTGATGGGCTTCGCGGCCCTGGCCGCCGTGGTCGCCCTCCTCGCCGGTCCCGCGGCCTACTCGGTCTCGGCGGCGACCTCCTCGACCAACGGCACCAACCCGACGGCCGGTCCCAGCACCGGTGGCGGTATGGGCGGCGGCGGTGGCGGTATGGGCGGCGCGCCGAGCGGCACCAACTCCGGTACGAAGCCCAGCGGTTCGGCCCCCTCGGGTACCAAGCCCAGCGGTTCGGCCCCCTCCGGCACCATGCCCTCCGGCAGCGGCTCGGCGCCTTCGTCCTCCTCCGAGTCCGGTTCCGAGTCCGGTACGCAGTCCACCGGTGGCGGCGGTACGGGCGGCGGCACCCAGGTCTCGTCCGAGATGATCGCGTACCTCAAGAAGCACCAGGACGGGGCGACTTGGCTGCTGGCGGTGTCCACCGACCAGACGGCGTCCTCGATCATCCTGGAGTCGGGACAGCCCGTGATCTCCATGGGCGGCTGGTCCGGCAGCGACAACGCGATGACCCTCGCCAAGCTCAAGTCCCTGGTGAAGTCCGGCAAGTTGCACTACATCATCGTCAGCAGCGACGGCGGCCAGGGCACCAACTCCGAGATCGCGACCTGGGTCAAGGCACACGGCACGGCGGTCAAGTCCTCGGCGTACAGCACCGGTTCGTCGACCTCGACCTCGTCGTCGACCAGCAGCGGCCTCTACCGCCTGGACGCCTCCGACGTCAGCTGAACCACCAGCCACATTTCCCGACAGGAAGGGCCGCCGGCAACCCCGGCGGCCCTTCCGCTTGTCTTAGGTGCTGCGGTCGTGTCCCTACGCCGCCACCGTCGCGACCGGGAATCCCGGTGTACGACGGACCCGGCGCTCCACGTCGACCGCGAAGACCTCGCAGCCGGGCCGGGCGGCGGCCCAGTCGACGCCCTCCGGACCCATCGCGAAGGCCGCCGTGGCCGTGGCGTCGGCCTCGGTGAGGGAGGCGGCGACGACGGAGAGGCTGAGGAGCCCGGTCGCGGGGCCGCCGGTGCGGCCGTCGACGATGTGGTCGCCACGTTCGTAGCGCGCGGAGGTCGCCACCGCCCCGTCGGTCAGTTCCAGGACCGTGCACAGCTGGTCGGCGTGCTCGGGGTGCCGTACGCCGACCCGCCAGGGACCGCCGGAGACGACCACGTCGCCGCCGGCGTTGAGGATGAAGCGCCTGGCCCCGGCGGCGGTGAGCAGTTCGGCCGCCCGCTGCACCGACCAGCCCTTGACGACCGCGCAGGGGTCGAGGGGCCGGCCGGGCAGCCGGACGTCGAAGGCGCCGCCGGTCGCGAGCCGGTACTGCTCGCAGAGGTCCAGGACTTCGATCAAGTCCGCGCTGAGCTGCGGGAGTTGGAGCTCGCCCCGGTCGTAACGGCAGACCTCGCTGTCCGCACGGAACGGGCTGAAGCGGGCGTCGACCTCGCGCAGCCAGGCGAACAGCGCGTCCGCCGTCTCGTCCATGCGGGAACCGCCGCCCTCGTCGTCGATCCGCAACGACACCGGGAACCCCATCACCTGCTCGACGCGGTTCATCTCAGGCGCCCTTGGCGTCGATGGCGGCCTGGAGGGACTGGACGTAGGCGTCGCTGGTGATCGTGGCGCCGGAGACCGTGTCGATCTTCGAGCTCTGCGCCTTGAGGGTCTCCTCGATCAGCACCGGGACGGCCGCGGTGGTCTGCGGATGGTTCGGCTGCTGGAGCATGCCGACGGCGCTGATCTTGTCGCCCTCGAAGGTCACCTGCACCTGCACGGTGCCCTTCGAGGTGTTGATCGCGGTGCCCTGGACGACCTTCTTCGCGGAGGCGGCGGAGGACTCGGAGGGAGACGCCGATGAGGAGGTGGCCGGAGAGGAGGGCGTCGGAGTCGGCGTCGAGACCGCCTCCGTAGTGGTCGTGGTCGTCGTCCCGATGGACGGCTCGTAGCGCCAGACGGGGATCAGACCCGCGACGGACAGCACCAGGACAGGTATGACTCGCTTCACGTTATGTCTCTCATCCCGCCAGGCTGAAGCGTTCGAAGTGGATCTGCTGCTTGGGCACGCCCATGTCGCCGAGGGTGCGCAGCACCGCGTTCATCATCGGCGGGGGTCCGCAGAGGAAGACGTCCCGGTCGGCGATGTCCGGTACCAGGCGGGCGAGTTCGCGCGGGGCCAGCTTGTCGGGGACGGGCGGCCCGGTGAGCAGGTGCAGTTCGGCGCCCTTGGCCCGGGCCAGCTCGGCCAGTTCGCCGTAGAGGACCGCGTCGCGTTCGGCGGAGACGCGGTAGATGACGACCGCGTGGCCCTCCAGGTCCTCCAGCAGGGCGCGGATCGGGGTGACGCCGACGCCGCCCGCGATGAGCAGGGACTCGGCCTTCCTGCGGTGCAGGGTGGTGAAGGCGCCGTAGGGGCCCTCGGCGAAGACGCGGGTGCCGACCTTGAGGTGGCGCAGGGCGGCCGTGCCGGCGCCGGCGGTCTTGGCGGTGAGGCGGAGGCCGGTGCCGTCGGGGGCGGCCGAGAGGGAGAAGGGGTTGGCCTGCCACCAGCGGTCCTTGGTGAGGAAGCGCCAGAGGAAGAACTGGCCGGCCTGGGCGGGGAGCCGGTCGAGGTCGCGGCCGGTGATGTGGATCGAGACCACATTGTCGGACTCGGGGACGACGGCGGAGACCCGGAACTGGTGGCGCAGGTTGCGCCAGAGGGGCAGGACCAGGCGGCCCAGGGCGACCGAGCCGAGCGCCACGCCCCAGACGGTGTACCAGTACGTCTTCGCGGCGGAGGACGCGGTGAACGTCGTACCGACCGCGACCTGGTGGGTGAAGGCGAGGACGACGGCGACGTAGGTGTAGAGGTGGATGAAGTGCCAGGTCTCGTAGGCGAGGCGGCGGCGGGCGTAGCGGGCGGAGGTCGCGCCGATGACGAGGATCAGGGCGAAGGCGACGAGCGCGCGCAGGATGCCCTCGGTGGTCTCGGCCAGGTCCACGACCTCGCCGACCGGGCCGGTGTCGGTGCCCTCCGCGTAGCCGAAGGCGATGAAGACGAGGTGCCCGAGCAGCGTCCAGAGCAGCGCGAAGCCGGTCCAGCGGTGCCAGGAGGTCATCCGGTCCATGCCGATGCGGCGGTCGAGCCAGGGCAGGCGGGCCACGAGCAGCAGCTGGAAGGCCATCACGAGCGCGCCGTAGAGGCCGAGGAGGCGGCCGATGACGATCAGCGAGTTGGAGGCGAATCCGGCCTGGGCGAAGAAGACGGTCACCACGGCGACGTTCGCGGCCAGCACGGCGTACAGGCCGGTGCGGGCCACCACCCTGGGGCGTATCGCCGTGCGGGGCGCAGGGGGTGATTGGACGGTCGTCACGGACGGCAGCTCCTTGATCGGGTCCTGGGAGACGAGCTTGACCTCGGAGCGCTGTCGTTTTCCTGTCGAACAACTTTCAAGTACTTATCGATGCGGGTGTGGGGGTGCCGCGGGTCTGGCGCCGGTCGGCGCGTGAAGCACTATGAGCAGGTGGAAAAAGTACGACTCCTCGTCGTGGACGACGACCCGCCGATCGCCGACCTCGTCGCGACGGTCGCCCGCTACGAGGGCTGGGAGGCCGCGTGCGCGTACTCCGGTGAGGAGGCGCTGACCGTGGCCGCCGAGTTCCAGCCCGACATCGTGGTGCTGGACCTGATGCTGCCCGGCCTGGACGGCTTCGGCGTGCTGGACCGGCTGCGGCGCTCCGGGACGATGGTGCCCGTGGTGTTCCTGACCGCGCGGGACGCGGTGGCCGACCGGGTCGCGGGGCTGACCCGGGGCGGTGACGACTACCTGGTCAAGCCGTTCGCGGTGGAGGAGCTGATGGCCCGGCTGCGGACGGTGCTGCGGCGCAGCGCCGGGCCCGGTTTCCCGCGCTCGGTGCTGCGGGTCGCGGACCTGACGATGGACGAGGACACCCGGGAGGTGCGGCGCGGGGACCACCTCATGACGCTCACGCCGACCGAGTACGAGGTGCTGCGCTATCTGATGCGCAAGTCGCCGACCGTGCTCACCAAGGCGCAGATCCTCGACCATGTGTGGGAGTACGGCTTCGGCGGCCGCTCCAATGTGGTGGAACTGGTGGTCAGCCGGCTGCGCCGGAAGCTCGACGAAGGGCACGATCCGCTGATCCACACCGTGCGCGGCTTCGGCTATGTGATCCGGCAGGCCGCCGGGTGATCGCGCGGCTGCGGCGGACGTACCGGCGGCTGCGGCTCGGCACCAGGCTGGCGCTGGGGCTCGGGGCGCTGGCCCTGGTGGCGTTCGCCGTCGTCGGCACGGCGCTGACGACGTACATGCGGGACTATCTGTCGAACCAGCTCGACGACCAGCTCGGGCTGGCCCAGAGCGCCCAGGCCAAGTCCATCGCGGCCAGCGGCACGCTCCAGGGCAAGAAGTACTACCGCTGGTACTACGCCGTGTACGACGTCACGGACGGCACGCCGGTGCTCCGCAAGCCCGAGGAGAGCTCGGACCTGCCGTCGGACATCGCGGACCTCACCGCCGTGGCCAAGGCGCAGATCGCCAGGGGCACGGAGGTCCTGCGCACCAGCGACCTCAGCGGCGAGGGCGAGTACCGGCTGCGCGGCTGCGAGGTCGAGCCCGGTGTGGTGCTGGTCAGCGGCGCGCCGATGGACGCGATCGACGGCACGGTACGACAGCTGGTGATCATCCAGGTGATCGCCTTCGGGGTGGCCCTGCTGGCGCTGGTGGTGCTCGGCCGCAGGCTGCTGCGGCGCGGGCTGCAGCCGCTGAGCGACATGGCGCACACCGCGCACGGCATCGCCTCGCACGATCTGAGCAACTCGGCGGCCCGGCTGCCGCTGCGTGCGGAGAACCGCGACGGCGGGCCCGAGGTGGAGGAGCTGCGCACCGCGTTCAACACGATGCTGGAGCACATCGACGACTCCCTCGCGGTGCGCGCGGAGGCGGAGCAGCGGCTGCGCCGGTTCGTCGCGGACGCCTCGCACGAGCTGCGGACGCCGCTCATGTCGGTGCGCGGCTACGCGGACCTGTTCCAGTACGCGGCGGCGAACGTGCCCGAGGAGCGGGACAAGCACCTGGCCCGGCTGCGCGCCGAGGCGGCCCGCATGGGCATCCTCCTCGACGACCTTCTCCTGCTGGCCCGCCTCGACGCGGCGGACGTGGAGACTCCCGTACGGCTGCAGGACGCGGAGCTGGTGGAACTGGTGGCGCAGGCGGCGGACGCGTTCCGTGCCGGGCATCCGGACCGCCCGCTGACGGTGGCGGTTCCGCAGGCGCCGGTCCCGCTGCGCGTCGACCCGGTCCGGATCCGTCAGGTGCTGGACAACCTCCTCACCAACGCGGCCGTACACACCCCGCCCGGCACCGAGGTGTCGGTGACGGTCTCGGTCGGCGCCCGTACGGCGTCGGTGCGGGTCGCGGACGCGGGCCCCGGCATCCCGGAGGCCGACCGGGACCAGGTCTTCGACCGCTTCTACCGCGTCGACAAGGCCCGCAGCCGCGACCGGGGCGGCAGCGGGCTCGGCCTCGCGGTGGCCCGCTCGCTGACCCGGGCCCACGGCGGAACGGTCGAGTTGACGGCCGAGCCGGGGGCGACGGTATTCACGGTGACGATTCCGCTGAGGAGCAGATCGGCCTGGAGCTAGGCTCGGCGCACCCCATGCGCTTACCATGGGTAACGTGGCGTCACTTGAGGCTCAGAACCATCAACTGGCTCTGTTTGTTCGGCAGTTGCCGCGCCGCACGGCAGCGAAAGCGCTGTCACATACCGCGCCACACATTGTCGTAGGCCGCGTCCTCGACGCTCTTGCGCTGCCGGACGGCCTCCAGTTCCGTCACCGCGTCGTGGACGGCGGCGAGGACGGTGTCCAGAGCTTCGTCGGTGACCTTCGCGGAGTCCTCGTCCGGCACCTCGCGGATGCCGACGGCCGCGGCGAGCTGGGCGAGGACGGGTTCGCCGGTGGCCCAGCGGTCCGCCGCCCGGCCGCGGGCCGGGGAGTCGACCAGTGCCGCCCTGCCGCCGCGGACCAGGTTCCAGCGACCGCGCTGCCGGGCGATCAGGCCCTCCTTCTCCAGCGCGGCGAGATAGGCCAGGGCCAGACCCTGCCCCCGCCGCCACAGCCAGTCCTCGACCGACTCGTACGGCGTCTCCCGTACGAGGGCGCCCGCGGCCTCGTCCAACAGGCCGTCCGACAGGGGAACTCGGAGGTTCGGCACGATCAGTTCGCCGTCCAGCGCGACGGCTTCGGCGGCAAGGAGGTCGACCACCTCCGCTCCCGCGAGCGCGAGCGACAGCTCACCCGACTCGACGGGGCGGTCGGGGGCGACATCCATGGCGACGATCAGCAGGTCCCGGGGTGTGCTCATGGGTGCCAACCTAGCGCGGCTCATGCGAGGAGGCAGCGACACCCAACGTTTACATAATTCCGTTCCGCAGTCGGTCATGTTTCGGGACCATGAGCCTCGGATGAATACCGGGGATTTTGGACCGCTTGCGCCACTGCGGTCCGAATGGCGTGCCCTCTGAAGGAAATTGGCGGGGTTTCCGGTTGTTTGGGGGCCCGTTCGCGCTGGCCGGATCATTCCCCTGGGTGTGGCGCTTACCTTTCCGTTGTTGACCGCCGAGTAACAGTGGCGCTAGCTTTCAACCAGCCATCTCGCGTCTCTGCGATTCCGTTCGGCGCCAACAGGCCGAAACCCCCCACCGTGCAGTTTCACCGTTTATTCGGAGAATCATGACGTCTGTCGCGCGCGCCGCAGAAATGATCATTGGAATCACGCCGTTCCATGAACCGGATGCCAGACTCGCGGCGGCCGTGAGTCGCGCCGGCGGGCTCGGCGTACTGGATCTGGGAATTGGCGACCGAAGATCGAGAGAGGCTCTGGCGCGAATCCGACGCTGGTCTCCTGGCCCTTTCGGGGTACGGATCGGCGCCCACTGCCGGATCGCCCCCGCGGAACTCGCCACGGCCGCCGACGGCGGCCCGCACACCGTCGTGCTCGCCGCGGACGCTGCGTGGCGGGTCGACGAAGTCGCCGACGCGTACCGGGTCCTGGTCGAGGTCACCGATCCCGACCAGGCTCTGTCGGCGGTCCGTGCCGGTGCGCACGGGCTCATCGCCCGGGGTGCCGAAAGCGGGGGCCGCATCGGCGAGTTGAGCGCGTTCGTGTTACTCCAACGGCTGCTCGCCGAGCCCGGTGTGACCGTCCCGGTCTGGGCCTGCGGCGGCAT
This sequence comes from Streptomyces sp. NPDC001100, assembly GCF_053598575.1. Taxonomy (NCBI): domain Bacteria; kingdom Bacillati; phylum Actinomycetota; class Actinomycetes; order Kitasatosporales; family Streptomycetaceae; genus Streptomyces; species Streptomyces sp. NPDC001100. The sequence continues at coordinate 110,010 of NZ_JBSFKO010000010.1, forward strand.
CGGCCCGCGTACGGCCGCCGCGGCTGTTGCCGGTGGCGCGGCCGGGGTCGTACTGGACAGCCAGCTGGCGCTGCTCGCCGAGTCGGCGCTCCCGGAGACGGCGGCCGCGGCGCTGCGTTCGATGGATGGTTCCGAGACCACGGTGATCGCCGGTCACCGGGTGCTGCTGCGCCGCGGCCCGGACGCCCCGCAGGTCCCCGCCGAGCGGGTCTCCGAACTGCTCGGCGCCCGCGACCCGCGCACCCAGCTGCTGCCGGTCGGCCAGGACGGCTTCCTCGCCGCACGGTTCGCGGAGCGCTGGGGTGATGTGGGCCGCACCGTGCGTGAACTGACGGCCGCCGTACGGGAGTCGATACGCGACGAGGGACCGGCCGGGGCACTGCGCGACGGCTCGCCGATGAGCCGGCGGCTCGGCACCCGACTCCCCCTCGCCCAGGGCCCGATGACCCGTGTCAGTGACCAGGCGGAGTTCGCCGCGGCCGTCGCCGGGGGCGGTGCCCTGCCGTTCGTGGCGCTGGCGCTGGCGAGCGGCGAGCAGTCGCGGACGGTCCTTGCCGAGACCCGCGCCGCCGTGGGCGACCGGCCCTGGGGTGTCGGGGTGCTTGGCTTCGCGCCTGAGGAACTGCGCACCGCCCAGCTCGAAGCGGTACGGGAGTTGAGGCCCACCCACGCGATCGTCGCGGGCGGCCGCCCCTCCCAGGCCGAGGCGTTGGAACGGTCCGGGATCGCCACTTTCCTCCACGTGCCCTCGCCGGGACTGCTGCGGCAGTTCCTGGACGCCGGTGTCCGCAGGTTCGTGTTCGAGGGCTCCGAGTGCGGCGGCCACGTCGGACCGCGCGGCAGCTTTCCGCTGTGGGAGGCCCAACTCGCCGTCCTGGACGACTTCTTGGAGACAGCGGCAGTGGGCACGGCCGAACACGTCGAGGTCTTCTTCGCGGGCGGCGTCCACGACGAGCGCTCGGCGGCGATGGTGGCCGCGCTCGCCGCACCGCTCACCGCGCGCGGCGCCGCCGTCGGCGTGCTGATGGGAACCGCCTACCTCTTCACGGAGGAGGCGGTGACATGTGGAGCGGTCCAACCCCTCTTCCAGGAGCAGGTGGTCCGGGCCACGCGGACCGCGTTGCTGGAGACCGCGCCCGGTCACGCCACCCGTTGCATACCCAGCCCGTTCAGCGACAACTACCTGCTCTTCGAAGCCGAGTTGCGCGAGCAGGGCGTCCCGGACCGGCAGATCTGGGAGAAGTTGGAACGGCTCAACGTCGGCCGGCTCCGCATCGCCAGCAAGGGCGTGGAGCGGGACGCCGCCGGAGCGCTGGCCGCCGTGGACGAAGAACGCCAGCTCGCCGAGGGGATGTTCATGGCCGGTGAGGTCGCCGTGCTGCGTTCGGCGACCACCACGATCGACGCCCTGCACCGCTCGGTGACCGAGGAGGCCGCCGACTTCCTGGCCGACAGCGCCCGAACCACCCGCGCCCTTCTGGGAGTCGAGGAGCAGGCCGAGCCGGAGCCGCCCGCCCCGCTGGACATCGCTGTCATCGGCATGGCCTGCATGTTCCCCGAGGCCCCCGACCTGCCCACCTTCTGGGCGAACATCCTCGGTGGGCGCGACGCGGTGACCGAGGTCCCGTCCGACCGCTGGGACCCCGCCGTGCACTACGCGGACGGCAAGAACGGCGCCACCCCGTCGAAGTGGGGCGGCTTCCTGCCCCGCATCCCCTTCGACCCGCTGCGCTACGGCATCCCGCCGACCTCCCTCGGCAGCATCGAACCGGTCCAGCTGCTGGCCCTGGAAGCGGCCCGGCGCTCCCTGGAGGACGCCGGATACGGCGACCGGGGGCGGCAGTTCGACCGCGCGCGCACCTCCGTGGTGTTCGGCGCGGAGGCGGGCAGCGACCTGTCCAACGCCACCACGCTGCGCGCCGTACTGCCCTCCTACTACGGGAAGATTCCACAGGGCGTCGAGGAGCAACTCCCCACCCTCACCGAGGACTCCTTCCCCGGCATGCTCTCCAACGTCATCTCGGGCCGGATCGCCAACCGGCTCGATCTCGGCGGGGCCAACTTCACGGTCGACGCGGCCTGCGCGTCCTCGCTGGCCGCCGTCGACGTCGCCTGCAAGGAACTCGTGGGCGGCACCAGCGACATCGTGCTGTGCGGGGGCGCCGACCTCCACAACGGCATCAACGACTACGTCCTCTTCTCCTCCGTGCACGCCCTGTCCCCGACCGGCCGCTCCCGCGCCTTCGACAACTCAGCGGACGGCATCGCGCTGGGCGAGGGCGTCGCCTGCGTGGTCCTCAAGCGGCTCGCGGACGCGGAGCGGGACGGCGACCGGATCTACGGCGTCATCAAGGGAGTCGGCAGTTCCAGCGACGGTCGCTCACTGGGTCTGACGGCACCCCGGCCGGAGGGGCAGCGGGCCGCGCTGGAGCGGGCGTACCGCAACGCGGGTGTCTCCCCCGCCTCGGTCGGTCTGGTCGAGGCGCACGGCACCGGGACCGTCGTCGGCGACCGGACCGAACTCTCCATCCTCAGCGAGGTGTTCACCGAGTCCGGTGCGGAGAGGGGCAGTTGTGCGCTCGGCTCGGTCAAGTCGCAGATCGGGCACACCAAGTGCGCCGCCGGACTGGCCGGACTGATCAAGACCGTGCTGTCCCTCTACACCGGGGTCAAGCCGCCCACCCTGCACATGAAGCAGCCCAACTCGGCCTGGAAGGAGGACGACAGCCCGTTCGTCTTCCACGCCCGGCCGCGACCCTGGGCCGCTCCCGCCGAGGAACGCGTCGCGGGACTCAGCGCGTTCGGCTTCGGCGGCACCAACTTCCATACGGTGATCCAGGCCTACGGCGACGCCGTACCGCCCGCCCACGGGCTCGACGCTTGGCCCGCCGAGCTGTTCACCTTCCGGGGAGTGGACCGGTCCGGAGCGCGCCGGGGCATCGAGGAGATCCTGAAGCTCGCCGAGTCGGGTTCCTGGAAGCTGCGCGACCTCGCACTCAGCGCGTCCCGGCGCTCCGACGCCCGGCATGAACCGGTGCAGGTGGCCGTCGTGGCCACGCAGGTCGAGGAGCTGGTCGGGCAGTTGCGGCGGGCGCTGGAGGGCGAGCACGACCCCGCCTCGGGAATCCACGCGGCCGACCTCCAGGAGAACGCCGGCAAGGTCGCCTTCCTCTTCCCCGGTCAGGGCAGTCAGCGGCCCGGGATGCTCGCCGACGTGTTCATCGCCTTCCCCGAACTGCAGCACTATCTGCACCTCGGCCGCGATCACGCCGACGCGCTCTACCCGCCCACCGCCTTCGACGACAGCGCCCGTGACCGCCAGCAGGCCGGTCTGACCGACACCCGGGTCGCGCAGCCCGCGCTGGCCATCGCCGGGCTCGCCGCCCACGCGCTGCTCACCGAGGCGGGTGTACGGCCCGACATGGCGGCCGGGCACAGTTACGGCGAGCTGGTCGCCCTGTGCGCGGCGGGCGCCATCGCTCCGGAGGCGCTGCTGGAGCTCAGCGCCGAACGCGCGGCGGCGATCCTCGAAGCCACCGGCGCCGACGACCCGGGCACCATGGCCGCGGTCGCGGCCGGCGCCGAGGACGTCGAGCAGGCACTGAAGACGGCGGGCGCGCCCGACTCGGTCGTCGTCGCCAACCACAACTCGCCCCGCCAGAGCGTGATTTCGGGCCCCACGGAGGCGGTCGCGGAAGCCGTGCGGCTGCTGCGCGAGGCCGGTCTCGGCGCCAAGCGCATCCCCGTCGCCTGCGCCTTCCACAGTCCGCTGGTGGCGGGGGCGGGCGAACGGTTCGCCGAGGCTCTTGCCCAACAGACCGTGCTCGCACCCGAGTTCCCCGTATGGTCCAACCGCACGGCGGCACCGTACGGCGAGGGCGCCGATGCGGTGCGGGCCGAACTCGCCGCGCAGATCGGGGCGCCGGTCGGCTTCGTCGCGCAGATCGAGGCGATGTACGAGGCGGGGGCGCGGGTCTTCGTCGAGGCCGGTCCCGGGTCGGTGCTGACCCGGCTGGTCGCCCAGATCCTCGGGGAGCGCCCGCACCGCACGGTCGCGTGCGAACCCCGGCCGGACAGCGGGCTGCGCGGCTGGCTCGACGCGCTGGCCCAACTGGCCGTCGCGGGGCTGCCGGTGCGCACCGGATGGCTGTTCAACGGGCGCGACGCCGTCGACGCGGCCCGGACCCCCGTGCCCAAGCGGCCCGGCTGGACGGTCGACGGACAGCTGGTCCGCACCGCCGCCGGAGAACTCCTCCCCGGTGCCCTCGCACCGGCCCGACGCGTTGTGGAGACGACTGTGACGACGAACCCTCAGGGCGGCGCCCCCGTCGAGGCGAACAGGGACGCGCTCATCTCCGAATTCCTGCGCACCAGCCGGGAGATGGTGGCCGCGCAACGGGACGTGCTGCTGACCTACTTCGGTGCCACGCAGGCGACGGTGCCCCAGGGGACCTGGGTTCCCGCACCGGCGCCCACCGTGGTCGAGGCGCTCCCGCAGGCACTCGCCCTTCCCACCGCTGTCGAGGCTCCGGTCGCCCAACAGCCCACCGCCCAGCCGGATTCGGCGCCCGAGGCGGTCACCGAGGACGACGTCCTGCGGGTCGTGCTGGAGATCATCAGCGAACGCACCGGCTATCCCGTCGACATGATCGAGCCAGACCTCGACCTGGAGGCGGACCTCAGCATCGACTCCATCAAACGGGCCGAGATCGCGGGCGAGTTGGCGCAGCGGCTGGGCATCGGCGGCGGCGCGGACATCGCCTCACTGGACGACGCCGAGCTGGAGGACCTGGCGAAGGCCCGTACGGCGGCCTCGGTCACGGGCTGGCTGTCGGCACGGCTGACCGAGCCCGCCCCCGTGGCGGAAACACCTCCGAGTGACAACACCCCTCAGGACGAGGTCACCGGCACCGCACCCAAGCGGCTCCAGCTGCGGCCGGTGCTGCTGGCACACCAGGACGCCGACAACCCGGCGGACCCGGCCTCCGTGCTGGGCGGGCGACGGTTCGTCCTCTACGGCGGCGGAGCGGGCGCGGAGGCCGTCGTGGCCCGGCTCTCCTCGTACGGCGCCGAGGCGCTGGTCGTCGACCCCGAGCACCAACTCACCGCGACGGACGGCCAGGTGGACGGCGTCCTGTATCTCGCGCCGCTCACCGCGTCGGCGCCGGTGCTGCCCGAGGCGTTCCCCGTGATCCAGGCCGCGCTCGCCCGGAACCCGCGCCAACTGATCGCCGTACAAGGGGCGGAGGGTGGATCGGCGGGACTGCACGGGCTGTTCCGTACGGTGGCGCGCGAGTACCCGGACACCGTCGCCCGGGTCGTCGAGGTGACGGACACGGCACCGGCCGCCGTCGCCGACGCGCTGCTCGCCGAACTGCTGGCGCCCGGCGATGAACCGGTCGTACTCCGAACTGCCGCCGGGCGACATGGACTTGAGCTGACCGAGACACCGCTCGGCGCGCTTGCGACCAACGGTGCCGGGCCGGCCGGTGACGGGGTCGCCGAGGCCGCCGCCATCGGTCTCGACCGTGACGCGGTGGTACTGCTGGTGGGTGGTGCGCGGGGCATCACCGCGAAGTTCGCCGTCGCGCTCGCCGCGGCCTCCCGGTGCCGTATCGAACTCCTCGGCAGGACGGCCGCGCCGACCGGACCCGAGGACCCGGCGACCGCCGGTGCCCGTACCCCGGCCGAACTGCGCGCGGCCCTCGCGGGCCAGGGCGGGCGCACCCCGGCCGAGATCAACCGCACGGCCGAACTCCTGCTCGCCCAGCGGGAGATCACCGCGACCCTGGACGAACTCGCCGCCCTCGGCAGCCAGGCCCGCTACCACTCCGTCGACTTCCGCGAACCGGACGCGGCACTCCAGGCGGTCAAGGAGATCCACGCCGAGCACGGCCGTCTCGACGGTGTCGTCTACGCGGCCGGGGTCATCGAGGACCGGCTGATCGCCGAGAAGAGCACCGAGTCCTTCCAGCGGGTCTACGGCACGAAGACGCACGGTGCCGAGACACTGCTGTCGGCGCTGGAGGAACTGCCCAACGGCCCAGCTTTCGCCGTTCTGTTCGGCTCCATCTCGGCCGTGCTCGGGAACCGCGGACAGGTCGACTACGCGGCGGCCAACGACGCCCTGGAGAGCCTCGGCACCGCCTGGTCGGCGCGCACCGGGCACCGGGCGCTGACCGTGCACTGGGGTCCGTGGGCGCCCACCGGCGGCCACCACGGCATGGTCACCCCGGAGTTGGGACGCGAGTACGCGCGGCGCGGTATATCGCTGATCGATCCCGAGGAGGGCACCGCGGCCCTGCTGCGTGAGCTCGCCTTCGGCGACGAGTCGGCCGGAGCCGTCGTCTACACCGCTTCGGGCTGGTGACATGACCGACCGTCAAGTGCCGGTCGCGATCGTGGGAATGGCGGTGCTGCTGCCTGGCGCCGCCGACCTCGACGCGTACTGGCGGAATCTGCTCGCGGGCACCGACGCCATCAGTGAGGTGCCGGACGGGCGTTGGGACGCGGACTACTACCGGCCGGACTCCGCGAGCGGTCCGGCAGTGGCCGACCAGGTGTACTGCCGGCGCGGCGGCTTCGTCGACGAGCTGGCCGAGGTCGAGGTCACCCGGTTCGGCATCATGCCGAACTCGGTGCCGGGCACCGAACCCGACCAGCTCATCGCCCTCCATGTGGCGGCCGCGGCCCTCGCCGACGCGGGCGGGGAGTCCCGGCTGCCCGACCGGCATCGCGTCGGCGTGGTGCTCGGCCGGGGCGGCTATCTCACCCCCGGTCTGGTCCGTCTCGACCAGCGGGTCCGTACGGCGGGCCAACTCGTCCGCACCCTGGGCGAGTTGCTGCCCGACCTGGACGCCGGTCAACTCGACCGGATCCGCACGGCGTTCACCGACCGGCTCGGCCCCGACAGCCCCGAGTCGGTGATCGGCCTCGTCCCGAACCTCGCGGCGTCCCGCGTCGCCAACCGCCTCGACCTGCGCGGCCCGGCCTACACGGTGGACGCGGCCTGCGCGTCCTCGCTGATCGCCGTCGACCAGGCGGTGACCGAACTCGCCGCCGGGCGCTGCGACCTGATGCTCGCCGGGGGCGTCCACCACTGCCACGACATCACGCTGTGGAGCGTGTTCTCCCAGCTGCGCGCCCTTTCCCCGAGCCAGCGGATCCGCCCTTTCCACCGGGACGCCGACGGCATCCTGATCGGCGAGGGCACGGGGGTCGTCGTCCTCAAGCGCCTCGCCGACGCCGAACGCGACGGCGACCGGATCTACGCCGTGATCCGGGGCACCGGTGTGTCCAGCGACGGCCGCGCCGCGAGTCTCGTCAACCCGGACTCGACCGGCCAGACCCACGCCGTACGACAGGCCTGGGCGGCGGCCGGGCTGGATCCGGCGCTGCCCCATTCGATCGGGCTGCTGGAGGCGCACGGCACGGCGACGCCCGCCGGTGACGGGGCCGAACTCGCCACGCTGGCCGAGGTGTTCGGCCCCGACGGTGATGCGGTCATCGGCTCCGTGAAGTCGATGATCGGTCACACGATGCCGGCCGCCGGTGTGGCCGGTCTGGTGAAGGCAGCCCTCGCCGTGCACCACGGGACGCTGCTGCCGACCCTGCACTGCGACGACCCGCACCCGGCGCTCGCGGCCACCCGGTTCCGTCCGCTGGAGAAGGCGGCGCCCTGGGAGACGGCGCCCGAACAGCCGGTGCGGCGGGCTGCGGTGAACGCGTTCGGGTTCGGCGGCATCAACGCGCATGTGGTGCTGGAGGAGGCGCCTGGGGCGCGGAGCCCACGTCCGGCTGTCGTGAACGAGCCGGAACGCGTGCTGACCCTCGCCGCCGACAGCCCCGAGGCGCTGGCCGCGCTGCTGGACGCGGACGACTCCGCGCTCCTGGCCACCACCGACTCCCTCTCCGGCCGCTCCCGGCTCGGCATCGTCGCCCCGGACGCCAAGCGGCTCGCGCTCGCTCGGCGGGCGGTCGCCAAGGGGCGGGCGTGGCAGGGCCGCAGCGATGTGTGGTTCACGCCGAGACCGCTGGTCGGGCCCGGCGCGGGCAAGCTGGCGTTCGTCTTCCCGGGCCTGGAGGGCGACTTCACGCCCCGGGTCGAGGACGTCGCCGCACACTTCGGACTGCGCGAGAACAAGTCCTCAACTCCCGCGCAGGTGGGGGATGTCGGCCGGCACGGCTTCGATGTGGTCGGCGTGGGGCGACTGTTGGACGCCGCGCTGCGCCGGATGGGCGTCGTGCCCGACGCAGTCGCCGGGCACAGTGTCGGCGAGTGGACGGCGATGACGGCCGCCGGGGTGTACTCGCCGGACGAGGTGAGCGACTTCATGGAGTCGTTCGACCCGGACTCGGTGACCGTGCCGGGGCTGGCCTTCGGAGCGATCGGCGCTCCCGCCGAGCGCGTGCTGTCGGCGCTCGCCGCCGACTGGCCGGACTCCGGGATCGTCCTCTCGCACGACAACGCGCCGGGCCAGTCGATGGTGTGCGGGCCGGAGCAGGCGGTGGACGCGTTCGTGCGGTCGTTCCGCGCGCAGGGTGTCCTGAGCCAGGTGCTGCCGTTCCAATCCGGCTTCCACACACCGATGTTGCAGCCCTACCTCGCACCGATCGAGGAGGCCACGAACCGCTTCCGCCTGCATCCGCCGACGGTCCCCCTGTGGTCGGGGACGACCGCCTCGCCGTTCCCCACGGAGGAGAAGGCGGTCCGCGCACTCTTCATCCGGCATCTGCTGGAGCCCGTGCGGTTCCGGCAGCTCGTCGAGGCCATGTACGACGCCGGTCATCGCGCGTTCGTCCAGGTCGGCACCGGCCAGCTCGGTTCTCTCATCGACGCCACGCTCAGCGGACGCGATCACCTGGTCGTGGCCGCCAACTCGCCCCACCGCTCCGGCCTCGCCCAACTCCGGCGCGTGGCAGTGGCGGTGTGGGCGGCCGGCGGGGCGGTGGACCCGTCGGCTCTGGCCCAGCAGGGACCGGTCCAACGACAGGAACGGCCCCCGGTACGGCTCGACTTGGGCGGGTCCTTGGTCTCTCTCGACGCCCCGAGCCTGGTGAAACTACGGGCGGAACTGCGCACGCCGATCCCGGCGAGCGCCGCCGTGTCCCCCCTGGACGCACTCACCGACCGCTTCCCGGCAGCCGCCGAACTGCACGCCCTGATGCGCGAGACCGCCGACACGGCCGCCCAACTCCTCGGCGCGGGCAGCCGTCGGGCGGTGGCGACCATCCCCGCTCCACCCCGGCAGCAGCCGCCCACTCCACCCCGGGAATGGCAGACCACGGTCCATGTCTCCCCCGAGTCCATGCCGTACCTCATGGACCACTGCTTCTTCCCGCAGCGCCCCGACTGGCCGGAGGTGGCGGACCGTTGGCCGGTGGTCCCGGCCACCACGATCGTCCAGCACATCATCGAGGCGGCCGAGCGGGCGGCGCCCGGCATGCGGGCGGTCGCCGTGCACGACGCGCGGTTCGACCGCTGGCTGACGGCGACGCCGTCGGTCGACGTACCGGTGCGGGTGGTCACCGAGGCCTCCGGTCGGCTCGCCGTCTCCTTCGGCCCGCACGCCCGCGGTGCGGTCGAACTGGCCCCCGCGTACGCCACCGCGCCCTCTCCCCACCCCGGCCCGGACCCGACCACCGAGCGCGTCCCCGACCACACCGCGTCACATATCTACGACGAGCGCTGGATGTTCCACGGCCCGGCGTTCCAGGGCGTCAGCGAACTCACCGCGATCGGCGACCGCCACGTGCGCGGCACGATCACCACACCGCCCGCACCCGGTTCCCTGCTCGACAACGTGGGCCAGATCCTCGGCTACTGGATCATGTCGACCCGCACCGAACGCACCGTCGTCTTCCCGGTCGGCATGCGCGAGATGCGTTTCTACGGCCCCCATCCGCGCCCCGGCACGGAAGTCGAGTGCCTCGTGCGGATCACCTCGCTCACCGACTCCGCGCTCGAATGCGACGTACAGCTCACGGTCGACGGCGTGGTGTGGGCGGAGCTGTCCGGCTGGCAGGACCGGCGTTTCGACAACGACCCGCAGACCAGGCCGGTCGAGCGCTTCCCGGAGCGCAACACGCTCTCCGAGGCCCGCCCCGGCGGCCGGACCCTGTTGCACGAGCGCTGGCCCGACCTCGCCTCCCGTGACCTCATCATGCGCAACTCGCTGAGCAGCGTGGAGCGTTCGCAGTACGCGGAGCATCCGCCGCGTGGTCGCCGGCAGTGGCTGCTGGGCCGGATCGCGTTGAAGGACGCGGTACGGCAGTGGCTGTGGGGCCATGGCGAGGGACCCGTCTTCCCGGCCGAGATCCGGGTCCACAACGACGAGTCGGGCCGCCCGTACGTCACCGGCCTGCACGGCCGCTCCCTGCCCCCGCTGGATGTCTCGCTGGCCCACTCCGCCGAGGCCGCCGTCGCGATCGTACGGCCGCACTCCCCCGAACCCGGGCCCGGCATCGACATCGAGGAAGTCGTCGAGCACGATCCCTCAACCCTCGCCACCGCTCTCGGCGAGGAGGAACTCGCGCTCCTGCGCGCCCAGTTGACGGCGTCAGGTGAGTCCGAGGCGCTGTGGTTCACCCGGTTCTGGGCGGCGAAGGAGGCGGTCGCCAAGGCGGAGGGCACTGGCTTCGGCGGCCGGCCGCGCGATTTCGCCGTCTTCCAAGTGGTCTCCGGATCACGGCTGTTGGTGTCCGGGCGGCTGGAACGCGCCTACACCGTGCACTGCGAGCCGGCCGGCAATCCCCCCAATCTGCCGGACAGGACCTATGTCGTGGCCTGGACGACGGGACCCACGCACGAAGAGGAGTACGACCGATGACCCCCACCACCGAGGACACCGTCCTCGCCGACCTCACGGGCATGCTGACCGCGCTCCTGGAGGACGAGTACGGCGTCGACGACGTCGAGATCACCATGACGACGACCTTCAACCGCGACCTGGAGCTGGAGAGCATCGACCTGGTGACCCTGGCCGGGCTGCTCCAGGAGCACTACGGCACGAAGGTCAACTTCGCCGAGTTCCTGGCCGGGATGGAGTTCGACGAGATCATCGAACTCACCGTCGGCCGGCTCGTCGAGTACGTCGTGCAGAGCCTCAAGGCAGCCGAGGCGGGCTGAGCCATGGTGATGGTCGACACCGGTCAACTCCGGCTGCACGTACAGAGGATGAGCCCGCCCGACGGCCGTCCGGTGACCGCCACGGCGGTGCTGGTGCACGGTCTGCTCACCGACAGCCTGGCCAGCTACTACTTCACCCTCGCTCCGCCGTTCGCGCTGGCCGGCGTCGACGTGGTCATGTACGACCTGCGCGGTCACGGCCGCAGCGCGCGACCGGCGACCGGCTACACCCTCGACGACAACATCGACGACCTGGAGGCGCTGCTCGATCGCCTGGAGGTGACGGGACCGGTCCATCTGGTCGGCAACTCCTACGGCGGGACAGTGGCGTTCGGCTACGCGGCCCGCCATCCGGAGCGGGCCGCCAGTGTCTCCCTCATCGAGTCGGAGCCGGCGACCGACGCCTGGGCGCCGAAGCTCGGCGGCATCCTGGACCGTGTGCTGCACGAGCTGGCGCACAACGAGGACGACGCGATCGCCTGGATCAGCGCGAACCGCGGCCACAACACCGCCCGCCTCGCGAAGGGCGCGGCCCGGCTGGCCCGGGAGACCTCCCTGTCCCAGGACATCCCGGCAAGCAGGGTGTTGACGGAGGATCAGATCCGGGCGGTGAGCTGCCCGGTGCTCGGCGTCTACGGCGGCGACTCCGACCTCGCCCTGCTCGCCCCCTGGCTGGAGTCCGTGCTGCCGGACTGCCGGACCGTCGTCGTGCCCGGCCACGAGCACTCGGTGCTGGTGGAGGCGGCCGGCACGGTCGGCGGCCACATCCTCTCGCTGATCCAGGAGGCGAGCGCGACCGAGGTGGCCGTCCGGTGAGCCGGTTCCTCTTCGTCGTACCGCCGCTGGTCGGTCACATCAACCCGGCGACGGGGGTTGCCGCCGAACTCGCCGCGCGCGGCCACGAATTGGCGTGGGCCTGCGCCGACCCCGATCTCGTGCGGCGGCTCGCGGGAGAGTCGGCGCGGGTGTTCCCGTGCGCAGGACCGGTCCCGGGCACGGGCGAGGGCGTACGGCCGCCCGACCTCCGTGGGCCGGAGGCGCTGAAGTTCCTCTGGGAGGCGTTCCTCGCGCCGCTCGCCGTGCAGATGGCGCCCGGAGTCACCGCCGCTGTCGAGGAGTTCGGGCCCGATGTGATCGTCGCCGACCAACAGGCCCTGGCCGGCGGCCTGGTGGCGGAACGTCTCGGGGTGCCGTGGGCGACCTCGGCGACCACCTCGGCCGAGTTCACCGACGTGTTCGCGGGCATCCCCAAAGTCGGGCTCTGGCTGGACGAGTTGCTGCGCCAGCTGCGCGCCGACCTCGGCGACCCGTCCGGCACCGGCGACCCGCGCTTCTCGCCGCATCTGGTGCTCGCGTTCAGCACCCCGGAACTGGTCGGTCCCGAGGCGCGGCAGGGCGAGCAGATCCGCTGGGTGGGTCCGTCGATCGCGCCCCGCCCGGCCGCGCCGGACTTCCCCTGGGACTGGCTGGACCGGTCCCGCTCCCTGGTCCTGGTCAGCCTCGGCACCGCCAACACCGATGTGGGCGCCCGTTTCCTCACCGAGTGCGTCACGGCGCTGCGGGCGCGAACGGACCGCGTCCAGGCAGTGATCGCCGACCCGGGCGGCGCATTGGACCGGTCCGACGAAGAGGACAAGGACCTCCTGGTCCTGCCCTCCATCCCCCAACTCCCCCTCCTCGAAAGGGCGGACGCGGTGGTCTCGCACGCCGGGCACAACACGGTGTGCGAGGCGCTGTGGCACGGTGTCCCGCTCGTCGTGGCGCCGATCCGCGACGACCAGCCGGTGATCGCCGGTCAGGTCACCGGCGCGGGCGCGGGCATCCGGGTCCGCTTCGGCCGGGTCACGGCGCCGAAGCTGGGCGCGGCGATCGACGCCGTACTCCACGAACCCGGCCACCGTGCCGCGGCCGACCGCATCCGTACGGCGTTCCGCGCGGCCGGAGGCAGCCGCGCGGCGGCCACCCATCTGGAACAGCTGGCCACCGGCACGTCCCCGAAGGAGACCCCGTGAGCACCGAGGACGACCCGAAACCACCGAGCCGCAACGACCAGGTCGCGGCACTACGGCCCGGCTACCAGGCGGACTTGGCCGACGGTCTCGACCGCTTCTTCGAGCCCAGGCGCGAGACCTGCCCCTGGTGCGACTCGTCACGGCTCAAGACCCGGCTGCGCACGAAGGACCTGATCCAGCACAAGCCGGGCACCTTCGTCCTGGACCGCTGCGAGGACTGCCGGCACACGTTCCAGAATCCCCGACTGAGCCCGGCGGGACTGGAGTTCTACTACCGGGACTTCTACGACGGCCTGGGCGAGAAGCAGTTGGGCAACACGTTCGCGGCCCGTACCAAGATGTACGAGCAGCGCGCGCAGTCACTGCTCCCGCACTCGCCGACTCCCAAGAACTGGCTTGACGTCGGCACCGGTCACGGTCACTTCTGCGAGTCGGCCCGCACGGTGTACCCGGACACGACGTTCGACGGCCTCGACTTCACGGACGGCGCCGAACTCGCCGAGCAGGCGGGGCGGGTGGAGCGCGGCTATCGCGGCAGCTTCCCGGAGCTGGCCCCGAATCTCGCGGGCCACTACGACGTCGTCAGCATGTTCCACTACCTGGAGCACAGCACCGAGCCCGAACGCGAACTGGCCGCCGCGCACACGGCCGTTCGCCCCGGCGGCCATCTCCTGATCGAGGTCCCGGACCCCGACAGCCGCTACTCCCGCCTGCTGGGCCGCTGGTGGCTGCCCTGGCTCCAGCCCCAGCACCTGCACTTCGTCCCGGTGGAGAACCTGCGCCGCCGGCTCACCGACCTCGGCTTCACGGTCGTGGCGGAACAGCACGCCGAGCCGCACGACCCGGTCGACCTCCTGGCCGGCACCTGGCTGGCCCTGGACACGGCCGCGCCCCGCGACAACCTCCCCTGGCTGCCGAAGCCCCCGACCGGCCTGGCCCGTACGGGCCGCGCGGCCGTGCTGATCGCGGGGATCCCGGCACTGGTCCTGGGCACGCTCCTGGACCGGTTCGTGGTGAGGCGGCTGTCGCACCGGCTGGGGGTGTCGAACGCGTACCGGCTGGTGGCACGGCGCGACTGAGCGGTGCCACCGGGCGGTCAGGCCAGACTCTCCAGCGCGCGGGCGACCTCGTCCGCCGTGATGCCGTCGGCCCGGTTGTCGAACACCAGCCGGCGGCCGTCGGTCCAGCGGCACTCGTTGGCCTCGGCCGCCTTCCAGAACGTGTCCCAGTCGGCGAGCTTGGACAGGTCCCTGGCACAGCCGCGGGCGCGCACCCGCTCGCGGGCCGTGTCCGAGTCCACCTGGACCTGGACGACGACCAACTCGACGTCGGCGGGCCAGTCGTGACGGTACGTCACGTCCGCGAGGTGGTCCGGCCGGGAGAAGTAGCGGCCGAACGGCGCGTCCAGCACGACCGGGCGGCCCACCCTCAGGTTGTCGGCGGCAAGGTCGAGGATCGTCGCGTATTCGAGGTCCATCACCACCGACTGGTAGTACGGGTTGAGGTCGCGCTCCTTCGGGTCCGTGCCGGCGAGTTCCAGGAGTGCCTCGGTGAGGCGGGTGCAGGCGGTGTCCTTGTCGATGTACGCGGCACCGCCCAGTTCGGCGATCAGCCGGGCCACGCCGGTCTTGCCGGACCCGGCCGGCCCGATCACGAAGTACGCCCGTGGAGCGAAGGTCATGCGCGGCGGTCCTTCACGAAGAACAGGTACGACATCCCGCCGAGCAGCAGGAGTGCTCCGCCGACGAGGAAGACGTCCGTGTAGTTGTTGCCGGTCGCGTCCAGGATCGCACCGGTGACGATGGGGGCCATCGCGGCGCCGAGGAAGCCGCCGAAGTTCTGGATCGCGCCGAGCGAGGCGACCTGGTGGGACTCGGCGATGTCGGAGGCGAGCGTCCACAGGCAGCCCATCGGGACCTGGGCGGCGAAGTAGCCCAGGGACAGCAGGGCGAGCGCGAGCGGGGTGCTGTGGACGTACGCCACGGGCAGGACCGCGGCGGCGGCCAGCACGGCGCCGCCGACGATGGGGACCTTGCGGGAGACGACGGCGGGGACGCCCCGGCGGATCAGCCGGCCGGAGAGCCAGCCGCCGAAGAGGACGCCGAGGATGCCGCAGAGGTAGGGCAGGGAGGAGAGCCAGCCGGTCTCGGAGAGGCTGAGGCCGCGGGAGGTCTGGAGGTAGCTGGGCAGCCAGGTCAGGTAGACCCACACGGTGTAGAAGATGCCGAAGGCGCCGAGGATCATGAAGTAGGTGTTGCGCTGCTTGAACAGCGCTCCCCAACTCGCGGGCCTGGCCTGGTCGTTCGCGCGGGCCGCGGCCAGCTCCTCACCCCGTATCAGCGCCTGCTCGCGCAGGGTGGGGTCCCGGTGGACGCGCAGCCACACCAGCATGACGAGGATGCCGAGCGCGCCCACGGCGACGAACATGCCGCGCCAGCCGACCGTGAGGAGAAGGCCGGTGAGGATCGGCGGGGCGATCGCGTTGGCGATCTGCGAGCCGGTGTTGACGATCGAGATGGGCAGGGCGCGCTCGTCCTTGTCGAACCACCGCTCGTTGACCTTGAGACTGGCCGTGAAGAACGGGGACTCGGTGACACCGAGGGCGACCCGGGCGGCGTAGAGCACGCCGAAGGAGTGGGCGGCGGCGGTGACCATCGTCATCAGGGACCAGAGTCCGGCCGCCCAGGCGTACATGCGCTTGGGGCCGAAGCGGTCGACGAGGTAGCCGGCGGGGAGGTTGGCGATGGCGTACGGCCAGGAGAAGGCGGCGAGCAGCAGTCCCATCTCGGTGGCGTTCAGGCCGAATTCACTGGCGATGGTGGTGTTGGCGACGCTGAGCGTGGCGCGGTCGAGGTAGTTGACGACCCCGCCGATCACGAGGAGGGCCACCAGGACCCAGCGGATGCGGAGCGAGGTCCGGCGGGCGGTGCCGTCCAGGTCGAGGGATTCGGGGGTTTCGGGGGTGAGGGACTGCTGAGCCATGGAGAGCTCCTCGGGGAACCACCGTGCGGGTGATGGGGAGTTGGGGACGGAGCGAGCGGGTGTGCGTCAGGCCCTGGCGCCTTCGATGGCGCGCAGCATGGTCGCGGCGGCCTCGGTGACATGCCGGTAATTGCCGTCCGCGCGGGCGGCCTTGGTGACGAAGCTGCCGACGCCGACCGCGACGACACCGGCGTCGAACCATTCCTTGACGTTGTCCGCGGTGACCCCGCCGGCAGGCATGAGCGGGGCCTGCGGGAGCGGGGCGCGGACCGTGCGGACGTACTCGGGGCCGACGAACTCCGCGGGGAAGAGCTTCACGATGTCGGCGCCGGCCTGCATGGTGTCGACGATCTCGGTCGGGGTGTAGGCCCCGCTGACCGTGACGGCCTGGTAGCGGTTGGCGGTGGTCAGCATCGCCGGGTTGAGGTTGGGGCTGACCAGCAGGCGGGCGCCGGCGGAGATGCACTCGTACGCGGAGTGCTCGTCCAGGACGGTGCCCGCGCCGACGAGGACGCCGTCGTCGCCGTAGCGCTCGGAGAGCTTGGAGATGACGTCCAGCGCGCCGGGCACGGAGAGGGTGATCTCCAGGGCCCGGATGCCGCCCTCGATGGCCGCCTCGGAGACGGCGAGGGCCTCCTCGGCGCTCTCCAGACGGACGATGAGCAGGGCGCCCGTACGGGTGATCGATTCCAGCGCGTTAAACTTTGTTACCATAAGAGCACACGCTAGAACATGAATTCACATCTTGTCACGTCCCTTGTCACACGAAGTTAGGCTGGCCCCGATCCGCCGCCACGGCACCCAGGCTTCGAGGAGACGCATTGAGCAGGGCACCCCTGATCCCCGAGCAACGCCATCAGGAGCTGCTGCGCCTGCTGAGGGGCAGCGGGGTGCTGAGCATCCACGACCTGACCGCGGCGCTGAACGTCTCGCACATGACGGTGCGCCGGGACATCACCGCGCTGGAGAAGAGCGGGCAGGTGGTCTCGGTGCAGGGCGGGGTCAGGCTCGCCGACTGGACCGGGCACGCGCCGCCCCGCGAGCGGGCCTCACGCGCGGCGCTGGAGATGCCCCGGAAGCAGGCCATCGCCGGGCGGGCCGCGGAGCTCGTCGAGGACGGCATGGTGGTGTTCCTCGACGCGGGGACGACCTGTCAGTCGGTCGTGCCGTTCCTGGCCGGCCGCAAGGACCTCACCGTCGTCACCAACGACTTCCACGCCGTGCTCGCGCTGTGCGAACTCCCGTCCGTGCACACGGTCCACACCGGTGGCGAGGTCGATGTGTCGAGCGGTTCGAGCAGTGGGCCCCTGGCCGCCAGGACGGTCGGCGCGATCAATCTCGACCTCGCCTTCCTGAGCGCCGGGTCCTGGGACCTGTCCCACGGCGTGACGAGTTTCTCGATGGACAAGGTGCTGCTGAAGCAGGCGGTGATGGCGGCGGCCGGCTCGATCGCGCTGCTCGCCGACAGCACCAAGTGGGGCACGGTGGAGCGGTTCAACGTGACCCCGCTGGCCGGGCTCGACACCGTGGTGACCGACGCGGGCCTGCCGCGGGCGGTGGTGGACCGTATCGCGGAGGAGGGCCCCGCGGTCCTGCGCACGGACCCGGTCACCCGCTGATCTTCTGCCGCCCCCCATTGAATGATGCATTCACCGCGTCTAGCATCACCTGGTGATTCCATCAATTCCCGTATGACTCTCATCAAGCACGGCGCAGATGACGACGAGCGGTCGCGGCCCGGTTCCGGGGGCTCCGGCCGCTCGTCCTCGCTCCTACGACGGTTCAGCTCGCGGTACGGCGGATCCGCCCCTCGTACCGCTTCTCCAGCTCCAGGTTCCCCTCGAAGCCGCCCGGCACATTGGCCGAGACGTAGACGGGCGGCCGGTCCCCCGAGGCGAGGAGCTGGGCCGCCGCCTCCGCGACCGTCAGCTGCACGAGCATCGCGCCGGTGAGCGTGGACAGGGCGCAGACCGCGCCGCCGCCCGGGAGTTCGAGGAGCGCGTCGCCGCGCGGGGCCGCGTTGTCGAGGACGACGTCCGCGAGGTCGGCGAGCTTCTTGCCGCTCGGGTGACCGGCGGGGACGGCGTGGGTGTGGGCGAGCGAGGTGATGGCGAGAAGGCGGTGGCCGCGCTCCTTCACCCGCAGGGCCATTTCCACGATCACGTTGTTGACACCGGAGTTGGAGACGATGACGAAGAGGTCCTGCGGGTGGGGCGCGGCCAACTCGTAGAGCCGGTCGGCCACTCCGGCCCGGCGCTCCAGCAGCGGGTCGTCGAGCACGCTGGGCGCATCGCCGCCGTAGAGGACGAGGTCGGCGATGCTCAGGCGGTTGGTGGGTACCAAACCCCCGGCGCGGCCCGCGAGTTCGAGGACCATGGCCTGGGAGTGGCCGGTGCCGAAGGCCTGGACGACGCCGTCGGTACGGACGCAGTCCGCGATCAGCGCGGCGGCGCGGGACACGGTCTCGCGGCCGGATTCGGTGATGTGCTGGAGAACGGCCAGGCTCTCGCGCGCGAAGATCTCGGCGCTCACGGACTCGGCGGACACGCGACACTCCCCACCGGTGGATCAAACCACCTATTATTTCCCGTTCAATGAATCAATAAATCACACACGGTCCTGGTATTCAATCGATGGCCTCTGAGGTGGCTGATACCTTCTCCACATGCCCCCGACAGACGTCACCACCCTCATCCGCACGGAGCTGCCCCGGCTGGCGGGCTCGTTGCGGAAGGTCGGCGAACTGATCCTGGAGGATCCGGCCGCCGTCACCCACTGCTCGGCCGCCGAGCTGGGCCGCCGCACCGGCACGTCGCAGGCGACGGTGACCCGGTTCTGCCGCGCGGTGGGCCTCGACTCGTACCAGCATCTGCTGATCGAACTGGCCCAGGAGCGCGGGCGCGGCGAGGTGTCCGACTGGGGCACCGCCGAGATCGGCCCGGACATCTCCCCCGACGACGATCTGGAGCGGGTAGTGCAGGTCGTGGGCAGCGCCGACCTGCGCGCGGTGCAGCAGACCATCGACCGGATCGACCTCGACGCGGTGGAGCGCGCGGCCACCGCCGCGGCCCGCGCCCGGCGCATCGACGTCTACGGCATCGGCGGCAGCGGGGCGGTCGCACAGGAGACCGAGACCCGGCTGTTCCGCATCGGCTGCGCGGTGCGCGGCTGGACCGAAGTGCACGCCGCCGCCACCTCCGCGGCCCTGCTCACCCCGGCGGACGTCGCCATCGGCATCTCCCACTCCGGTTCGACCCGCGAGACCATCGAGCCCTTCGAGCTGGCCAAGGAGCGCGGCGCCACCACCGTCGCCCTCACCTCCGACCCGCGCTCCCCGCTGGCCCGCGCCGCCGACATCAGGCTCATCTCCTCGTCCTCCGCGACCAGTTTCCCCACCGGCATCATCGGCGCCCGCCACTCGGTGCTGGTCCTCATCGACTGCCTCTACGTCCGCATCGCGCAGCTCTCCTACCAGCGCGCGAGCGCCTCCCTGGCCCTGACCGACCACATCGCCGGGGAGCACACGGTGAAGGCCAGAAGAGGCCGGTGATCTGAACCAGGACCGGCCGTGATCTCGGCCGAGTCTGCATGGATGAACCACCGAAGTTACGCGGAGATGGTTGTTTGAATCATCTTCGCGGTGTCAGGATGGGCGCTCCGCCGAGCCTCTGGTAGGAGACCCATGCGCGTGACCGCTGCCCTGTCGACCGAGCTGTTCGTCGGCACCGCCGAGCATCCGATCCAGGTGGTGACCGTCGAACTCGCCCATGTCCCCGGCCGACCGGTGCGCCTCACGGTCGAGGGACCGGGCCTGCACGGCAGCGCGGAGACGGTCGCCGGCGAGGACGGCACCGCACGCGCCGAGATACCCGTGACCTGCGGCCTCGCGCCCGGCGAGCGGTGCACCATCGAGGTGACGGCGGCCGACGACGGCCAACTGGCCACCCTCACCGCCGAGTTCACGGCCGCCGAGCCCGGCTGGACCATGTTCATGGTCAGCCACTTCCACTACGACCCCGTCTGGTGGAACACCCAGGGCGCCTACACCGAGACCTGGGACGTCGCCGACGACCCCGCCTCGACCGGTCTCCCGGCCCGCACCTTCGACTCGCGCGGCCAGTCCGGCATGAGTCTCGTCCGTGCCCACTGCGACCTGGCCCGCCGCGACCCCGCGTACACCTTCGTGCTGGCCGAGGTCGACTACCTCAAGCCCTACTGGGACGCCTTCCCGGAGGAACGCGCCTTCCTGCGCGAGCTGATCCGCACCGGCCGGGTCGAGATCATGGGCGGCACCTACAACGAGCCGAACACCAACCTCACCGGCGCCGAGGCGACCGTGCGCAACGCCCTGTACGGGGACGGCTTTCAGCGCGGCATCCTGGGCGCCTCGCCCGAAACCGCCTGGCAGCTCGACGCGTTCGGGCACGACCCGCAGTTCCCGGGGCTGATGGCGGACGCGGGGGTGTCGTCCAGTTCGTGGGCGCGTGGACCGTTCCACCAGTGGGGGCCGACGCTCTCGGTCTTCGGCGAGGAGCCGCGCGATCCCCGACGCATGCAGTTCCCGGCCGAGTTCAGCTGGATCGCCCCCTCCGGACGCGGGCTCCTCACCGCCTACATGGTCAACCACTACGGCGCCGGCTGGGCGATCGACAACGCGCCCACGCTCCCCGAGGCCGAAGCGGCGGCGCTCAAGCTGTTCCGCGGCCTCAAGAAGGTAGCGCTCACCCGCAATGTGCTGCTCCCGGTCGGCGGCGACTACGCCCCGCCGTGCCGCTGGGTGATGGACATCCACCGGGACTGGAACGCCCGTTACGTCTGGCCGCGCTTCGTCAGCGCGATCCCCCGCGACTTCTTCGCCGCCGTCCGCGCCGAGTTGGACCAGGAGGGCCGCAAGGCGTCGCCGCAGACCCGGGACATGAACCCGGTCTACACCGGCAAGGACGTCTCCTACATCGACACCAAGCAGGCCCAGCGCCACGGCGAGACCCTCCTCGCCGACGCCGAGGCCTGGGCCACCCTCGCCTCGCTGGTCGCCCGACACCCCTACCCGGACGCCGCGTTGGACAAGGCGTGGCGGCAGCTGATCTACGGCGCCCACCACGACGCCATCACCGGCTCCGAGTCGGACCAGGTGTACGTCGACCTGATGACCGGCTGGCGCGAGCTGTACGACCTGGCGGAGACGGTGCACGCCGACGCGACGGAGGCCATCGCGGGGAAGGTCGCCCAACTCCCGGGTGCCGGACCCGACTTGGTCGTGTTCAACGCGGCGACCTGGGAGCGCCGGGACGTCCTGACCGTCACCGACCCCGGTCTGATCCCCCTCGACGACACCGGCCTGCCGCTGCCCGCCGTCCGCGAGGGCGACCAACTCCGGCTCGTCGTACCGGAGGTACCCGGCATGGGCCTCAAGGCCCTCCCGCTCGCCGAGGGTTCGGTGCCCGGGTGGACGCCCGGCGAGGGCCTCACCATCCGCAACGGGTTCTACGAGGTGACGGTCGATCCCGCGCGCGGCGGCGGCGTCAGCAGCCTGCGCGAACTCGCCGACGGCGGCCGGGAGTTGCTGCGCGCCGGCGACATCGGCAACGAACTCGTCGTACAGGAGGAGTACGCGCGCCACCCGCGGTTCGGCGAAGGCCCCTGGCACCTCACGCCCACCGGAACCACCGCCGCCCGCAGCCGTGACGTCACCGCCGACATCGATGTCCAGCACTCCCCCGCCGGTTCCCGGATCACCGTCACCGCCGACCTCGGGCTGTTCCGGTACACCCAGCGGCTGACCCTGTGGACCGGGGTGGCGCGGCTCGACGTGACGACCACGATCGACGGTTACGACGGCGCCGACCGGCTGATCCGGGTGCGCTGGCCGTCCGACGTGACCGGCGGGCTGCCGGTGCACGAGGTGGCGGACGCGGTGATCGGGCGCGGGTTCGGGTTCGTGGAGGTGGACAGCGAGGAGTTCCCGTGGACCCTCGACAATCCGGCGAACACCTGGTTCGGGCTGGGGTCCACCGCGCGGGTCGCGGTGCACGACGAGTCGGGGCAGTTGCTCGGGCACCGGTCGATCGGTGTCGCCGAACTCGTCTACTCCGATTGGGACGTGGCCGGTGAACTCGGTGCCCCGCTCGCGGCGGCCCTCGTCCGGGTCGGGGTCACCGCGACCTCGACGATCGCGGGCGGTCCGCGCTACGGCGACCTCGAAGTCGACTCCAATCTCCCGGACCTCCGGATCGCGGTGGGTGCGCCGGAACGCAACTCGGTGGTCGCCGAGGCCCTCGGCTGGGACCCGGCCGCCGGACGCGAACTGCGCCGGCAACTGGCCGAGCGGGGTGTGGCCGCGGTGTGGGTCGCACCCCGTGCGGGGCTGCGCGAGGAGTGGGTGCCCGGCGCCGACCTGCGCGACCTGGAACGGCTGCCGCTGCTCGTGGTGGCGGGCGCCCGCCCCGAGGACGACGCCAAGGCGGTCGACGCGCTGATCGCCGACCTCGACGACGCGGTCCTGACGGCCACGGCGGCGGGCGGCTGCGAGGCCCTGCCGCCGGGCGACGCCTGGGACGGCCGCAGCTTCGCCGTCCTCAACCGGGGCACACCCGGCTGTGTCGTCACCTCCTCGGGCGACCTCTACATGTCCCTCATGCGTTCCTGCACCGGCTGGCCCTCCGGCATCTGGGTCGACCCGCCCCGCCGCACGGCCCCCGACGGTTCCGCCTTCCAACTCCAGCGCTGGACCCACGAGTTCGCGTACGCGGTGGTCGGGGGCGCCGGTGACTGGCGCGAGGTCCGGCTCCCGCAGGCCGGGCACGAGTTCAACCACCCGTTCACGGCCCGCCTGCGGACCGGTCCAGAACAGGGCGTCCTGCCGAGGAAGTTCACCCTCCTCGGCCTGGAACCGGCCGGCGAGGTGGTCCTCGACGCCCTCAAGCCGCTCGGCTCCCCGCTCGCCCGGGGCAGCGCGGTGCCTGTCGACCCGGGACGCGGTGTCGTCGTACGGCTGCACGAGGTGAACGGGCGGCCGGTGCGGGCCCGGATACGCGGGCCGCGGGACTGGGCCGAGGGTGCCCGAGCCGACGTACTGGAGGCGCCCGGCGAGGAGTTGACGCCGGAGCGGGACGGCGGGGTCGCGCTCGACCTGACCGGGTTCGAGGTCGCGACGGTACTGGCGAGCACTGCCGCCGAGCCCTCGACCGGGCCCGGAATCGCGGCACATGAACCCGCGCAGCCGATCCACACCCGGTACTGGCTGCACAACTCGGGCCCGGCGCCACGCGGGAACATGCCGGTGTCGGTGTACCTCTCCCCCGGCACCCTCACCGCCGCCGGCCCGGTCACCGCGACCGTCCGGGTCGGCTCGGAACTCACCGACGCGCCGGTGTCGGGCACGGTGACCTTCGAGGTGCCGGACGGGTGGACCGCCGAACCCGCCGAACTGCCGTACGCGTTGGGCCCGGGCGGGTTCACGCTGGCCGAGATGACCGTGACACCACCGCCGGAACCGGTGCCCGGCCGCCACTGGCTCGCGGCCCGGCTGACGTACGGCGGGCAGACGTACGAGGACACCGTGGCGCTGGACGTACCGGACGGACACCACGGGCCAACGCTCGTGTCCACGCTGGGAGTCGACCGGATCAGCGTGCGTCACGGTGAACGCGCCCGCGTCCCCGTGACCGTCCGCAACACCACCCGGGGACCCGTCAACGGAACCTTGTGGGCCGTGTCCTCCTGGGGCACCTGGGCGGGTGTGGAGCCGGGCGTCCAGGGGTTCACGGTCGCCGGTGGCGCGGAGCGGGAGTGCGTCGTCGAGGTGGACGGTTCGGCGGTGGCGCCGGGATCGTACTGGCTGCTCGCGAAGGTCGCCTGGCACGGGTGTGTCGCCTACACGGAGGCCGTCACGCTGGAGGTGACGCCGTGACGTCGGAACACGCGGCCGTGGTGCGTGGCGCGGCCGTCGCCAAGGGGCGGGTGGACGCGTTGCTGGCGGCCGTACCGGCCCGGGACCCGGAGGCCACCCGGCCCGAGGCGCTCGCGCGGGCCGAGCGGCAGCGACGGCGGTGGGCGACCCAGGTGGTGGTCATCGACGAGCTGGCCCAACGGGCTTGTGCGGAGCGGGGGTTGAAGCCCCCTGCCGAGGTGTCGCCGGACGGGGTGCTGGCCGTCGCCGAGACCGATGTCGCGGATCTCGGCAGCATCGTCGCGGCGGCCCTCGCACACTCCCCGGCCGCCCGGCTGCTGCTGGCCGAGCTGGAGGGCGAGCAGGAGGTCGCGGAGGCCGCCGTACGGGACTACTACGACCGCAACCGGGACCGTTTCCTCACGGCGGACGCGCTGCGACGTGGAGTGGACCCCTTCGGCCGGGTGTCATCGGAGGACTTCGTGCCGTACGAGCGGGTCCATGAGGAGGTCGCGCGCGCGTTGCGTCGGGCGGCGGGGCGGCGGGCCTTCTTCGGCTGGTTGGACCAGGCCAAGGCCGGAGTCGTGTACACCGCCGGGCACGAGCACCCCGGCGATCCGGCGCATCCGGACCACGAGCACCGGCACTGATCTCCGCCGGAACCTAAAAGCAACACGAGAACCATTGACCTCCGATGAATTCTGGTCCACCTTTTCATCAATCGGAGTCGAAGTTGGTTAATTGAACCAGCTGTTGGCTGATGCACAGGAGGGCAGCGATGCGCACAGGAAGACTGACCGGATCGATGGTGGGGATCATCGCCTTGACCCTGACGGCCGCCGGCTGCGGGCTGTCCGGCAGCTCGGGCGACAGCGACTCCACGGCGGGCGGCTGCAAGGTCGACAAGGGCAACGTGGGGGCCGGGAAGCTGACCGGCGAGGTGAAGGGCGGCATCACCTTCCAGACCACCAACCTGAAGAAGGACTTCGGCACGTTCTTCAACGGGGTCATCAAGTCCTTCGAGAAGGCGCACCCCGGTACGTCGGTGAAGTGGATCGACGATCCGGGCGACGCGACCTTCGGCCAACGCACGGTCGCCGACGCCCAGGCCTGCACCCTGCCGGACGTGCTCAACGTCGACTCCCCCACCGCGACTGCCCTCACCAAGGCCGGCTACCTGCTCAACCTGGGCGTCAAGGACCCCGACGCGGCCAAGCCGTTCGTCCCCGCGTTCTGGAAGTCCAGCACCATGAAGGACTCCTCGGGCACCTTGGTGCACACCGTGCTGCCCTGGTACACCGGCGGCGTCCTGCTGACGTACAACACCGACCTGCTGAAGAAGGCGGGGATCGATCCCGCGAAGCCTCCGACGACCATGTTCGGGCTGTTCGCCGACTACGAGAAGATCGCCAAGAAGGCCGACGGCAAGTACTACGCGACGATGGCCAACCCGATCTGGCGCATCCCGGCCGACTGGGACCAGATGAACATCAAGACGCTGTCGGCGGACGGCAAGTCGGCGGTCTTCGCCGACGACCCGAGGACCGCGCAGTGGGTCGCGTGGATGGCGAAGCTGTACAAGGAAGGCGCGATGCCGAAGGACTCGTTGTCCTCCAACAACGACCCGTCCACCCTCTACAGCCAGGGCAAGGTCGCCTACGGTTCGACGAACCCGAGTTTCGTGCGCTTCGTGAAACAGAACAGCCCGTCGATCTACGCCAGGACCGCCGTCGGCCAGCAGCCCTTCGACGCGCTCGGTCACACCACAGCCGCCCCGCAGTACATAGCGACCGCCGCTACGAGCAAGAACGCCCCCACGGCGCTCGCGTTCGCGGAGTTCCTCACCAACGCCGAGAACCAGACGGCCTGGTGCAAGGATCCCAACGTCGTGATCTTCCCGACGACCTCGGCCTCGCTGGACGACCCGTTCTTCCAGAAGACCACCGGTGACGACCCGTTCTCCCAGGCCCGCAAACTCGTCGCCGAGCAGTTGAAGACGGCCACCGCGTACCAGACCAACATCTCCACGGCCGTGCAGAACGCCATCGTGGGTCAGGTGCAGCTGGCGATGCAGGGCAAGAAGAGCCCGGCGCAGGCCGTCAAGGACGCCCAGGCGAAGGCCAACGAGCTCCTGAAGCAGGCTGGTTGATGGTGGCGACGCAGACCGCGAAGCCGGTGACCGTGCCCGGTGCGGAGGCCGTCGTCTCCGCACCGGGCACGTCCCGCATACGCCGACTCGCCCGGGCCGTGCTCCCCGGTCCCGCCCCCGGCGCCAACGGTGCGGCGCTGTACCGCCGTTGGTGGCTGCCCTGGCTTTGGACCGCTCCAGCGATCGTCTGCGCCGCGGTGTTCGGGGTGTTCCCCTTCCTCAACACCGTCCTGCTGTCCTTCACGAACGCCAAACCGCTCGGTGGTGCCGCGAACTTCGTCGGGCTCTCCAACTACACCCGGATGCTGGACGATTCGGACTTCTGGCTGGCGACCCGCAACAGCGTCCTGTACGCGATGATCGTCGTACCGCTGATGGTCCTGCTGCCGCTGCTGCTCGCCGTCCTGGTGGAGAAGAACCTTCCCGGCATCGGCTTCTTCCGCTCGGCCTTCTACACACCCGTGCTCGCCTCCAGCGTGGTCGTCGGCCTGAGCTGGCAGTGGCTGCTCGCGGACGACGGACTGGTCAACACCTGGCTGGAGAAGGCCCACTTGATCCGGTCGGCCATCCCCTTCCTCTCCGACTCGTGGCTGATCCTGCTCTCCGCGATGGGCCTGACCCTGTGGAAGGGCCTCGGCTGGTACATGGTCTTCTACCTGGCCGCCCTCGGGAACGTTCCAAAGGAACTCCACGAGGCCGCCTCCATGGACGGCGCCGGTGCCGCCCGCCGCTTCTGGCACATCACCGTGCCCGGCGTACGGCAGGCGATGATGCTGGTCGGCACCCTCACCGGCATCGGCTCGCTGCGCGTGTTCACCGAGATCTACATGCTCGGCAGCTCCACCGGCGGCCCCGGCGGCGCCGACCGCACGCTGCCCTTCTACATCCGGGACGTCGGCCTCGACCCCATCACCGGAAACGCCGGCTACGGCTCCGCGGTGAGCGTGGCGCTCTTCGTCCTCACCCTGGGCCTGACCCTGCTGGCCCAGCGCCTCACCAAGGAGGACGAGTCATGACGACGACCGCCGTGCGGCCCAAGTCCCGGCGCCTGACCCCGCGTTGGCGGGACTACGGCCGCCCTCGCGAACTCCTCCTCCGCTACCTCCTGCTGCTCCTCGTCCTCGGCCTCACGGTCGGACCCCTCATCTGGCAGTTCCTGGCCTCGCTCAAGGGCACCGGCGAGGACGTCTTCGGCGCGAACGCCTCCCTGCTGCCCCACCACCCGACCCTGCGCGCCTACCGTGAGGTCTTCAGCCAGGTCCCGGTGGCGACGTACATCAAGAACAGCCTGATCGTCGTACTCCTGTCCGTGGCAAGCCAGTTGCTGTTCTCCACGACGGCCGGCTACATGCTCTCCAAGCCCGCCTGGAAGGGCCGCCGGGCGGTCTGGATCCTCCTTGTCGCCTCCATGATGTTCCCCTTCGAGTCGATCATGGTGTCGCTGTTCCTGAGCATCCGCGACCTCGGAATGGTCGACAGCGTGGTGGGCGTGTGGCTGCCCGGCTTCGTCGGCGCGATCAACGTCCTGCTGATGCGCGGCGCGTTCCTCGCGGTACCGCGCGAGATCGAGGACTCCGGGATGCTGGACGGCGCGAGCGAGTGGCAGCGCTTCCGTTATCTCTATCTCCCGTCCGCGTGGGGCGCGATCATGGTCGTCACCATCAACACCTTCATCAGCGCCTGGGACGACTTCCTGTGGCCGCTGATCGTGCTGCGCTCCGAGGACCACATGACGCTGACGCTGGGCCTTTCGCGGTTGCAGAGTTCGTCGTTCGGCTATGACCAGCGGGTGGTGATGGCCGGTTCGGTGATCTCCGTGATCCCGGTGCTGGTCCTGTTCGTCATCACCCAACGCTGGTTCTACAAGGGCGTGTCGGCGGGAGCGGTCAAGCTCTGAGGCGTACGACGAGGGGTTCTGCGGCGAGTGCGGCCCGCGCGGACTGAGCGACGCGGATCTCCACTGCACCGGCCTGCTCCAACCGGTCGGTGCCGAAGGGGACGGCGACCGTGCGGTGTTCGCCCGGTGCGAGGTCCACGCCCCGGAAGGCGTGCAGTTCGAGGGTGCGCGGCCACACCGGGGTGAGCAGCCGGCGGATGTAGACCTGGACGACCGAACGGCCGTGCCGCTTCCCGGTATTGGTGACGTCGACCTCGACCACGTCCCCCGCCCGGCGCGGCGGACCGTACTCGAAGCTCGTGTACGACAGCCCGTGTCCGAAGGAGTGGAGCGGTTCGGCTTCGGCGTCCGCGTATCCGCCGTACTCGATGTCCTTGTGGTTGTAGTAGACGGGGAGTTGGGCCACCGAGCGCGGGACGGAGACGGGGAGGCGGCCGGTCGGTTCGGTGAGGCCGAGCAGTATCTCGGCGATGGCCTCGCCGCCCCACGGGCCGGGGTACCAGGCGGTGAGCAGCGCGCCCGCGCGTTCGGGGACGACGTGCGGGCGGCCCTGGATCAGGACGACGGCGGTGGGTGTCCCGGTCGCGGTGACCGCGTCGAGAAGGGCGTGCTGCGCCCGGCCGAGGTTCAGGCCCGCGAGGTCGACGCCCTCGCCGCAGGTCATCTCCGAAACGGCGTTCCGTGCCGCCCCGTTGGCGTCGAAGTCCGTGTCGGGGGTACGGGCGCTGCTGCCGCCCAGTACCAGAACGGCCAGGTCGGAGGCGGCGGCAGCGGCGACCGCCTCGGGGATCCCGGACAGGTCGTCGCCGGTGAGGGCGCAGCCGGGGGCGTGCCGGATCTCGGTGCCGGGCGGGGCGAGTCGCCGCAGGCCTTCCAGGACGCTGACGCCGGAGCGCTGTGGTGCCGTGTAGTCGCCCGACTGGTGTGCGTGGGTGGCCGATTGGGGACCTGTGACCGCGATGCGGGAGACGGTCGGCGGGACGGGCAGGACACCGCCGTCGTTGTGCAGCAGCGTCACCGCGCCGCGCGCGAGTGCGGTGCTCAGTTCTCTGCCCTGCCCGGCCGGTGGCAACTCGCAGGTGCTGTACGGCCGTTCGAAGAGACCCAGCCGGAACTTGAGGCGGAGTACGCGTGCCACGGCCGCGTCGACGGTGTCCTCGCTCACCAGGCCCCGCTCGACCGCCTCCTCCAGATGTGTGAAGCCCTCGTCCCAGAGGCTCAGGTCGACACCGGCGTTGAGCGCGAGGGCGCCTGCCGAGACCCTGTCGCCGGTGATGCGGGCGAGTCGGTCCACGGCGAGACCGTCGGCCATGACCAGGCCCTCGAAACCCCACTCCTCACGCAGGAGTTGGTGGAGGAGGGCGCGGTTGCCGGAGCAGGGGAGGCCGTCGACCTCGTTGTAGGCGGACATGACGGCGGCGGCTCCGGCGCGGACTCCGGCACGGGCCGCGGGAAGGTGGATGTCGTGGAGTTCGCGGAGGCCGAGTTCGGACTCGGCGGAGTTGCGGCCGCCGACCGTGGCGCCCTGTCCGGCGAAGTGCTTGAGGACGACGGGGGCCTTGTCGGGGGCGAAGCCGTCTCCGGGCCCGCCCTGCATCCCGCGCACGAGCGCCTCGGTGAGCCGGGCGGCGAGGTGCGGGTCCTCGCCGAAGCACTCCTCCGTGCGGCCCCAGCGGGGATCGCGGGCGATGTCCAGGGCGGAGACGAGGGCCAAGTGGGCGCCGCGGGCGCGGAGTTCGGCGGCGGCGTGGGCTGCGGCACGTTCGTACAGGTCGGGGTCCCAGGTGGCGCCGACGGCCAGGTTGACCGGGAGGACCGTGCCGTCCAGGGCCATGTGGCCGTGCGGCACCTCCTCGGCGAAGAGGGCCGGGATGCCGAGCCGGCTGCTGTCGATCACATGGCGTTGCACCAACTCGGCCAGGGCCGCGCTGTCCTGGGCCCCGGGTCCGTTGGAGTGGTCGACGCCGGACCAGGCGTCGGCGCGGAACAGGCCGTAGAGCGCGCCCAGTCCGGCGAAGCGCGCGGTCTCGGCGTACAGGGCCTCGGTGAGTTCGAAGGTCCCCGAGGGGGTGCGGCGGTAGGCGTCCCAGCCGTACATCCGCTGGTTGAGCTGGCCGACCTTCTCGCGCAGGGTCATGCGGGCGAGAAGGTCGGAAACCCGGGTGTCGACAGGGGCGTCGGGGTCCCGGTAGAGGGGGGTGGTGGTGTCGGTCATCGGTCGTCACCGTCGTAGGCGAGCCGGGCGAGGGCGACCGCGCCGCGGCAGCCGTCGGGTACCCAGTCGAGGGTCAGGCCGAGAGTGTGGAGGCGAGCGGTGAGGGCGGCCGTCAGGGGGCCTTCGGGGCCGAGCAGGCCGCCGGTGGCGACGATCCGTTCACCATGAGCCGGATTCAACGCCCTCACGGTGTCGGTGAGTTGATCGGCAGCCTCATCGAGGATCCCTTCCGCCACGGGGTCCTTCTCCGCTGCCGCCTCGACCACCAGCGGGGCGAATTGCGCGAGGCGGATGGGGAGTTCGGCCATGACGGCGGGGAGTACGTGCATGCGGTAGGCCTCGCGGTGGGCGCGGGACCAGTCGCCGGTGCCGGGCAGCGTCTCGGCCGGCACTCCGAGTGCCTGTCCGACGGACCCGGCCAGGACGGTCGTGGGACCGCGTCCGTCCGCCGTCCGCAGCGCCGCCCGTACCGCGCTCCGGCCGATCCAGAAGCCGCTGCCGTCGTCGCCGAGGAGCCAGCCGTCGCCGTCCACGGTGGCGGTGGAGCGGCGGTCGGTGATGCGCAGGGCGACCGCGCCGGTGCCGGCGACCAGGGCGAGGCCGTCGGCCGGGGTGCCGGGGGCGGCGGCGAAGGCCGCCTCGATGTCGCTGCAGACGCGGACCCGGTCGGCCGGGATGTCGAGGCGGCGCAGCGCTGCTGTGAGGGCGGTGCGGGCGTTGACGTGGCCGGGCTCCTCGGTGGAGGCCGCCGTGGCGCCCGCGAAGCCGCCGGCCACGGCGACCACTCGGGCGCGAGCCCCTTCCGGTACGGCCCGCGCGATCGCCTCGACCAGGTGATCGGTGAGGCGCGGGACCGGGACGGTCAGGGCGTTGCCGGGTCCGGCCGCGCCTTCGCCGAGCACGCGCCCGTCCTCGGCGGCGGCGAGGACGGCACGAGTGCGGGTGCCTCCGGCATCAAGACCGACAACACATTCCTGGTTCAAATCATTGCTCATTACTGACTATGGTGGTTGATACATTCACGGAGGGCAAGACCGGACCCGGGGAGGATCCCATTCCTACGCTTCGCTTCGGCGTCAACTACACGCCGCGCCGCGGCTGGTTCCACTCCTGGCACGACTTCGACCCGGCGCACGCCCGTGAGGACCTGGCCCAGATAGCCGGGCTCGGCCTGGACCACGTGCGGATCTTCCATCTCTGGCCGCTGCTCCAGCCCAACCGCACGCTGATCCGCGGGACCGCCGTGGACCAGCTGGTGCACCTGGTCGACCTGGCGGGCGAGGCGGGCCTCGACGTCCTCGTGGACGGTGTCCAGGGGCATCTCTCCAGCTTCGACTTCTACCCGGAGTGGACCCGCAGCTGGCACCACCGCAATGTGTTCACCGACCCGGAGACGATCACCGCCCAGGCGGAGCTGCTGCGCACACTCGGCCGCGCCCTCGCCGACCGGCCGAACCTGATCGGTCTCCAACTCGGCAACGAGCTCAACAACTTGGTGGAGCACAACCCGGTGACCGCGGACGAGGTGGACCACTATCTCGACACCCTGCTGGCCGCCGCCCGCGAGCAGCTGCCGCCGGACCGCCTGGTCACCCACTCCGCGTACGACGCCGCCTGGTACGGCGACGACCATCCGTTCACCCCGGAGGCCTCGGCCCGCAAGGGTGATCTGACCACCGTGCACCCGTGGGTGTTCTCCGGCGACTGCGCCCGCCGCTACGGACCGCGCTCTCCGGAGGTACTCCATCTCGCCGAGTACGGCACGGAGTTGGCGAAGGCGTACGCCGTCGACCCGGCCCGGCCCGTCTGGGTCCAGGAGACCGGCGCGCCCGAGCCGCACATCCCGGCGGCCGACGCCCCGGAGTTCGCGCGGGCGACCGTGCGCAACGCGGCCGAGTGTGCCGGGCTGTGGGGGGTGACCTGGTGGTGCTCGCACGACGTGGACCGTTCGCTCGCCGACTATCCCGAACTCGAATACACACTGGGCCTGTTCGACTCGGCGGGCCGCGCCAAGCCGATCGCCGAGGCCTATGCCGCCGCGATCGCGGAACCGCACACCGTCCAACTCCGTGACACCGCACTGGTGTTGGACTGCACCCCGGGCACCCGGTCGGTGTCCGGTCCCGGCGGCGCGTACTTCGAGGAGTGGATGCGGCTGCGCGCGGAGGGCGTGCGCCCTGCCGTGGTCCTGGCCGAACGGGCGGATGACCAGGGGTACTTGGCGGCACGCGGCATCAAGGACGTCGTACACCTGGCGTGACGCTCACGCGTCGGCCAGTACCTCCGCGACCGCCCGCAGGTTGACCCGGCCGCGGCCGTAGGAGCAGAGGGTGCCGCCCTCCGGCAGGCCGGTGTCGACGAGTATCGCGCCGGGCCGCCGGGCCACCAGGGTGTCGCGCAGTCGGGCCTGCCAGGGGTGCAGGACGGCGTCGGACGTGGCGACGACCAGCGGCGCGCTGCGGTCCCCGATCGCGTCGGCGAGGGCGGCGGGGTCGGCGGGCTCCTCGTTGAGTGCGATGCCGGTGGCCGTGGGGTCGATCGCGCGGAGTTCGGTGAGGAGGTCCTCGCCGCCCCAGTTCAGGGCGGGGTGCGGGGCCGGGAACAGGTCGACGACATGGGCGCCGCGCACGGGCGGTGGCAGCGGCCGGGTGCGTACGGCGCGCCGGGCGGCCTCAAGGCCGGCGTGCGCGTCCCAGGCGGCGGCCGCCCGGCGGGGCGTCGCGTACCGCTCGGCGAGCCGCTGTACCCGGCCGGCCGCCTCCCACACCCGCTCCTCCGCGAGCATGCGGGCGTGCAGTGCGTCGAGGACGGCGTCCCGGCAGGCCAGGGTGACCGCCAGGTCCGGTACGGCGACGATGACCTGGTCCGCTCCGGCGGCGAGCGCGATGCGGGCGCCGGCCGCCTCGCCGTACTCGTCGGCGATCGCCTTCATCTCCAGCGCGTCGCTGACGAGGACGCCGTCGAAGCCGAGGTCGAGGCGGAGCAGATCGCCGAGTATGCGGCGGCTGAGGGTGGCGGGGCGGTTGGCGTCCAGGGCCGGGAAGACGACATGGGCGCTCATCATCATGGGCACGCCGGCGGCGACGGCCGCGCGGAACGGTTCGAGGTCGACGAGGAGTTCGTCGTAGGGCCGCGGGTCGATCGCGACGCCGTGGTGGCTGTCGGTGATCGTGCCGCCGTGGCCGGGGAAGTGCTTGGCGCAGGAGGCGATGCCGCGTACGTCGGTGGCGGTGATCCAGGCGCGCAGATGGCGGGCGGCCAGCTCGGGGTCGGCGCCGAAGGAGCGGGTGCGCACGATCGGGTTGCGCGGCTGGTGCTGGAGGTCGGCGACGGGGGCGTACGAGGCGGTGATGCCGAGGGTGGCGAGATGGCCGGCGAGGGCGTCGGCGCAACGGGCGGTCAGCGCCGGGTCGTCGACGACCCCGAGGGCGTAGGAGCCGGGGACGTCCGGGGCGCCCGCGTTCACCAAATGGCCGATGCCGCCGCCCTCGTTGTCGATGGCCACGAGCAGGTCGGGGCGCAGGGCGCGGAGTTCGTCGGTGAGCCGGCGGACCTGCCCGGCGTCCCGGATGTTGCGGGTGAACAGGATGACCCCGCCGAGGCCGCGGTCGATGAGCCGCTTGAGGGTGTCCGGCACGGCCGTCGCACCGTCGAAGCCTGCGACCAGACAGCGGTGGGCCGCCTCGTCGAGGTCGACAGGGAGGGCGATTGCGGCGGACGAACGCTCGGCGTGGGTCATACTGGAATTCAAATGGCTCGCTGAACCTAAAGTCAACAAGACGATGGATTGTTGATTCAGGCAATGATGTGGCGCCGACTACACTTCTTGTGAGCCATCCGCTTCGCCCAGTCGCCCGCACCCCTTCCGCTTCCCGACACCACTGCGTCATACCGGATGGGAACGTTTCGCCTCGTGTCCCTGCTTCCGCTCGAAGACATCCCCGGGCCGCTCCCCGCCTCCACCACCGGCCCCACTCCCGCCCCCGTCCCCTTCCGACTCCCCTCCGCGCGCCTCGCCACCAAGGTCCTGACCCTGCTGCCCCTGGTACTGATCGGGGTGTGGGCGGCGGTCGACTGGCGTGCCATGTACGAGGGCACGGCCCGGCTCGCCTCCGCCGACCCCTGGTGGCTGCTCGCCGCTTTCTTCTTCACCTGCCTCGGCTGGGGCACCGCCGCCCTGGTCCGCCAGGGTGCCGTGCCGGACCGGCTGCCGACCGGTCTGCTGATCGCCTCGCAGTTCGCGGCCGGCGCGGCCAACCACGCCCTGCCGGCCAGCATCGGCGCCCACGCCGTCACGCTGCGCTTCCTCCAGGGCCAGGGCATCCCCCTCCCCCGCGCCACCGCCTCGCTCGCCCTCTACTCACTCGTCCGGCCGATCGCGAAGACGCTGGTGCTGCTGGTCTTCCTCATCTCCTTCCCCGAGATGCTGCGCTTCGGCCAACTCGCCCCGAGGGGCTGGTCGTTGCTCCTCGCCGTCGGCAGCCTGGCGACCGCTCTCACCACCGTCACCGTCCTGCTGTGCGCCGTACGCCGGCTGCGCAGCCCGGTCCTCCGCTGCGTCCGCACCGCCCTGACGGACGTACGGCAGCTGCACACCATGCCCAGCCGGATCCTCGCGCTGTGGGGCGGGGCCGCCGCCGCTCCGGTGCTCCAGGCGACGGTGATCTTCGCCGTCGGGGCCTCGCTCGGCATGCCGCTGTCCTGGGCGCAGGTGGTGCTCGCGTTCCTCGCCGCCAGCACCGCGGTCGGCGCCGTGCCCGCCCCCGGCGGGATCGGTCCCGTGGACGCGGCCACGGTGTTCACGATGGTCGCGTTCGGCGCCCCCATGGACGTGGCCACGGCGAGCGTCATCGGCTACCGCGTCCTGACGGTGTGGCTGCCCTTGCTGCCGGGGGCGTTGCTGCTGTCGGCGCTGGTCCACCGGAAGGTGCTGTGACCGAAATCCACTTGTACGTCCGCCCCTGCCACCTCTAACGTCGCTGCTCATCGGCGTGTAGCTCAGTCAGGAGAGCACCGGGCTCTGGACCCGGAGGGCGCGGGGGCGGTACCCGCCACGTCGGCTTATGGATGACGACGCTGAGCAGCAGCACCTCACCGCGGCCCCCGGCTATGCCCTGGGCCAGTTGGCCAAGGCCTTCACGACCGCGCTGACCCACGAGGACGCCGACACCCGGCGTCGCGCGGAGGGCCGCGCCCGGCGCTGGCGTGCCGTGCTCGCGGGGATGGCGGGCGGGCGGCTGACGATCGGTTCGCGCACCCCGGTGGCCGGGCTTCCGGCCTGGGTCACCCCCGAGGTGGTGCGCGGCGGCTTCGCCACCGGTACCCCGGGCGCGGGCGGCCCGCTCCAGCCCTACGAGATCAGGCTCGCGGAGCGCTTCGGTGTGCCCGCGGACCGGCGGGCGCTGTTCGCGCACTGCCTCACCGACACCGGACTCACCTGGCTCTGGGGGCAGTTGAACAGCGGGCGGTACGAGGTGACCGTGCCGGAGGAGGGCGCGCTGCTCACCATGGCCTGGCTGGTGCGGCACGGGGAGACGGCCGCCGCGCTGGACCTGGTCGCGGAGCTGGAGCCGTTCGCGGGTCAACTCCGGTTCCTGCCGCGCCCGTTGACCGGCCGGGCCGCCTCGGACGACACCGACGCGCTGCACCGCCGTACCGTCGACGACACCGTGAACAGGCTGGTCCGGCGGCGCCCGAACGCGGCCGTGGAGGCGCAGCGCGAGGCGCTCGCCGTTTGGCAGCCGTTCGGGGACGAGTTGCTCGCGCACTGGCTGGAGACGGCGGGCGGGGCGGACGGGCGGGTTCTCGAACTCACCCCGGACGCGAGCTGGTTGGCCCGCGGCGGCGAACTGCTGAGCCGCTACCGGCTGTTGGCCGAGGAGCACACCCGCTGCGGAAAGCACCGCAGCCCGAAGGGGAATCTGGGCATTCTGCGCGGCGCGCTGGAGGAGGCCGTCGCCGGGCGGGAGTTGGACGCGCGCCGGCTCGGGCTGCTGCGGCACGCCGTCGCGTCGATGGTGCGGCGGCGCGGTCTGCCGGGATCGTCGGCGCACACCGAACTACGGCGCGCACAGCGGGCCCAGGCCGCTCTGCCCTCCCATCACGCCCTGGCGCAGGTGACGTTGCGGCGGCTCGCCGTGCTGCCCCAGGAGTCGGGCATCGCCGATCTCGCCCGCGTACTCGCCCCGGTGTCCGCACCGGAGGAGCGGGAGACCGGCGTCCCCGCCGGTTCTCACCTTCCGCCCGTGATAAGGCGGTTGGTCGAGGGCGCGCTGAGCGCACCGGTCGATGTCCTGGTGGAGCGGGGAGTCGTCCCGTCGGCCGAGGTACTGGCCGAACTGGTACCGCGGTTGGTGGCCGTCACCAGCGCGCGGGCCTACGAGGACGAGGCGCTGCGGACGCTGATGGCGGCGAACTACCGCGCGTTCCGCAACCGCCGTTCGCTGCTCCTGCTCAACCTGGAGCGGCAGGTCCGGATCGAGGAACTGCCCTGGGTGCGGGCGGTCGTCGCGCAGCGCGGCGACGGCACGGCCGAAGCGGCCCTGGTGCTGCGGCAGTTGGGCGAGCTGGCCGTGCAGGGGTTCCCGGGGACGATCCTGCCCAACCCGCTGGTGCGCGAACTCGGCGTGCTCGCGCGCCAGTCCGGCCTGGGCGCTCCGCTGGTGGAGGAGCTGGCCGCGGACATCTTCATGAACGCCTTCGGGCCGAAGTTCCTGGTGGCGGCCGGGATCGCGGGTGAGCTGCTCGGCGGTTCGCTGTACGAGCGGTACTACGGCATCGACTACGCGGCGATCCGTGAGCTGGCGATCACCGAGGCGGGCGACCGCTCACACAAGACCCGGACCTCTCCGGGGTTCGCGCGGCTGTGCGCGGAGCGGGCCGGGGCGGCGTCCTCGGCACCGGCCGCCGGGCCGAAGTCCGGTGCCTCTCAGGGTTCTTGGGTGGCGGAGAACGGCAAGGTGATCGAGCAGTCGCAGATCCTGACCACGCACAACCTGGCCACCCTGGTCCACCGGGTGGGCATCGCGCCCGAGCCGGGCTGGGCCGAGCTGGCGCGGCGCTGTTTCGTGACCGTGTGCGGGCTGACGGGCCGGGTGCACCGCAACCCCCGGCCGTACGCCACGATCAAGGACGCGGCGTACGCCTGGCGGCAGTTGGTGTTCCATCTGTCGCTCTGCCCGCCCGCCGAGCAGCGGCGCGTGCTCGCCGACCTGGACGCGGAGACGGGCCGTCGTCCTCACCACGTCGGGGCACGTCTCGCGCCCGCCCTGGCGGGGCTGCGGCTGGTCGTGGACGGCGGTGGCTTCGGCCCGGACGGTACGGCGGACCGGGGCCGGGCCCGTCGGCTGCTCGGCTGGACCACGGACGGTCACTGGCTGGCGTGCGACCCGACCGTGCGGTCGGCGAAGGACAGCTGAGGGGTCTCAGGCCTGGCTCTGGCCCTCCGCCGCCGTGCGCACCGCCGCCTCCGTCAGGGCCGCCGCGGTGCGCACGGCGCTGGCGACGGCCTCGTCGGGGGTGAGCCCCAGCTGGTCGGTGAGGGTGAACAGGGCGTCCGCGCCGACGACCACCGCGAGGCTCCGCTTGAGCTGGGTGAACGCGTCCGGGTCGGTCACGCCCAGGGTGCCGTCCAGGGGTGCGAGGGCGTGGTCGATGAGGCCGAAACGGATCCCGGGCCGCATGCTCTTCGTGTCGGGGCGGACGATGGTCGCGGCCATCATGGCGCGCACCCCGCCCTGGCGGGCCAGGATGCCGCGCAGCAGGAACTCGCAGGCGTAGGCGACCCGTTCGACGGGATCGCGGGAGTCGGCGACCGGCTGGAGCGCCTCGGCCGGGTCGGGCCAGACACCGGCCAGGGCCTCGCCGATCAGCGACGGAAGGTCGGGGAAGTACCGGTAGGCGGTGGCCTCGGAGACCAGGGCCGCGCGGGCGATCTCGGGCATGGTCACCTCGCTGCCCGCGCCGATCAGCACCCGGGCCGCGTCGACGATCGCCGTACGGGTGCGCTTCTTCTGATTGCTGCGGCCCGTGTCCGTCTGCGCTGTCGCCATCGATGCGTCACATCCCCGTCTTCGCTCGTCGCTGCCTGCCGTCCCTTCCGCACTTTATCACGACAAACTCTCGTCATGAGAGTCTACTTGCACGACGAGAGTTCCCAGCTTGCTGTCCTACTCTCCTTTGGGCGCACAACGCGCGCCGAACACAAGGGAGTTCGAGATGAACGAGGTTTCCGTGGTCGGTCCGGACGACGGCGAGAGAATCCGTCTGGGCCCGGTCACGATGCGGATCCTGGAGGACGGCAGCACCACCGGCCACCGCCTGGGCATCGGCGAGATCACCCTCGCCCCGCACACCCAGGGCCCGCCGCAGCACCGCCACGGCCGGCACGACGAGGGCTTCTACGTCGTCTCCGGCACCGTGCACTTCACCGTCGGCGAGACCGTCCACGTCGCCCCGGCCGGCACCCTCGCGATGATCCCGCCCGGCGCCCCGCACACCTTCGCCAACCCCGGCGACGAACCGGCCGTGATGATCAACACCTTCACGCCCGACCTGTTCGTGCAGTACTTCCGGGACCTGCGGGACATGATCGCCGGCGGCCGGGAGTTCGACACCGAGTCGACGATCGAGATGATGAGCCACTACGCCACGGTCCCGGCGACCGACTACGCCTGAGTCGGTCGCCGCACCTCAGGAGCCGCCCGAGTTCGACGGGCCGAAGAACTCGATCTCGGCGATGGCCACTTGCTTGCTTCCCGAGGTTCCGTAGGCGGATTCGAGGGTGAAGCGCACCGAGGTGACGTCACCGACCCGGAAGGCCCGGCGCTGGGCTCCGGCCCCCTGGTCGAGAGAGAGTTGGCGAGTGGTCGTCTTTCCGTCGGCCGTGGTGATCCTGGCCTCGACACGGTGCGGAAGCGCCGACTGGCTGAGCTGGTCGGCACGGGTGGAGACCCCCGGAGTGATCAGCACGTCCAGCAGCCGCGTGGGCGTGTCGAACTTGGCCTCCAGCCACTGGCCCTCGCCGGACTGCGAAAGACCCGGCCCCCACCAGGTGTTGTTCAGCTTGTCGAAGGCCAACTCGGGCTTGTGGCCCGGGAAGGAGCGGGAGGCGGTGACCCGGTCCGGGGATACGGGGGCACGCTTGGAGAAGTGGTCCTTCGCCGCCTGGACACCGCGCGGGATGTTGACGGCCAGCACGATCAGCAGGGTCAGCACGACCGCGGCACCGATCCAGGTCAGCACCCGGTCGAAGGTACGGCGCAGCCGGGGCCGGTCCCCCGCCCAAGGGATCTCGCCGCTGCGGAACGTGAGCAGCCGCCGCCACCAGGGCAGCCGGCCGGCGACCTGCTCCTCACCGGCCATGGGCATCGCGCACCGGGCGCAGTAGTGCCGGTCCGGCCGGTTCGCCGTCGCGCACCAAGGACAGGGCACTCCGCCGACCGCGCCGGGTTCGACACCGGGTGCCCGCACAGACTGCGGACGCGCGGCCACCGGGCGACCGGGCAGCACCGGCGCCACGGAGGGAGCCTGCCGGGGCTCGGGGTCGTCGACCGGAACGAGGAGACGCCGGGCGCGCTCGGCCTCGGACTCCGGGGCGATGGCAGGCACTGGCCGAGTGGGGACGGTCCCGTCGTGGGAAACGTGGGGCGCGGGGGTCGGGGACGGATACGGGGCCCGGGGCGGACCCGCGGCGGCCGCCGGGTCCGTGTCCAGGCGGGTCGCGGGGTGGGACGCGTCGCCGTTCGCCGGTTCCTGCGGGGTGCCCGTGCCGGCCGAGCCGTACGACTCGGCGGCCATCGCGTCCAGCCGCAGGGACAGGGCGTCGAGTCGGGCCGCGGGGTCGTCCGAGGCCGAACTCCCTTGCGCCGGAACCCTGTTGGACCCGGTGTCGTTCGTGATCGGCAGGTCCCGGCGCGTCTGCGGCACCCCGGCCGGGTCGGACCGGGAGTAGGCGTCCCAGCCCGGGTCGCCACCACCGGCCGGGGTGCCGTTGGCGCCCTCGCCGCGTTCGGCCGCCGCACCGGCACGGGCGCCCGCGCGGTCCGTCCAGCTCAGGACGGCCCCGCAGGCGTCGCAGAACGACTGGCCCGGTTCCGCGCGGGTTCCGCATTCGGCGCAGCTCTGGGTGGTCGTCATCTCTCGGGGTTCCTTTCGGCGGGCACGGTGGTGGTGACCTGGACCGTGTACGGCATATGGGCGGGGCGGGCGGCCGCCACGAGGGCGTCGAGGCGGTGCGCGTCCAGGGTGGTGGGCGCGGGCAGGCGCAGGTGTACGTGCAGCCGGGGGCTGCGTTCGCCGGGAACCGGGCCGAGCGGCCGGGCACTCCAGTCGGCGGCACCGCTCTCGGTGATCTCGGGTTCGGCACCGAAGGCGAGCCGGACGGCCTCGGCCAGGCCGCGCCGGGTGCCGCGGATGCGGTGCAGGTACGTGGCGGCGGCCACGGCGGCCCGCAACCGCGCCTCCGGTTCGCTGCCGTCGGTCTCCGCACCGACCCAACTACCCAGCCACTGAACGAAGTCGAGCGGTGCGAGCGACGGCCGGAAGTACGTGTCGAGGCAGTCCAGCACACTCAGAATCGGCGCTACGACCTCGTCGAGCCCCGCGACGAAACGCTGGGCGAGGTCGTCGTCGGCGAACACGGCGGGCAGCATGGCACCGATCGGCGCGGAGGAGCCGAGGCCGTCCACTGATCCCCTCAACGCGGGCCTCCTGTCGGGGATTTGGTCGTGCTCATGCGCCGTCCCCGATCACGCGGACGCGGTGGTCGAAGGAGAACACCAGTGACGGCCGCTCCAGGTCGATACGGTCGGTGGGGTCGCCGCGCTTTCCGGTGAGGGGGTCGGCGGGGTGCAGGACGACCTCGTCGACCAACTCGACGCCGGGCACGCGTTGGAGCACCGCGAAGACCTCCCCGGACTGCACCGGGCGTCCGAACGGCCAGCCCTTGCCGTCCGATCCGCCGGTGAGCGGATCGAG
This sequence comes from Streptomyces sp. NPDC001100, assembly GCF_053598575.1. NCBI lineage: Bacteria > Bacillati > Actinomycetota > Actinomycetes > Kitasatosporales > Streptomycetaceae > Streptomyces > Streptomyces sp. NPDC001100. The sequence goes on from NZ_JBSFKO010000010.1 coordinate 151,258, forward strand.
GTGGCGGTAGAGGGCGTCGTGGGCCTGACGGCGCACCCGGTCGGTGTCGACGCCCCGGAAGGCGTGGACCGTGGCGACCACGGTGACGCCCTGATAGAAGGGCGGGCCGACCGCCAACCGGGTCCCGATCAGCCGCCGTTCGTCGAGATGCCGGGTGATGCGCTCCAACAGGGCGTCGCCGGGCACGAGTTGCTCGAAGCGGAGCCGTCCGCCGGGGTCGGGGACGGCCTGCGGGACCACCAACACCCTTACGGCGTAGGCCCCGTGCTCCTCCTCGTCGCCCTCCAGGCAGGTGATGCGGGCGGTCTCGGGGGCGGCCCGCCGGGACAGTTCCTCGTAGTCGCGGAGGGTGACCGCCCGTTCCTGGGCGCGCAGGGTGATCGGGGCGCGGGTCTTGGCCTCCTGGACCGTCTCGCCGTCCACTCCCCCGCGCGCCGCCTCGCGGTTGACGACCTCGGAGACGTACGGGATGGAGCTGCGCAGGATCTGCACGGCGCCGCGCGCCACGTTGCCGGCCCGGCCGCCGCCGGTGCGGTAGCGGCGGGCGCGGATCACCGAGCCCTTGGGGGCGACCATGCCGTACTGCCGCAGGGAGCCGTCGGGTTCGCGGACGGCGGGGCCGAAGGCGAGTTCTCCGGTGGCCGCGTCGAGGGTGATGTGGCGGTCGTGGGCGCCGGAGGCGGCGAAGTGCGGGACGACCTGCCAGTCCGTCCAGCCCTCGTGCTCGGCGGTCTGGAGGAGGAGCGGCGGGTTGTCGCCGACGACCGGTGTGTGCGCGAGCCTCAGCCGTTGCCCCGGCAGGCCGGTGGACTCGCCGAGCGCCTCGTCGTGGACGGTGTCGGCGTGGACGACGGTGGTGGTGCCGCCGATGGTGAAGGCCTCGGCGGAGCGGACGGTCGGCGAGGTGGTGTAGAAGGGCTGGTCGGGGTGGGGTTCGGTGACGCGGCAGCGCAGCCAGCCGGCCTCCTGGCCGCCGTTGCGGGACAGGGTGTGGCCGCCGGGGACGTGCAGGACGACCGCGCCGGGGCGGTTGAGGCCGCCGGTGCCGTCGCGGTCCACCTCGCAGGCCTGCCAGCCGTCGGCGGTCCACGCCTCCCACACCAGGGGCGGCTGGCGTGGATCGACACCGACTCCGTCCACACGGCTGTCCAGTTCGAGGGCGAGGGCGCAGTGCGGGACGGCCGCGGTCAGGCCGAACAGCATGGAGTCGCCGGGGTCGGGCGACTCGGCGAAGCACATCACATGGTTGCCCTCGGCCAGGTCGTGGGTCCGGTCGACCACCTGCTTGCCCCGGTGCTGCACGACGAGATGCCGCAACGCGGTCGGTACGACGGCGAGTTCGCGCTCGGTGGCGAAGACGACTGCCTCCTCGCCCTCGGTGCGCATCGTCGCCACCTCGGTGCCCAGCGGCACCTGCACCGGTTCCTCCTGAGGCGCCGACAGCCAGAACGTGACGTCGGTACGGGCCGCGGACGGCGGGAAGAGCGTGATGCCGACCAGGTCGAGAAAGGCCAAGTGGTTCTTGTCCGGTACCCGGTTGAGGCGGTAGACGATCTGGTCGGCCATGTGCGCGACCGTCTCGACGAGGGTGACGCCGGGGTCGGAGACGTTGTGGTCGGTCCACTCCGGGGCGCGCTGCTGGATGTAGCGCTTGGCGTCGTCGACGAACTGCTGGAAGCGCCGGTCGTCGAGGTTCGGGGAGGGCAGAGCCATCGGTCAGTAGTCGCTTTCAGCAGCCGTGCCGGGCGCGGTGGGGGTGTCGTCCGGCTCGTCGTGGGACGGGATGACGTAGAAGGGGAAGACGAGGCTGCGCGGGTTGTTGGTGCCGCGGATCGAGTAGCGCACGTCGATGTACAGCACGCTCTGCTCGGTGCCCGCGGTGACCTCGACGTCCTCGACCTCGATGCGCGGCTCCCAGCGGTCGAGGCTGACGTGCACCTCGTGCTGGATACGGCCGGCGGTCTGCTCGTTGACCGGTGCGAAGACCAGGTCGTGGATGGCGCAGCCGAAGTCGGGCCGCATCGGGCGCTCGCCCGGCGCGGTGGACAGCACGAGCCGGATCGCCTCCTCGACCTCGCGCTCCCCGCTGACCAGCGCGATCCCGCCGGTCGGCCCGATGCGGAGCGGGAACGACCATCCGGAGCCCACGAATTGTTCGGCCATCACTCAACACCCGCTTGTTTCTCGTCCGTCGGTCCGCTCATGCCGGAAGCACCACCGGTGCGAGACCGTTGAGGGTCACCACGCCCATGATCGGCACGGTGACGGCCCGAATGCCCACGTTGGCAATGGAGTTGATCTGGACACTCGCGCCCGCGGTGAGCATCGCGTTGCCGATCGCCTTCATGTTGAGGGCGCCCATGGCGTCCAACGTGATGCCTCCGGTGGTCGACTTGATGTTGACCAGCCCCCGCCCCTCCATGGTCAGCAGCCCGCCGCTCTTGATGGTGAGACTCCGCCGGGCGCTGAGCGTGAGGTCGGTTCCGGCCTCCACCGACACGGACCGGCTGCCCTTGATGGTGACCGCGCCTTTGCTGTCGACGACGATCTCGGTGTTGGTGCGGTCGAGGTTGATCGTCAACTGCTTGTCCCCGGAGGTCAGTCGGACCCCCTGCTTACGGCCGCCGGTCTTCTGGCTGAGCAGGTCCAGCCGGTTGCCGTCCCGGTCGGAGAGGGTGTGCCGGCTCGCCTTCTTCCGCACCGCGTCGTGCAACGGCACATCGCTCACGACGGTCGGCCTGTCCTTGCCGTTGTAGAGCCCGCCGATCACGAACGGATGGTCGAGTGCCCCCCGGTCGAAGGCGACCAGCACCTCGTCGTTGACGTCCATCGGGAACACCCCGCCGCCACCGAGCCCGCCCAGCTGCACGGTCCGCGTCCAGTCGCTGACGTAGGTGTCGTCGAGCCATGGGAACTGCAACCGGACCCGCCCCTGCTTGAGCGGGTCATTGACGTCCGTGACCAGGGCGTTGGCGACACCGGGCAGCCGGGGCGCGGTCTCCGAGCCGCCCGAGGCGAGCCCGTACAGCGAGCGCCACTGCCGTCCGCTGACCGTCACCCAGGTCTCGTAGTGCTTGCCGTCGCCGAAGACGTGCCGTACGGAGGTGACCGTGTACTTGCCCTCGAAGGGGGTGCCCACGTCGGCCAGCGCGACCGGAACTCCCGGGCGCAGCTTGGGATTTCCGCGGGCGACGACCTCCAGTTCGGCGAAGGAGGACGTGACGTCGTCGGCGAGGGCGTCGGCGGCGAACTTGACCTCGGTCTGCTTGTCGTAGGGCGTGCCCGTCTCGACCAGCTTGGCCGTCTTGAACTTGCCGGCCGCCGCGCCCGGGGTGGTGCCGATGCCGATGGCCGGGTTGGAGGCGCCGGGCGCGGTCGCGGTGAGCTTCTTCTTCGTGGTGACGTCCCAGCCGCGCGACTCGACGGTGGCGACCTGGTCGGCGGCGGTCACGGCGGCCCGCAGCCGCAGGATGTCGTGCCCGGCCTGAAGCACGAACGGGCTCTTGTCGCCGTCGGTGTCGGGCGAGGGCGCACCGGACGACGGCTTGGGCTCCACGAACTGGAACTTGCCGTCGGCGTCGACCGACATGACCATCTCGTTCTCGTCGGCGAGCCGGGCGAGAAAGTCCCAATCCGTCACGTTGGACTGGGAGATGAACTCGTACACCGTGCGCGTCGAGGTGATCCGCCCGATCGGCACCCCGTCCTGGGCGGCGAGTTTGCGGGCGATGTCGGAGGCGCTCTGGTTGCGGTACGCGGCGACCCGGCGCTGGCGCAGCAGCCGGTGCCCGAAGTCGTAGCCGCGGACGACGGTGAAGGTGCCGGTGCCGTCGTAGTCGGCCTCAAGTCCGGTGACTTCACCGGTGAGCAGCGGATCGGAGGCGCCCTGTCCGTCGGCGACCGGCGCGATGACGACCTTCGTGCCGAAGGTGACACCGAGCTTGCCGAGGATGAGGCGGTACGGGTCCCGGAAGGTGAGCCGGAAGGCCGCCGGGACGCCGACGCCCTGGTCGACGTAGCTGTCGACGAGGCAACGGGCGTACTCGGAAGGGAGTTTGGCCCCGCCGATCTTCACCTCGACGACATTCGAGAACGCGGACTTCACCATCAGGAACGCACCTCCTCGGCGGCGGGCAGCACCAGTTCGACACCGTTCGCGAGCCGTGTCGGGTCGTCGATCCCGTTGGCCTCGGCGATCGCCCGCCAGGCGGCGGAGTCGCCGTACTCCCGCCAGGCCAGCGACTGCAACGAGTCGCCTGCCACGACCCGGTGCACGCGACGGGCGGTGAGCGCGCCCGAAGTCGGGTTCTGGCCCTTGGTGTTGCTCGGGATCTCGTGCAGTTGCAGCCGGCAGGTGGCGCGGATGGGCACGCCGGTCGTCCCGAAGAGCGAGTAGGCGGCCTCGACGGAGGAGACGTAGGCGGTGAAGCGGGCGGTGGAGAACGACCCCCACTGGAACACCACCCAAGGCGGCGAAGGCTGTTTCGCGGCAATGGACTTGGTGGTCACATCGCAGCAGGCGAGCAGCGACTCGACCTTCTTCAGCACGGAGTTGCTGGAGGGCTCGTCGGAGGAGTCGAGGAAGATCTCGACTCCCATCTCGCGCGGCTCCGAACCCATGAACTCCGGTAGTGAGCCGTCCCGTTCGATCTGCGCCGGGGTCGTCTTCCACTGGGCGCGGCGGGTCAGCGACAACTGCGCCGGGTTGAAGTCGAAGGCGAAGGTCTTGATGAGTCCGCCCGGGGTGGTACTGCCCCCGACGGGCGGCTCATGAATCGCGAGGCTCGCCCGGACGAGGCTCTTGCCCGCGCCTTTGCTGGTGGCCATGGTGTGTCTCCCGCTCCCGCCTAGTCCGTGAACCCGTGGTGGGCGATCTCCAGCACCTCGGTGGCGACGGCGGGCCCGGCCGGATCGAGGGAGGGACCCTGCCAGCTCACCGGCAGCACGTCGATCAGCCCCCAGTGCGCTACCTCCGAGCCGTCCGCGCGCAGCGCCGCGATCTGCCCGGTGGGACGCCTGATTCCGGTCTGCACGGAGGAGATCCATTTGGCGACCTTGGAGGTGTCCGGGGTGAGCGGGCGGGTCAGCCGGATGGTGGAGAAGGTGACGCGGGTGGGGAGTTGCCATACGAAGCCGTTGTTGCCGCCTTCCTGCCGGTGCTCGATCTCCACCTGCGACGACAGCCCTTCGCACCCGTTGAAGTAGCCGAGGCTCTCGCCGTCGATGCTGAGGGTGAACCAGATGGTGGAGCCCGGGTCGAGGCGGGACATCGGGGGTGGGCCTTTCTGTCGTTGCGGTGCGGTGACGCGGTGATGCGGTGGGGTTCGGTGCGGTGATGCGCTGCGATGCCATGGCGGTCAGTGGCGGGGGTCGCGGAGTTTGCCGATGCGTTCGCGGTCCAGGCGGAGTTCCGTGCGGATCAGGCGGGTGATGCGACCGATGATCCGGTGCACGAGTTCGTCGAGCTGGAAGTCGGTGAGGTCACGGGGGTCGAACTGGCCGGCGGGGATGGCTTCGTAGGCAGGGGGAGGGGATGCGGCGGCGGTGGCGACGGCGGTTGAGGAGTAGGGGGGTGGAGGTACGGCGGGCGGCGGGGCGGCGGCGGGAACGGCAGGGGCGACGGAGGGGCCGAGGGTGGCGCCGATGCCGGTGGCCACACCGGTACCGGTACCGGTGGTGCGGGCGCCGGGCGCCTTCCTGGCCGGCAGGACTCGGTTGAGGGTGGAGGAGACCGCGGAGGAGAGGCTGCGCTGGACCGGGAGGGGGTGGGGCGGGGCGGCGGTGCGGTGGCCGGGGGTTGCCGGTCCGTGGGTGAGGGGGGTGGGTGAGGTGGAGAGGGGGGTGGAGACCGGGAGGGGGGTGTGAGGTGCGGGGGTGGCGGGCCGTAGGGGTACTACGGGTAGGGCGGGGGTGCTTGACGGTTTGGGGGTGGTGGAGAGGCCGGAGAAGCTGGAGAGGCCAGAGAGGCCGGAGGTCCTGGGCAGTACGGGGGTGAGCGGGGCTCCGGGGGTGCTGAGGGCTGCGGGAGTTGCGGGTACTACGGGTGTGGGTGGTGTGGTGCGACCGGCGGGAGTCGCGGGCCTGTCGGGGGGTGTACGGCGGTGACGCTGTACGGGGGTGGGGGCGGAGCGCGACTGGGGTGAGAGGCGCTGCGGCGGGGGCTCGGTGGGGAGCTGGGCGGTGGACGGGGCCGGTGTCGCGGGGGTGAGGGCGGGGTGGGGAGCTGAACGATGGGCGGTGAGGGAGCGCGCGATGGGGGAGGTCGCCGTGAGCGGGGGTGCAGTGGGAGGGGTCGCGGCGAGCGCAGGTGCTGTGGAGGAAGTCGCGCGGGGACGTGTGAGGTCGGGTGCGGTCGGGCCGACCTGAGTCGGCTTCGTGACGCGAGGCTGGATCGGGGCGGAGCGCAGGGGGACGGCCGAGAGCGCGGGTGCGGCTGGGGACGCCGTCGCGGCTGAGGGTGGGGGCAGGACCGAGGGTCGGGGTCCGGCTGGGGCGGGGGGTCCGGACAGGTCGGGGCCCACGGGCGAGGGCGAAGTCACCGCCGAGGTCCGAGTCACAACCGGAGGTCGGGGACCGACCCCTGACGAGGTTGGACCCGAGGACGAGAACGGGGTCTCGGTCGACGACTGAAGCGGACCCGGGGACGGGCTCACCACCGGGGCTGCGGGCGTCCGGGGCGCGGTGGGTGAGAGGGCGCCGGCCGAGGGAGTGTGCGGGGGCGGTACAGGCGTGTTGGGGGCCGTGCTTCGCTGGACCGTCGGCCTCTGACCCGATTGACTCGATATGGGCCGGGGTGTCGAACCGGCCGGGGTCTCGGTCGGTCGGTCTGCGGTGGTCGGGCGAACGGCAGCCGGGTGCGTGGCGCCTGGACGCGTAGCAACCGACGGAACCTGCGCGGCAGGCACAACAGGCGTGCCCGGCACCGCACTTCGCTCAATCGCCGATCCCGAACCCGGTGTCGACGAGACAACTGAACCAACCGGAACTCCAGTCGACCGCGGCTCGATGCTCGCGGGCCCAACAGGTGCGCCGGAAACCGCACTTCGCTGAATCGGCAGCTCCGAAGCCGGTATCGGCGCAACAGTCGAGTCGGCCGGAGCTCCGATCGGCCGGGGCGTGGCACCCGGACGCGTAGCAACCGACGGAACCTGCGCGGCAGGCACAACAGGCGTGCCCGGCACCGCACTTCGCTCAATCGCCGATCCCGAACCCGGTGTCGACGAGACAACTGAACCAACCGGAACTCCGGTCGACCGCGCCTCGGTGCTCGCGGGCCCAACAGGTGCGCCGGAAACCGCACTTCGCTGAATCGGCAGCTCCGAAGCCGGGGTCCGCGCAACAGTCGAGTCGGCCGGGGCTCCGATCGGCCGGGGCGCGGTGCTCGGGTGCGTGGTTTCCGAGGAGGCCTGCGCTGACGGTACGGGCGTACTTGGGGCGAGGCCCCGTCGGGTCACCGGCTCCGGCCCCTGTGTCGCCGGGGCTGCGGCGGGCCGGTGCGTGCCGGGCGGGTGTGCGGTGGTCGGGAACGTGGTGGTGGCTGAAGGGGGTGCGGCCGAGGATCCCTGCGGAGGCGGCGTTGGCGTGCTCGGGGCCACACTGCGTTGGATCGCCGGGCCCTGTTCCGTACGGCGCCCGGTGCCCGCCGGCGGGATCGGCGAACCGGTGAGGGGCTTGGCGTCCGCGGGTGTCGTGGTGACGGGGGCACCGAGAGATGAGCGGCGCCGGGCAGGGGTGAGCGCCGCCGGAGCCGAGGAGTCGACAGCCCGCGAGGGTGAAGGCCGGGCGGGTGTTGCCGAACCTGACGCCGACGCCGGGACCGTGCCCGGAGCCCTGGCCGAATTGCCCTGCGGAGAGCGGGCGTTGGTTGTCCCGGCCGGTGCGGAGGGAGCGGTCGGATGCGGCGTTGGCTGCCGTGTCTCGTTCGGGCGTGTGGTGAGCGGGGCGCCGAGGGGTACCCGGTGCGCGGGAGGTGCCGTAGGACCAGAGGGTGGAGTGTTCCCCGATTCCGCAGCGCGCGGCGCTGCCGCCGGGGTGTGGGAGCGGGGCTCGCCGGAGCCGCCGTCGCGCGGGGCGGAAACGGGCAGCGCGCGGTGTACGGGTGTCGAAACGCGAGGGCTGCCCAGTGCCGTCGATGGCGTCGGGGCGGGGCCGACGGACTCGTCACCGCCCCCTGCCGGAGGACGCGCCTGCGGAGTCGCGGAGCGGGGCGAAGGACCTTGCGGCGCAGCCGGATTGGCCGCCGGTCGGCGTTGCACGGCAGGCTTCGCCGCACCGGAACCTACGCCCGTCGTCCCACTCCGATCACCCCAACCACCCGGAGTCTCCGGAGCCGCGGACGGGACAGGCGCCTCGACGCCCGCAACTGCTTCCCCGGCCTTGCCGTTCCCCGAACCACCCCCGGCAGCAGCCGGGTTCCGCCGGGCAGGGAGCCGCCGCTCCACCACAGGCGCACCTGCCCGGGCTCGCGTCAACGAGCCCGACCGAGAAGGCTCCGACGACACCGGGGTCACCCGTACACCCGAAGCCGGACGCACCGCGTCGGCCACGGGATCCGACCCACGCGGCCTCACCGCCTCCGGTCGCACAGCGGAGGAACCACCCCGCGCGAGAGGCCTGGACACCCCTCGCCCCGCAAGGTCACTCGCACTCGTACGGGCCCGCAACGGAACCGTCGGTACCGGCGCGGCACGGCCGGCCAACGGCAGCTCCCCCGCGGGCCGCCCCAGACTCGGCACCGCCCGTGCCGGCGCCGTCGTGGGCGCGGACCCCGCGATCCCGGCACTGCGCTCCGCGTCCAGCACCGCGCGGAACCCCGTACCGGTGAAGGACGGGTTCTGCCAGGTGGGCAGGCGCGCGCCGAAGCCCGCGTCGGCCACCCCGGTAGCCCCTGCGGCGGAGGCCCGCCGAATCGGCGCCAGCCCCGGCCAGGCGGCCACCCTCACAGCAGGTCCCGTAGAACCCGTAGGACCCGTAGAACCCGTAGAACCGTCGGAGTCGGAGCTCGCACTCACCTCGCCGGCCACCACCGCCCCTTCGACCCGCTGTCCGCGCAACCGGTCCAAGAACCCCACCGCTCAGCCCTCCGTCCCGGCTCGCGTCACCAGGGACGCGATCTCGCCGGTGTAGCGGCGGCGGTCGTGGTGTTCGAGGTCCAGGATGTCCTCCAGGCTCCAGTGGAAGTGGTAGGCGACGTACGCGATCTCCTCATGCAGCCGGTCGGTCGCGTACGTCACGATTCCCCCAGGCGGCTCCCGCCGAGCTCCACCTCGAAGGGTTCCGCGCAGTGCGGGCACTGAACTGCCGCGCGGGTGTGGCCCTCCGCGTTGATCTGGCGGTAGAAGTCCTGGAGGAAGGCGAGGTCGGAGGCGAACATGTTCTCCACGATCCCGTCGTGGACCATGGGGACCGAGCCCAGCCGGGTGATCACCCGGCCGAGCAGCACCACGGACAGGTACGCCGGGTTCTCCTGCACCCGGACGTCCCGCAGCGGCACCAACTCGTCGCGCGCGGTGGCCAGTCGCATCACACCGTCCTGGTGGACCGTTCCAGACTCGTCGACGTACCCGCGCGGCAACTGGAAGGGGAACTCGGTCCGCAGGGTCTGCCGTACGGCCGGAGCCGGAGCCGAGGCCTGTAGCGGACCCGCTCCCGCTTCGGCCCCGGACTCCGCACCCGGCATCGCCGTCGCCGCAGCCCCCGCAGCCCCCGCCGCCGCCCCCGAACGCCGCATTATTCGATGACCAGTTCTTCGAACACGATGGTCACGGACTCGGTGAGCGCGGCGGCCTCGCCCGCCTTCACCGTGCTCGCGTCGATCTTGCTGCACCAGGCGTTGCGCAGGTGGTAGCGCTTCACGGGGTTGTTCTGGAAGTCCATCATGATGATCGACGCGTTCTTGCGGGCGGTGGTCATCTGGCCGGAGATCGACTCGTTGATCCACTGGGTGAACGAGGCCGACTGGGTCATGCCGCGGATGACGGTGCAGGTGCCGTTCTTCTTCACGCCGGGCAGGTTCTTGACCACGTTCTGGCCGTTGGGGGTGTTCTGCTGGTAGGTGATGACGTCCTGCTCGATGCTGAGGCCGCTGACCTCGGCGAGGTATTCGACCATCACACCGTCGATCTGCAGGCCGAAATTGTGTGAGGTGAGGGCGTCACCCGGCTGGAGACTCATGAATTCGCTGTCCTTATGGCGTTACGGCGGCTGGCTGTTTGCTGACGGGGGCTCGCCTACTCCTCCAACTCCCCGCTGCCGCTGGAGAACTGAGCCAGCCGGAAGATCACGAACTCGGCCGGCTTGACCGGTGCGATGCCGATCTCGCAGACGACCCGGCCTACGTCGACGGACTCCGGCGGGTTGGTCTCCTCGTCGCACTTGACGTAGTACGCCTCTTCCGGCCGCTGGCCGAACAGGGCGCCGCTGCGCCACTCGTTGACCAGGAAGGCCGAGATGTTGCGCCGGATGCGCGCCCACAGCGCGTGGTCGTTCGGCTCGAACACCACCCACTGGGTGCCGATCAGGATCGACTCCTCCAGGTAGTTGAAGTACCGGCGGATGTTCAGGTAGCGCCAGGCCGGGTCGGAGGACATGGTGCGGGCGCCCCAGACGCGGATGCCGCGGCCGGGGAAGGCGCGGATGCAGTTGACGCCGATGGGGTTCAGGAGATCCTGTTCGCCGCGGGTGATCTGGGTTTCGAGGTCGACGGCGCCGCGTACGACCTCGTTGGCGGGCGCCTTGTGCACACCGCGCTCGGAGTCGTTGCGGGCCCAGATGCCGGCGATGTGGCCGCTCGGCGGGATCAGCCGGGACTGTCCGCTGGACGGGTCGAAGGTCTTGATCCACGGGTAGTAAAGGGCCGCGTACTTGGAGTCGTAGCCCGCGGTCTCCTGTCGCCAGACGCGGATCTGACGGGCGTTCAGGCTGGGCGGCGGGTCGATGACGGCGACGCGGTCGCCCATCAGCTCGCAGTGTGCGATGAGGCCCAACTGGACTGCCTTGACGGCCTCCAGGTCGATCGCGCCGCGCTGGTAGGCGGCCATCAGGTCGGGGACCGCGACCATGGAGATCTCGTCCACGGCCTCCAGGCCGCCGAAGCCGGTGCGGTCGGCGGAGTCACCGAGGTAGGTGCCGGGGCCGGGATGTGACGCCGTGTCATTTCCCTTGCCGGGGACGGCGGATGCGGCCGGGGTGGCGGCGGGAGCCCTGAGCGCGACCGTCTGGTTGTCCGGGCGGACCAGCTGGGCGGCGGGCGCGGACTCGGTCACGGTGATGAGCTTGGAGCGCTCCTTGACCTGGGTGACGACGTAGTTGCGGCCGCCCTTCTTGGCGGTCACGTCGAAGCTCTCGACGTCCCGGCCGGCGTCCTTGACGATCAGCCGGAACCGTTCGGCGGGTCCCTCGCCCTCGGCGTCGGCCACCTCGACGGTCAGGTCGCCGGGCGCCACGGCCGTCACGGCGAAGGTGCCGAGCTGGGCCGGCTCGCCGGGCGGCAGCGCGGCCGGAGTTGCCGAACCTCCCACGGCGGACGGGGACTTGGCCTCGGCGCCGGTGCCCTCCGCGGTGCCGCCGACGCGGACGACGTAGGCGGCCGAACCGCCGTTGTTGAAGAAGCCGTAGACGGAGTGCGCGAGGTAGTACCCGTCGGTGAACTCACCGAAGGCAGCGACGTACTGCGTCCAGTTGGTCACCAGGGTCGGCTCGTTCAGCGGACCGGTCGGGGCCAGACCCACGAAGGCCGCCACCGAGGTGCCCACTCCCTCGATGGGGCGCGAGCCGCTGGCCACCTCCTCGACGTAGACGCCGGGCGACAGGTAGGACGGCATGCTCTGCTCTCCTCGGGGTACGAGATAAGACGCTCTTGAGCCTCACTCGCGTGCCCCGGCCGCCGAAACGTCCTCGGGTTCCTGTCTCGGGGCAACCTCCGTGCCCTTAGGGGCAGTCCGGCCGCCTGCCGCGAGCTGCCCTGCGGTGCCCTCCCGGGCCGCCGCGACGAATGTTCCCACCGCTCAGGCGGCAACCGCGTTTACGACGGCGCCCCTTTGGGCAGTCGCCCTTGCCCCGGCGGCTCCTGACGTCCCTTCACCATCCGTCATAGCGTCGGCACATGAGTCTGTGGACCTCCCTGGAGCCCGCGTCCGCGACCGTCGATCCCGGTGGCAGTACCCGAGTGCGGCTGCGGCTGCGCAACACCGGCGACGTCGTGGACGAGTACCGCTTCGAGCCGGTCGGGGACATCGCGCCCTGGACCACCGTGGAGCCGCAGACGCTGCGGCTCTACCCGGGTACGACGGGCACGGTCGACCTGACCTTCGCGCCGCCGCGCACCCCGGACGCGACGGCCGGCCCGAACCCCTACGCCGTACGGATCACGCCGACCGAGCACCCGGAGGCGGTCACCGTCCCCGAGGGCAATCTGACGATCACCCCGTTCACCGAGGTGCGGGCGGAGCTGGTACCGCCGACCGTCAAGGGCCGGTTCCGGGGCCGCCCCCGGCTGGCCGTGGACAACCTCGGCAACACCAAGCTGACGGCGTCGATCAGCGGCAGTGACAACGGCGACCAGCTGTCGTACGACATCCATCCGGGCAATGTACAGATCGAGCCCGGCCGGGCCGCGTTCGTCAAGGCGTCCCTGAAGCCCCGGAAGATCATCTGGTTCGGGCCGAAGGAGCAGCGGCCGTACGCGCTGAACGTGCTGCGGTCCGGCGCCAACCCCCTTCCTGTGGAGGGGACTTACCTTCAGCGCGGGTTCCTGCCGCGCTGGCTCGCGACCTTCCTCGGGGCCGTCCTCGCGCTGGCGCTCACCTTCCTGATGCTGTGGATCGCGTACAAGCCGCAGGTGCGGACGACCGCCACCGAGCAGCTCAAGGACGCGGGCGTCAGCACCCTCGCACCCGCTCCCTCGCCGACCGCGAGCGTGCCGGCCCCGCCCTCCGAGACGGCCGCGGCTCCCCCGCCGGCCGCCGTGACCTCGACCGCCGCGGCGGCGGGCGGGGGCGGCGGCGGATCCACGGCGTCCGCCAAGCCCAAGCCCAAGCCGGCGACGGCGGCGACCGCGGTGAAGAAGCTGGCCGCGAAGGACTCGGGCCGGCACATCTGCTACCGCGCCTTCATCGCGGGCGACGGCTGGACGGACGCGGTCTGCGACGGGGCCGCGACCGGCACGGTCGACGACGCCAAGCAGATCACGGCCCTGAACATCGCGGTGTCGGGAAGCCTCGGCTCGGGCGCCAACGCCTTCATCCACAACCCCGCCTCGACCGACGGCAACGGCATGTGGGAGCCGCAGTGGACGGCGATCATCGACGACAACAAGGACAACTACATCGGCAGTTCGAAGGACGGCGCCCCGTACATGACGGGCTTCGCCCTCAACATCGGCAGCGGCCAGGTCTGTGAGACGGCCCGCAACACCGGGTGGGACTGGGGCGGTCAGGGGTGCGCGGACGCCCGCCCCAAGTACCTCTTCGGCGGCACGCTCGACAACTCCCGCTGGCTGGTGGCCGTCAAGTTCACGGTGTAGCGCGGCCGTTGGGTGGCTACCAGGTGCCCTCGCCGGGCACCAGCCGTCCCGCCTTGCGGTATTCGCGGCGGGCCCCCTCCAGGAGGTCCGCCGCGCCGACCGTGTCGCCGCGTCCGGCGGCGAGATAGGCGGCGGTGACGACCGCACTGCGGATGGAGCCGCCCGCCAGCTCGAACTCCTTGGCCAGCGCGGCGAGTTCGAGGTCCGGGGCGCTCGGCACATGGGTCAGGCCGTGCCGCCACAGGGCGAGCCGCTGCGCCGGGTCGGGGAACGGGAAGTCGACGACCAGGTCCAGCCGCCGGGTGAACGCCTCGTCGATGTTGGCGCGCAGGTTGGTGGTGAGCAGCGCGATCCCGTCGAAGGACTCCAGGCGTTGGAGCAGATAGGCGCTCTCCATGTTGGCGTAGCGGTCGTGCGAGTCCTTCACCTCGGACCGCTTGCCGAAGACCGCGTCGGCCTCGTCGAAGAGGAGCACGGCGTCGGTGCGATCGGCCTCGGTGAAGATCCGTTCGAGGTTCTTCTCGGTCTCGCCGATGTACTTGTCGACGACCGACGACAGCTGGACCACATAGAGATCCAGGCCGAGTTCGGCCGCGACGACCTCCGCCGACAGTGTCTTGCCGGTACCGGACTCACCGGCGAACAGCCCGAGCACCCCCCGCCCCCGGCCGCCGCCCGCGCTGAGCCGCCAGTCGCCGAGGACGCGGTCGCGGTGGCGTGCGCGCAGGGCGAGTTCGTGGAGTTGGGTCAGTGACCGCTCGGGCAGGACGAGGTCCCGCCAGTCGACGGCGGGCCGGATGCGGCGGGCGTGCTGTTCGAGCCCCGACGCCGACTGCTGGCGTGCGGCGAGCCGCAGGTGGGCGGCGGTCAGCGGGGTCCCGTCGAACGCGGCGAGCCCCCGGGCCGCACGCGCGGCGCGCGCGATGCGGTCGGCGCCGAGGTGGTACGGCGCGACGGTGGCCCGTACGTCGAAGCCGTTGTCCTCGCCGACGGCCGCCGTCCAGGCGCGTACCGCCGCGGCTCGCTGCCGGGGCGCCTCCAGGATCAGCGGGTCGCTCTCGCACCACTCGGGGTCGTACGGACGGGCCCCGGCGAACACCACGGAGACATCGGTGGCCGCCGTCAACGCCCTTACCAGCGTGCCGGGTTGGTCGGACAGCCCGCCCACCACGACCGTACGACCGCCCAGCCGCGCCTCGCGCAGCAGCTCCGGCACCCGCTCCACGGGGCCGGAGAAACGCACGGCGGGCGCCCGTGCCGCGGTCAGCGCGGCCGACACGCACAGCAGCCCGTCACCCTCGTGATGCTCCCTCAGATACACGGCGAGCGGCGGCCCTTCGGCGAGCAGCACGGCCAGCCGGTCCACGAAGCGGGTGAACTCGTCGTCCCCGCCCGGGTCTTGACCGTCGTACGGCAGTCTCGGCGCCGCCAGCGGGTGGAGGTGGCCGGTGAGGGCCGCGTCCGGGGTGTCGTCGCCGAGCAGGTGGGCCAGGATCCGGTCCGGGACCCGCAACGAGCGGCTGAGAAAAGGGCGTTCGGGTTCCTCCACGGCGAGGAGTCCGAGGGCGGAGAGCGGGGCCGTGGGATGGAACCGGGCCCGTCCCTCCGCGTCGTGCGCGGGGATGCCGCACAGGTCGAGAGCGAGTCCCACGGTGGCCCGGCGGCGGCCGACGTCGTCGTTGAGGTAGCCGTAGAGGGGCTCGAAGGTGCGGTCCAGGTCGGGGGCGAGGGCGATGAGGAGGAGGGCGGTGTCGAGGTCGGGGAGACGGAGGGCGGCGAGGCGGTCGGGTGCCGACTCCCATACGGGCGGGGCCGGTTCGGGTGATCGCAGGAGCAGGTACTCCACCGCCTCCCCGGAGAGGTAGAGGCCGCGCAGCGGGTCGGTGGCCGTGGGGTCGGTCGCGGAGCGCTGGGCGACGAGCAGGGCGACGCGCTCGCGGAGGCGGCCGAGCCGGGCGATGAGAGCGTCGGCCTCCGGCTCGATGTCAGGAGTCACGCCGACAGACACACCCGTTTCCTCGACCGTCACGTCCCCGTCCCCGACGTCCTCCGGCGTCGCGCCACCTCGCGGGCCTCCCGGGCCGCCGCCACCTGGCGCGGGCGGTGGGCCCGCTCCTCCGGTCCCGGCGACGTGCCGTCGAGTCCGTGCACGCGGACCGCGGCGCCCTCGGTGACCGGTGGGCCCGCGTCGTACTCCGGGTAGGCCGGGAACGGCGCGGTGACGACGAGGTCGAGGGAGGGCTTGAGTTCGCCGCCGAGGGCGGACCAGATCTCCGCGAGGGACCGCGACTCGGTCTGGATGCCGGCCACCGAGATCGGCACCGACAGGCCCAACTCGCGGAGGGATCCCGGGAGTTCGGCGGGAGCGACCAGCTCGCGCGGGATCAGGGTGGCCAACACGGCGGACAGCAGCCGGTGTTCGTCCTGCGGCCGTTTCGTCCACGCCGTCACCAGGTACGACAGCCGGAACCAGCGCGGCGGCTGGCGGCGCTTGACCACCACGTCCCGCTCGTCGCGCACGGCGACATGCCCGCGTTGGCGCCGGTGCACGTCCTCCCTGATGTCGTACAAGTAGGTGTTGATCGTGGGGGTGTTGCGCCGGGCCGCCCAATCGCGGGTCGGTGCGTCGAAGGACACCTCGATGCCCGAACCGGCGAGTGCGCCGCCGCCGATCAGGTCCCCCAGGACCTCGTCCACCTCGTGGATCACCGCCGTGCTCCCGCCCTGCCGTGCTGTCGTGCCCCGCCGTACGCGTCGGCGCCCGCTACGCCC
The DNA here is from genome assembly GCF_053598575.1 of Streptomyces sp. NPDC001100. Taxonomy (NCBI): domain Bacteria; kingdom Bacillati; phylum Actinomycetota; class Actinomycetes; order Kitasatosporales; family Streptomycetaceae; genus Streptomyces; species Streptomyces sp. NPDC001100. The sequence continues at coordinate 167,552 of NZ_JBSFKO010000010.1, forward strand.
CTGTCGGCCGTACTCCGATCGTGCCGTTCCAACCGGCCGTGCCCGCAAGCACGTTGGGGACGTGGGGAGGGCACGGCAGGTTGCCCGCGTGTCCGGCTTCGAGTGCCCGTTCGGTCAGATGTAGCCTTCCCGGAGGGCATGAGCCACCGCGTGTGCCCGATTGCGCAGATGGAGGCGGGTGGTGAGCCCGTGCATCACGTTCTTGACGGTGCGTTCGGAATAGGAGAGCTTGCTGGCGATCTCTCCGGTGTCGAGTCCCTCGGCGACCAGCCGCAGGACGTCCACCTCACGCGGCACGAGCCCCGCCGTCTGGACTCCGGACCGACCCGCCGCGCTGCGGTGCAGCGTCCCGACCTGTTCGACGAGTCGGCCGATCAGATCGGCCGGCAGGTCGCCGTCGCCGCGGGCCGCCGCGATCACGGCCTGCACCAGACGCTGCGCGGTCGCCTCCTGGCGCCAGACGATGGCTCCGACTCCGCACTCGATCACATCGAGCAACTCCGCCTCGCGCAGGGCCCCTACGACGAGCACGGCCCGCCCGCCCTCGCTGCGCACGAGTCTGCGCAGTTTGGTGAGCGCGGATTCGTCGAGTGTGTCGGCGATGAACAGGGCCACCCTGCCGGGTCCGGTGTCGGTCTCCTCGCGGAGGTCGATCTCCGGGTATCTGCGCAGCTGGCTGAGTGCTCCCTCGCGCGAGATCGGGTCCGGGGCGTGGACCGCCACGGGTATCCGGTCGCCGGGGTCGGCCGTACCGGGATGCCCGGTCCGCGATGAGCTGAGCAACGTTCTCCCTCGAATCCACATACGTGCCACCCCAGTTGCGCTGGTGGCGGCCGTGTACTCCTCACCCTCGTGGGGCGGGTGGGACGCGCGCAATCGTGGAGCACCACGAGCAGCACCACGAGATCGGACGAACGACGGACCACGACGGAGACGAGGAGGACCGCGATGACGGGGACCACACCTGACGCCGGAGAGTCCGTGATGCCCTGCGAACACCGGGACGCGGCACGGCTGTTGGCGGTGGAGGCCGCGCAGGCCCGCGCCGGTTCGGGGCGCCTCGTGCTGCTGCGCGGGGCCACCGGTACGGGCCGTACCACCGTGCTGGAGGCCGCCGCCGAGGACGCGGCGGCGCACGGCATGCGGGTGTTGCGGGCCCGCTGTTCGCCCCGCGACCAGGCGGTACCGTACGCCACCGTCCAGCAACTCCTCGGCCCGATAACGGAGTTCACCGACCTCGCGGCCGGCGGGGACGAGCGGGCGAGCGCCGCCCGGCTGGGGCGGGTGCTGCGCTCGTACGCCGACACGGCACCGCTGCTGATCGCCGTGGACGACGTCCATCTGGCCGACGCCGCCTCGCACCGCTGGCTGGTCGAGTCCGCCCGGCACGTGGACCGATTACGGATCCTGCTGGTGGTCACCGAGCGCAGCCAGTACGACATCGAGCCGTCCGCGCCGGGACTGACCCACACCCTGTCGCCCGCGCTGGTCCGCACCCTCACCCTGGCCCCGCTGACCGCCGAGTCGGCGGCCGGACTGGTCCGTTCGGTGCGCGCCGACGCGCCCGGACCCTGGGTGGACGACTGTGTCCGGGCCGGCGCCGGCAACCCCCTGTTGCTGCGCGCCCTGCTCGACGACCTCGGCGCCGGCCGGCATCCGACGGTGCCGCAGACGTCCGCCGCGCTGTACCCGGGGGCGTATCCGGCGGCCGTGTCCTGGTGGCTGGAGTCCGCGGGCGCGGCCACCGGCGAGGTCGCGCGGATCCTGGCCGCACTGGACGAGGGCTGGGCCCGGGACCCGCTCGCAGCGCTGCCCGCCGACCGCAGCGCTCCGGCTCCTGCCGACGAACTGGCGGCCCTGATCGCCGAGTTGGCGGGCGCCGACCCGGCGCGGGTGGCCGGCTGGCTCACCGCGATGACCGGGCTCGGGCTGTTGCGCCCGGGCCCCGACGGGCGCCCGCGCTACGCGCATCCACTCCTGCGCGACGCGGTACTCACCGGCGTGCCCGCGACCAGGCGGCGGGCCGCGCACGCGGCGGCGGCCGAGACGATGCAGCGCCACGGCGGCTCCCCCGACACGGTCGCCCGGCAGCTGCTGCTCGCCGACCCGGTGGGCGCGCCCTGGACGTCGGCCGTGCTCCAGGAGGCGGCTTCGCTCGCGCTGCGGGACGGGCGCGCGGACGACGCCGTCGCCTTTCTGCGCCGGGTCCTGGAAGAGCCGCTGCCGGACGGCCGCAGACAGCGGCTGCTGACCGAGCTGGGCTCCCTGGAGTACACCCGGACCTCCTCGGCCGGCATCCCCCGGCTGAGCGAGGCGCTACGGCTGTCGGGGGCGCCGCAGGACACGATGCGCGCCGCCGTCGCCCTCGGTACGGCACTGGCCGGCCGGGGCAGGACCGTGGCCGCCGTGGACGTACTGCGCACCGCGGAGGACGAGTTGACGGACCGTCCGCATCTGGTCCGCACCCTCCAGACCGCTTCGGTGCTGCTGGCCGAGCAGGACCAGTCGGTGCGGCAGGACGTGTACCGGTGGCTGCGTGATGCCGCCGAGGACTCGCCGGAGCTGGTCGGTACGGCCGGTCAGGCGCTGGTCGTGCGCCATGCGGCGACGGCCGGGCTGATCTCGGCGGCGGAGGCGATGGGGCGGCTGCGCGGGCTGCTGGCCCAGCCCGCCGACCCGCTGACGGAGCCGTTCCTGCTCGGCACGGCCGCCGCCGTGGCCCAGTGGGCCGACGAACTCCCGGAGGCGGAGCGGCTGGTGGAGCGCGGGTTGGTCGGGCAGCGTCCCGACCTGCTGCATCCGATGCACGACGCGCTGACCAACGTACGGGCCGACATCCTGTCCGCCCGGGGCGAGCACGGGCGGCTGCTGACGGAGGCGTGGGCGCGGAACTGGGCGCGCGGCACGCCGTCGAACGGGCACGCCACCATCCTGCTGGCGCTGCTGGCGACCGGGCAGGAGGCGCGGGCGCTGCGCCTCGCGAACGGTTTCGACCTCCGGTCGGCGCCCGACTCCTGGGAGTTGAACCGATTCCTGTACGCGCGGGGTGTGCTGCGCGCGGCGGGCGGCGATACGGCGGGCGCGCTGCACGACTTCCTGGAGTGCGGGCGCCGGCAGTCGGCCCGTGAGGTGGTCAGCCCGGTCGTCACGCCGTGGCGTTCGGCCGCCGCCGAGTGCCGGATCGCCCTCGGCCGCTCCCGGGAGGCGATCGGTCTGGCGGAGGAGGAGCTGCGGCTGGCCCGGGTGTGGAACACGCCCCGGACAGTGGGCCGTTCGCTGCGGGTGCTGGCCGCCGCGACCGGCGGGCGGCGGGGTGTGGAGCTCGCCCAGGAGGCCGTGGGGCTGTTGCGGGAGGCGCCGGAGGGGACGGAGACCGAGTTGGTGCCGGCGCTGATCGCGCAGGGCCGGGTGCTGACCGCGGTCGGGGACCTGCGGCGGGCCCGCGGGTGTCTGCGGGAGGCCGCGGAGCGCGCCGAGCGGCTGGGCGCGACCCGGCTACGCGCCCTGGCGGAGGGGGCGTTGGGGGAGAGCGGCGCTCGGCGCAGGGTCCCGGCCCGCACCGGTTCGGGGTCGCTCACCGACAGCGAGCGCCGGATCGCCGAGCTGGCCGCGGACGGCCGTACGAACACCGAGATCGCCGATCTGCTGCACCTGGCCCGGCGCACGGTGGAGACCCATCTCACCAGTTCCTACCGGAAGTTGGGCATCCAGCGCCGGGGCCAGCTGCCCCGGACGCTGGGCCGGGGCCAACACCCTTGAGGCGGACGCTACTTGTGGGTACGGGCGGTCGGGGTGGGCTCGGTGCCCTCCGCGCGTACGGTGCTGTGGGCCTTCTTCTTGGGGAGGTGGCGGGGCACGACGTCCTGGGGGAAGGTGAGTTGCTGGTTCATCCACTTCAGGGCGGCGGGCATCTCCCGTACCCAGGTGGGGAAGTTGTGGCTGCCCGACTCGGGCAGGATGGACACGACGCGCATGGGCGCCTTGACGGCCTTGATGAAGGCGAGGGTCTGCGGATAGCCGCGCTCGCCGTGCTTGCTCTCGGCGACCAGGACGGAGACCTGGGGGGCGGGCAGGTGCTTCAGCCGCCACATCAGGTCGTGTCCGTTGACCCGGTTGACGCGGCCCAGGCCGCTGCCGAAGAGGTTGCCGGTGGTGGGGTCGTCCTTGACCCGGTAGTCGGGCGAGAGCGCGGCGGCCGTGGTGTAGACGTGCGGGTTGCGCATCGTCAGCTGCAAAGCGCAACTGCCGCCGGAGGAGTAGCCCATGACGCCCCAGGCGCTGGCGTCGTGGCCGATCCGGTAGGCGGACTTCAGGGCCTGCGGGAGGTCCTTGGCGAGGAAGGTCTCGGTCTGCGGTCCGCCGGGGACGTTCACGCACTCGGTGTCGCGCGGCGGGGCGATCGTGGGCCGGATCATCACCATGATGGTCGGCTGCATCTGGCCGCTCTTCTGCAGCTGCCCGGCGGTCTGCGAGACACGGAGGTACTGGGCGAGGTTGAAGATGCTGCCGGGGTAGCCGCTGAGCGCGACGACGACGGGGAAGCGCTGCCTGGCGTACGCCTTCTGGAAGTACTGCGGGGGCAGGTAGACGAAGGCCGGGTCGACGACGCCGGTGCGGCGGCCGATGACCTTCACGGACTCCACCTTGCCGTTGACCGCGGGATTGCCGGTGGGCAGTCCGCTGACCCGGTTCAGCTGCTCGTCGGAGGCGGGCTGCACCAGCGCGCCCTTCACGGAGATGCCGGTCGCGCTGTCGCCGTTGTGGTCGGACGCCTGGGTCACGCCGACGGGCGCGGTGTCCGTGTTGCCGAAGAGCTCGTCCCACGATCCGAAGAACTGGTACGAGGAGTTCAGCCAGCACGCGAATGCGGCGATAATCGTGACCTGCGTCACTCCGATGGCCGTCAGCCGCCCAAGCACCTGCCGCACCCCGGGCTTGGCGAGCCGCGGCCACAGCCAGACAAGCAGCGCCACGCAGACGACGGCGACGGCCGCCATCACATAAACGGTAGTCTCGCTGGTCAAACCCATGCCACTCAGTCCCCGGTTCCTTGCCTGTGCTCGTTCCTTCATACAGAAGGAGGGCTACGAACCCCTTCGCGTTCCTCAACGAGTGCGAATAGGACAAAGAAGCGGGGTCTCTTACCGTTTCCATGGACGCCCCCTTACCGGATTTCGGGGCGTCCCCCTTGCGTCCTTCCGGTGGCCGGTCCCACCGTCCGTAAGACCCGCGTAAGGTCCGGCCGTGTCCCGTCGTCCGGCCCGACCCGGTAGGTTTCGCAGCGGCCCGAAGAGGTCGGCTCCGGGGAGGGGAACACCATGGCGACGGAGGACTCCGCCGTGCTGGCCGACAGACTGGCGTCCGCCCGGTTGCAGTACTTCGTCGGCAGGCAGCGGGAACTGGCCCTCTTCCGCCGCGCGGCGGCCGGCGAACCGGGCGCCCCGACGGTCGTCGTGCTGCACGGACCGGGCGGCATCGGCAAGAGCGCCCTGCTCCAGCGGTTCGCCGCGGAGGCGCACGCCATGGGCCGGCCGGTCGTGAGCGTCGACGCCCGTACGATCGACCGCTCCCCGTCGGCCTTCGAGGCGGCGACCGCCGAGGTCTTCGTCCGCGACAACGCTGTCCTGCTGGTCGACGACTTCGAGCGCTACCGGGACATGGAGGAGTGGATACGCGACCGGTTCCTCCCCCGGTTACCGGCCGGTGCCCTGGTCGTCGTCGCCGGCCGGCTCGCCCCCGACCCGCTGTGGAAAGCTGACCTCGGGTGGAGCGAACTGCTCCAGGTCGTGCCGCTCGGGGAGTTGGAGCCGGCGGACGCGCAGGCCCTGCTCGCCTCGCAGGGTGTCGACCCGTCCGCGCACGCGGCTCTGCTCCGGTTCGCGGCGGGCCATCCGCTCGCCCTGCGACTGGCCGCGGAGGCCGCGACGCACGACAGCACGTCGACGGACGAGGTCTTCTGGGCGCCGCTGCGCACGGTCGTCGACCGGCTGCTGACGCACCTGGTCGGCAAGCCGCCGTCGTCCGCGCACCGGCGGGCGCTGGAGGTGTGCGGCCATGTCGGCGACACCACCGAGGAGTTGCTGCGAGTGGCGCTCCCCGACGAGGACGCCACCGAACTCTTCGCCTGGCTGCGGCAGTTGTCGTTCATGAAGTCGGGGCCCTTCGGGGTGTGCCCGTACGACGTGGTCCGGGACGCCCTCGACAGCGACTTCCGCTGGCGCGATCCCGAGCGCTACAAGGCCATGCACCGCACGGTGCGCCGGCATCTGGTGGAGCGCGTCCGCGAGGCGCCGGAGAAGGAAGCCCTGCGGGCCGCCCGCGAGTTCAACCACATCGTCTCCAGGGCCCAGTGGCTTCGCGAGTTCCAGGGCGACCGCACCGAAGGGGCCGTCCATGAGCAGCCGATGCGGCCGGAGGACGCCCCGGCGCTGATCGAGCTGACCCGCAGGGTCGAGGGCGAGCACAACGCCCGTGTCGTCGCCCACTGGTTGCAGCGCCAGCCCGAGGCGTTCCACCTCCACCGCCGCTGCGACTCCGGCCAACTGCTGGGTTTCATGGCCTGGTTGAGGATCGACGAGCTGGACGACGAGACCCGGGCGGCCGACCCCGTGACGGCCGAGGCGTGGGACCTGGTGTCCGCGATGACACCCCCGCGCCAGGGCGAACACCTCGGTGTGGCCCGGTTCATGGTGCACGAGGAGAACCATCACCGGCCCTCGCGGTCGTGGGACCTGGTGCGCATGCGGATCGTCTTCGAACTGCTGCGCGCCAAGCACTGCGCCTGGTCCTGCTTCGTCAGTGCCGAACCGAAGTTCTGGACGCCGCTGATGACCTACCTGGGCATGTTCCAGCCGCCCCGCCAGGCCGTCCACGCCGATCGCGGGTACGGCCTGTTCTGCCACGACTGGCGGGCGGCGCGGGTCGAGGAGTGGGCCGAGGGAATCGACGCCCGGCTGCTCGGCGGGGCACCGGCCGTGCCGGCCGGAAAGCCCAAGTCCCGTCTGACATCGCTGAGTCGCGAGGAGTCGGACGCCGCGGTCCGCGAGGCGCTGCGCGGCTGGCTCGACCCGGGCGGGCTCGCCGACAACCCGCTGCTGCGCAGCCGGCTGGTGGAGGACCTCAGCGAGGGCGACCCGGTGACCGCGCTGCGCGACCTGATCCACAAGGCCGTACAGCGGCTGAACGCCCATCCGCGCACCCGGCATCTGTACGAGGTGCTGACGGCGACATACCACTCGACGTCGACGCAGGAGGCGGTGGCGCGGAAGTTGAACCTGGCGTTCAGCACGTATCGCAGACATCTGGCCCGTGCGCTGGACGAGGTGCGCGAGACGGTGTGGGACTGGGAGGTGCACGGCCGGATCAGGGCCGAACAGGAGCCCCCGCAAGGGAGTTGAAAGAATGCGGGGCAGTGACCGCCGGTCGCCCGGAAGGCCACTGCCCCAGTCCTCGTGCCAACTGTCTTGTTACTCGGCGGGCTTGTAGAACGCGTACGTGGCCGTGTACTGGACGCTGACCTGGTCCGTGCCCGTGCAGGCACCGGCCGGGGCGACGCCGCCGTCCGTGCCCAGGCGCTGGATGTAGGAGACGCCGCCGAAGACGCCCGTGCCGCGCGTGGCGGTGGCCTTCAGCAGCAGCTCCGGAATGGTGCCGGTCTTGGGCGAGTTGGCGATCGCGGAGCCGTTGACGGCGCTGCCGTCCACGGTGGACACCCACACCGGGCCACGGGAGTGGAGGGCGACGGAGCGGTGCGTGCGGTCGTTCTTGGCCCACAGGGTGGCGGCGGGCTCCAGCAGGGTCCAGGCGCCGTTGGTGCAGGTGTAGGTCTGGACGCCGGCGGCGGAGAAGACGCCGGTGAGCTTGTTGCCGTCGGGGACCTTCAGCGCGTCGGGCACGGTGACACCGAGGCGAACGGGCGGCTTCGGGGTGGCGGCCTGGCCGACGGTCGCGCTCGCGAGCGTGGCGCCGGCTACGGCGGTGAGGGCCGCGGTGGTGAGGACGAGACGTTTGGCGATCTTCATCGGTGTGTCTCCAGAGCACTTTCTGAACATGGTCGCGATTCCTGCGACAAGGTCGCGGGTATCCGGACTTCCGGGCCGATCAGATGATCTTCGGCCCCGCTGACGCAATGTACGGCGGATCAATCGCGACCGGGTTGCCAACTTCTGATCGACTTGTGGCCAGCACTGCTCACCCGCGGCGCACTCGTCCGAAACAGGTATCGCCGTCCCGTTTTCCGTTGTCCGGCACGACGGCCGCCGGTCTCCTCTACGGAAGCTCCGCCGGCCGCATCGCCGCACGGCGGAGATGCGGGTACGGACAGGAGTGTTCAGAGATGCCTCGTAGACAGGCCGCCATGATCGCCGCCGCGGTCCTCACCTGCCTCGCCGTGGTGACCGGTGTACTGCTGGCCCGCGCGCAGACGGGGCCGCCGTCGGGAGGCCGTACGGTCGCGGACCCGTCGTCCACGCACACTACTGAGGCCCCCAACTCTCCCTCCCTCCCTCGCACTTCGCCCACGACGTCACCGCGGACCACGTCCTCGCCCTCGCCCACTCCCCACGCGCCCAAGTCCCCCCACGTCACCGCCTCGCCGTCCCGTACGGCCGCCGGACGGGCGAAGGCCGTCGGCAAGCGGACCGTCACGCTGGTCAACCGGCTCGACCGGACGATCTGGCCGGCGATCGCCGCGGACCCCAAACACCCTGTGGAGGCCACGGGTTGGGTGCTGAAGCCCGGGGCGAGCGTCAGCTTCGCCGTCCCCGACCACTGGGACGTCCGGGTGTGGGCGCGCACCGGCTGCTCCTTCGACGCGGCCGGAGACGGCCACTGCACGACCGGTGACTGCGGCCACTTCCAGTGCGGGGCGACCTGGGGCGAATTCCCTTCCACCCTGGCCGAGTTCAACCTGAACGCCTGGAACGGCATGGACTTCTACGACGTCAGTCTGGTCGAGGGCAACAACCTGCCGATGTGGATCAACAGTTACGGCGGCTCGTCCAAGGACAAGATCGACGCGAACGGGTGCTCCGCCGCGGGGTGCACCCGGGACGCCAACGCGACCTGCCCCGCCAAGCTGCAGCGGATCAGGGGCGGTCGCGTCATCGCGTGCCTCAGCGCCTGCCTGGTGTTCAAGACCGACAAGACCTGCTGCACGGGCGCCTACGCGGCGCGCCCCCAGTGCGTCCCCTCGACCTGGCCGGTCGACTCGGCGGCCGTGTTCAAGAAGGCCGAGCCCTTCGCCTACTCCTACGTCGACGACGACGCGACCAGCGTCCTCACCTGCTCCGGAGAGTGCGGCTACCGCATCACCTGGGGAGTGAGCCCCTGACCGTACGCACGGCCGGGCCGGTCAGTCCGCGGACTGGAAGGCCCGGCCCGCCGCGGTCGTCGTCGTACCGTCGGTGAAGAGCCCGCTGCTCGGCTTCGACGGGTCCGCGCCCAGCCCGAACCACGCGTAGCGCTGCACATAGGACAGGCCGTCGAGCGCCTTGGTGGACGCGGTGACGAAGTCCGCCTGCTGCTGCGCGGACGGGAAGCGGGTGCCCTGGGAGAAGTCGATCAGCGCGTACTCGGTGAGCCAGATCGGCTTGTGATAGCGCGCGTACACGGCGGCCAGGTAGGACTTCAGCTGCTGCACGGCCTGCGGGGTGCGGAAGTCGCCGCCGTACCAGTGCAGGGTGATGAAGTCGACGCGGTAGCCCTTGGCCTTGGCCCCGGACATGAAGCGGTCCAGCCAGCCGCCCGCCGTGTCCCCACCGTAGGCGACCGCGGGGCTGCCCAGGATCCTGCCCGCCGCCATGAGCTTGGGCCACAGCTGCAGCGCCTGCTCGACCGTCATGTTCGACTGCTGCGCCATGTCCGGCTCGTTGAAGCCCAGCAGATACGGGCCGTACGACCGGGCCTGGGCGAGCGAGGCGTCGGTGACGGACTTCGCACCCCAGATCATCGGCACGAAGGAGCCCGAAGAGGGCGTCGTGATGCCGGAGTGCTGGGTGGACCAGGTGTAGTACCAGCTCGCCCCACTGGCCTTGAGCGCCTGGCTCACCCCGCCGAACGTCCAGACGCCGACGCCCTTCTTGGCGCCGGAGGCGATGTGCGCGGGGGCGGCGGGGGTGTGCTTCGCGGGAGAGGGGCTCGGCTTGGCCTTCGGTGAAGGTGAAGGTGAAGGGGATTTGCTGGGAGTCGGCGAGGGCGTGGGGCTCGGCGAGACGCTGAGCACGGGACTGGGCGACGGCGATGCCACCGCCGTCGTAGGTGAGGAACCGCCCGTGAACCGAGGCGCGACCAGCGCGGCCACCACGGCGACGGCGACCGCCGCAGAACCGCCCACGAGCTGCTTGCCGCCGATACGGGCGGAGCGGCTGCCGCGCCCGTGCCGCCGACGCGGCCCACCGTGCCCCGAGGGACCGGGAGTTGAGGCCGCGTCCAGCAGCCGGGACACATCGAAGTGGGCCGGTACCGCCACCAGCGGCAGCCCGCTGAGCAGCCGGTCCATCGGGAGCAGCCCCTCGTCCAGCCCCTGGCACACCCCGCAGCCACGGATGTGCCGGGCGAACCGCTTGCGCCACAGGGCACTTGGCGCGCCGTCCCACGTCGAGGCGGTCTCGTCCAGTTCCGCACAGCGCGGCGCTGCGACCAGCGCCCGCACCACGACCCGGGAGACCTCCATCTGCTTCTTCATGCGCTGCACCCGGACGGAGGCGTGCCGGTCGGAGAGCCCCAACGCACCGGCGAGATCGGCGCGTTCGAGTTCGCCGGTCTCCTCCAGCCACCACAGGGACAGCAGTTCCTGGTCGTCCGGGTCGAGCCAGCGGGTGGCCTCGACGACCTCGCGGCGCTGCTCGGTCAGCCCCAGCCGCAGGATGGTCAGTCCGGCGAAGTCGAGGGCGGGGTCGGTGATCGACTCCGCGTCCTCCAGATGCGCCCTGCGGTCGCGGTCCGTGGCCCGCGCCTGCTCACGGTCCCGTACCTGTCGGATCGTGATGGCCACCAGCCAGGACCGGAACGCGGAGGGATCCCGCAGCTTCGGCAGCCCCCGCACCATGCGCAACAGCGTCTCCTGTACGACGTCATCGACGTCGGCGTGACCGTTCAGGGCCCGGCCGACGATGTTGTAGACCAGCGGCAGGCACTGCGTCAGCAGGTGATCCAGGGCCTGCCGGTCGCCCGCGCACGCGGCCGTCACCACGCCCGCGTCGGGGCCACTCCTGGGCTTCTTGCGCATCTGGGTTCGTTCCTCCGCGTGTGGTCCGGCCGTGGCATCTCTCTGCTTCGGAGACCGCCGACGCGCGCAAGGACTACAGAAAACAGGACAACAAAAGAAATCAGCCGGTCGGGTCCGAATTTATGTTGTCGAGCCACCGCCGAAAAGGTCACCGATAGGCAGGACCACATCTGGACCGCATCCGAAGAGCACCAGGAAGGCCCGAGGACGATGGCACGAGGACGCAGGAGACACGGCGCGAGCCCCCGGCGGGACCGCCGACGCCGGTGGTACGTCGCGGCAGCCGCCTTCGCCACGGCCACCACCGTGCTGATCGCCTACAGCGTGTGGACGCCGTCCGGAACGGGCGGTACCCGCACGACGGCCCACCAGGACACGGCCGCACGCCCGGCCGTGTCCCGCAGCGCCTCGCCGACCCCCTCGGTGAACGACCGCACCTCGGCCTCCCCGTCGCCTTCGGCCTCCCCCTCCCCCAAGGCCGGCGCGCCGAAGAAGAGCACGCCCCGACCGACCGCCAAGGCGAACCCGGCACCGGACCAGCCCTCGACCGCCCCCGCCGGCAAGCGTCTGATCACGGTCGTCAACCGCACCCCGAAGACGGTCTGGGCGATCGTCACCAACACCGCCGTCTATCCGAAGGGCCGCGAACTCGCCCCGGGCCAGAGCCTGTCGGTGACCGTGGCGAACAACTGGGGCGGCCGGATCTGGGGTCGGACGGGCTGCACCTCGACGGCGGCCGGTCACTGCGCGACCGGCGACTGCACCAACGTGTGCGAGGGCGCCAACCCGCCCACCACACTGGGTGAGTTCACGTTCGACGCGTACGCGGGGATGGACTTCTACGACGTGAGCATGGTCGACGGTTCGAACCTGCCGATGTGGATCAACATCTCGCACACCACGACCGTCGATCCGGTCAGCTCCCGTGGCTGCTACAAGGGCGTCTGCACCTCGGACGTCAACTGCCCCACCGCGATGCAGGCCGTGTCGGGCGGACAGGTGGTCGGCTGCAAGCCGCCGTGCGCCGCCTTCGGTGGTGACACCTACTGCTGTCGCGGCGCCTGGGCGGGCCGCGAGAACTGCGTCCCCGCGAAGTGGCCGGTCGACTACACGCAGGTCTTCAAGCGGGCGGCCCCCTACGCCTATTCGTACGCCTTCGACGACGGGGCGACGATGCCGTGCAAGGGGGCCTGCTACTACCGGATCACCTTCGGGACGACCGGGTCGTAGGCCGGTGAACGCTTCGGACCTGCGACCTCGTGTTCAGGGCGGACACCACACGTTGGACAGCGGAAAAGGTGGAAGCCGACCGATGAACACCGCACAGCGTCTCCTGCTGGACATCCCGGACTCCTGGGAGCAGGTCGGCCTGGGCGGCGAGGAACCGGCCAGGACCCGGGCGCAGGCCCTGGCCTCGACCGACGGCCCCGGCGAGCAGGCAGCAGCTCATGGCAGCCGTAACGGCCCGGCAGGGGCTCGGAGATCAGGTGGGCCCGGGCCAACTCGCCCATGACCAGCCGGACTTGGCCGACCCGCTGCCCGGCGAGGCTCGCTACGGCGACGAGCGAGCAGTCGGGTCCCGGGTGCAGGGCGAACAGCCGGAACACCCGGGCGGCGGGACTGAGGAGTTGGTACGACCAGGAGAACGCGCTGCGGGCGTCGGCGGCGGGCGCTTCTCCGGCCCGCGTCGGCCAGGGCGGCGGCCTCGCGCAGGATCTCTCCGTGATGCTCACGGCCGTTGCCGGTGAGCATGGGCAGCAGGGTGAGGACCCCGGAGTAGGTGGCGCCGCGGAAGGAGGGCGGAGCCAGGCTGTGGCTGCCCCGGCCCAGGGCGCTGCGGACGTGACCGGTGTAAGTGCGCACCGCGGCGAAGGAGTTGTCCAGGACGGTGCCCCCGACGGTGTCGAAGACGATGTCGAAGCCTTCGCCGCCGATGTGGGCGGCGACGTACTCCTCCACCTCGGTCGTCGCGCAGTCGATCGCGGTGGCGCCGAGCCCCCGGACGGTCTCGGCGTGGGCGGCCGGCCGCACTGACAGGCTGGATTTCCTGCTGTTTCCTCGCCTCGGAGCCGGAGACGTTCATGCTCGGCGGCGCCCCTCTCCTTCCCGTACTCGGCTACCGTGCGCCGAGTACGGGAAGGAGAGCGCGATGCGCGCGGAGAAGGCCCCCACGGGCACGGGTGGGATGAAGCGGCGTCTGGGCCTGTCCGACGCCGTGGTGATCGGCCTGGGGTCGATGATCGGCGCCGGTATCTTCGCCGCCCTCGGCCCGGCGGCCGAGGCCGCCGGTTCCGGACTGCTGCTCGCTCTGGCGCTGGCCGCCGTCGTGGCGTACTGCAACGCGACGTCCTCGGCACGACTGGCCGCCCTCTACCCCCAGTCCGGCGGCACCTACGTCTACGGCCGCGAACGCCTCGGCGCCTTCTGGGGCTACCTGGCCGGCTGGGCGTTCGTCGTCGGCAAGACGGCCTCCTGCGCGGCCATGGCCCTCACCGTCGGCGCCTACCTCTGGCCCGGCCAGATCCACGCGGTGGCCGTGGCCGCCGTAGTGGCGCTGACCGCGGTGAACTACACCGGCGTGCAGAAGTCCGCGTTCCTCACCCGTGCCGTCGTCGCCGTCGTCCTCGCCGTGCTCTGCGCCGTGGTCGTCACCGCCCTGACCTCCGCCCACGCGGACACCGCACGGCTGGCCATCGGCTCGGACACCACCCTCGGCGGACTGCTCCGGGCGGCGGGTCTGCTCTTCTTCGCCTTCGCCGGGTACGCCCGCATCGCCACCCTCGGCGAGGAGGTCCGCGACCCCGCCCGCACCATCCCGCGCGCGATCCCGATCGCGCTCGGGATCACCCTCGCCGTCTACGCCCTCGTCGCCGTCGCCGCCCTGACGCTGCTGGGCCCGCCCGGTCTGGCGCACGCCACCGCCCCACTCTCCGACGCCGCGCGCGCGGCGGGCGCCGACTGGCTGGTGCCGGCCGTCCGCGTCGCCGGCGCCGTCGCCGCGCTCGGCTCACTGCTCGCGCTGATCCTCGGGGTCTCCCGCACCACCCTCGCCATGGCCCGGGACCGGCATCTGCCACACTCACTGGCCCGCGTCCACCCCCGCTTCGGCGTTCCCCACCGCGCCGAACTCGCGGTGGGCGGGGTGGTCGCCGTCCTCGCCGCGACCACGGACGTACGCGGCGCGATCGGCTTCTCCTCCTTCGGCGTCCTGGCCTACTACGCCATCGCCAACGCCTCCGCCTGGACCCTCACGGAGGAAGAGGGCCGCCCCGGCCGCCTCGTCCCCGTCGTCGGCCTCGCGGGCTGCGCGACGCTCGCCTTCGCCCTGCCCGCGAGCACCGTCGTCTCCGGCATCGCGGTCCTCGTCCTCGGGGCCGCTCTCCACGGACTGCGCAGGGTCTCCCGCAGGACCGACTCCGAGGATTCACGCAGCTGATGGGCAGTTCCGCGGACGACGACATCCGCGCGGTGGCCGACGCCCTGAAGCGACGAGCCGCGGCCCGGGGAGAGAGAGTCCGGGCCCTCGATTCGGTCCTCCATCTGGTCGCCAACGACGAGGCGGAGATCGCGATCGACCACCTCGTCCACACGGCCAACGCCTTCCGGCTCCCCATGCGGCAGGGCGAGCACGACCGGCTCATGGCGGCGGCCGCCCGCCTGGACCACGCGGACGGCGTGACCGACATCGATCCCGGCCTGCTGCGCCCGGACTCCGAGGACATCTGAGGGTGTGGCTGCGGTTTCGGGTGTGACCGGGGGCCGCCTTCCGCGCCCCGGGCGACTGGACGGAGGATGGTGTCCTGCCAAGTCGTGCCCTCGCGCAACTCTCCTCGGGGCCAAGCCCGTTGGAGCTCGTTGAGCGAAAGGTGACTCCGCATGGCCGACGAGCCGCCCTCGCCGGGGACCACCCCGCCCGGCATCGAGCCCGACGTGCCCGACGTGGCCCGGATCTACGACTACTTCCTCGGCGGAAACACCCACTACCCCGCCGACCGCGCAGCCGCCCGACGCATCACCGCCGCCAACCCCCAGGCCCCCCTGCTCGCCCACGCCATGCGCCGCTGGCTCGTACGGGTCGTGGCCGCCATGACCGCCGAGGGCATCACCCAGTTCCTCGACCCGGGCGCCGGCCTGCCCACCCAGGACAACGTGCACGAGGTCGCCGCCCGCCACCATCCCGACACCACGGTCGTCCACGTCGACAACGACCCCACCGTCCTCGCCCACGGCAGGCCTCTGCTGCACCCCGGACGGTCACTCCTGCTCCTGGGCGACGTACAGGACATGGCATCCGTCCTCGACCATCCCGACCTGCACACCCTGATCGACCTCACCGCCCCGCTCGGCGTCATCATCTCCGGCGTCGTCCACTTCCTGCCCGAATCACCGGCCACCACAGCCCAGTTCACCCTCCTCCGCCGTCGCCTGGCCCCCGGCAGCGCCCTCGCCCTCAACTCCCTTGTCTCCGACGCCGATCCCACCGGTGCCACCACACTGTTCCGCCTCTACCAGGGCGAGACCGGCCGCGGCCAACTCCGCACAGCCCGCCAACTCCGCGAGTTCTACGGCGACTTCGACCTCCAGCAACCGGGCCTCGTCCCCCTCGACGACTGGCGCCCCGACGTCCCCGTCCCGCCGTCCGCCCTCCCCAGGCCTCTGATCTGGGGCGGTATGGCCCACAAGCCGTGAGCCCCACCGCCGACCGCTCCCCCGCCTCCTGCGTGCGGCCGGTGCGGCATGCAGGTCGCCGTGATCGGCGACGACGGTCACCGGTGCCTGCTGAGCACTCATCAACCGCTCCACCAGGCGGAGCCTGCGTCCGTCGGCCGGCGGGCGTTGGCCAGACAGCCCCGCGCCACCCCGTAGCACCAGGGGAGCACGCCGTCGCGATCGGGCAGGGACCCGTTTCTGAGCCCGGGTGCATGGTCGATGCGACGCCGCAGCACCAGCATGGTGTCGGACAGGGCGTGCTCGACCATGTCAGGGGCCGTTCGTCGCACCAGATACCGGTGCAGGGGCTCCCTCACCACCTGCGCCAGCCCTTCGAAGCGTGCCCGCCGCAGCCGACGGGTCTCCTGTTCCGTCATGGATTCCACGCCCCTCCGTGTCCGACACCGGGCGAGTCCTTTCAGCAAGGAGGTTCTCTCCGGAGCGACCGGAGCGGTCGTCGCCGATCACGGCCGCATGGACGAGCGAGGGTGGTAGGGGACGGCTCCCTCGCTGGCAGAGAGCGGCAGGTTCTTGCCGCCCGTGCCGATCATGAGGTCCGTCTCGCAGTCCACGAGGGTGATCACGCCGGCCGGTTCGACGGCCGCGGCATCGCCGGGCCGCGGCGGGCCCCCCGCCAGGAGGCACAGCGCGTCAGGGCCGGTGAGAAGGCCCAGTGACCTGATCGGCACCGTCTCGTCCCGAGCGCTCGGCCCTCGTCGGCGCCCGAGGCGAATGGATCGGCGAACCTACGGCGCGGAGAGCCCCGCCGTGCCGCAGACGGAACGCCGGACCGTCAGCCGGATCACGACGCCTGGCCCACCCAGCGGAAGACGCGTGCGGCGTCGGGCACCCGGTCGCCGTCCCGGCAAGGGCCCGCGCGTCAACCGCGCCCGGGCTCAGTTGAGTTGCACCGGAGACCGGCTGGTCAGGGACGACGAAGCGGATGTGCGCGACCTGTCCCGCCGCGAGGCGGGCGGCCACGGCGGAGCGTGCCGCGGTCCAGAAGGAAATCCTCACCCGGCAGCACAACTGCGCCTACGAATGGGCCGCTTCGAACCGCGGAGCCGGGAGCAGATCGAGGCGGAGACGGACGCGGTCCGCAATGCCCTACCGAAAGAGATCGCCCGGCTCACCCATGAACTGGTCGACAGCGCACGGAAGTTGGCGATGGCCGACCTACTCGTCCGGGACCCGAGAAACCGCTGATCGAGCGTTTGGCCACCGGCGCGGACCAGCACGACGGCACGCGCCGGAACTCCGGAGGACAACGGCGAGGCACGACTGCGGCCTTCCGTGAAGGACTGTCAGCCGGCCACCAGAACGGGAATCCAGGACGGGGGCAGGTCAATGGGTGGCGGTACCATGCACCATTCCTCGTACGGTCGGTCCGTAGGCGCAGGAGGCAGGATTTGCTGAAGTTCCGGACGACGGATGTGGACGAGGCTCGGCAGGTCATCCACGAACGCTTCTACGCCAACTTCATCGACGTGCCCGACGGCGGCGCCGAGTTCACGGCCCGGTACGACATCGCCGCGCTCGGTCCGCTCACATTCGGACGACTCTCCTTCGGCGCGGAGGTACGCATACGGTTCGGGGAACTCGGCTCCTACCACGTGGACATCCCGCTGGGCGGCCACCTGGCCTGGCATCAAGGAACGCGCATCAACGCGGTGGCGACCACCGCGAGCGCCGCCGTCTTCCAACCGCACGGAGACACGGCCCTGGACCGGGTGAGCACCGACTGCTCCATGCTGGCCGTGAAGATCGACCCCAAGGCCCTCAACGATCAACTCGAACGCCTTCTCGGCCGGCCGCTGCGCACCCCCGTCGTCCTCATGCCCGAACTCGACGTCGCGCACGGCGCGGGTCTGAGCTGGGTACGCATGATCCGCGCGGTGTTCGACGAGATGCAGGCCGACGGGCTGCTCACCCGGCCGATGGTCGCCCGCCCGCTCCAGGAGGCCCTGCTGACCGGGTTCCTCCTCGCCACCGGCCACCGCTACCGCGACGAACTCGACCGGCCCAAACCCGCCCTGCGCCCGGGTCCCGTCAAGCGTGCCGTCGAGGCCATGCACAGCATGCCGCAACACCCGTTCACGGTAGGAGAGTTGGCCGTGCTCGCCGGGGTGAGCGTGCGGCGGCTCCAAGAAGCCTTCCAGCAGTACGTCGGCATGACCCCACTGGCCTACCTCACCGACGTCCGCCTCACGCACGCCCACGACGAGCTGCGCCGCGGCACACCGGGCGAAGTGAACGTGAGCGAGGTCGCGCATCGTTGGAGCTTCGACCACCTGGGCCGCTTCGCGTCCCGCTACCGAGCGCGCTTCGGCGAGTTGCCCTCGCAGACACTGCGCTCCGGGTGACCACGGCCCACGCCATCGCCCCGCGCTGTGCGGACAACAGCCACGCTCAGCGGATCGTGCGCGGCGGCTGCCACGCCGTAGATTCCCGGTGTTCGCGCGTCCGCTTCGTCGGTCCGCCGCGCGGACGTCGGCCGACCCGTCTCCACCCCTTCGGGCCGGTCACCGCCCGTCGGCGCCCCCCGACAGCCTCGGGCGGGTCGGCAGCGCACATGCGGCCTGAGCACCGCCACGGTGTACTGCCGACACCAGAGAGGGTCCGGGCCGGAGTCGGCGCCGGCCCGGACCTTGAAGGTGTCCCGCCGGGTCGCGCCGTCACCCGGACCGTCTCCTCCAACTCGCCCGCGGACGCGGCGAATTCAGGGGAGGCCGGCCACAGCGCCGGCCCGATGACGATCGCCATCCCAGAGGCCGCGGCCCGACGTCGTCCTCGTCGCCGATCCGAAGCGGCCGCCGGGGCGCATCGCACTGTTGTTCACCCCCACACCCGTGCGACTACCCGGGCAGTCGCACACCTGGGCCTGGCAGGGCAATACAGCGAGGCCGATTGGGCCCGACATGCGCATGCGTTCGCTCGCTCCCGTCGGCCAGGCTGACTGGGAAACCCACGGAGCCGGGAACCACCCCGGCGCCCGCAGCCGGAGGTTGCCGTCATGACCGTGATGTCCATCGCCAGGTTCGAAAAGTTCTTCCGCGCGGCCGCGGGGCTGAACCTTCGTGCGGGAGTGGCTCGGCCGGCTTATCGACTACGACGCAGGGCACGACACGGAGCTGGTGGAGACTCTCTCCCGCTACTTCGACTGCGGGGGCAACTACGACGATGCGGCCGCCGCGCTGACGGTCCACCGCAGCACCCTGCGCTACCGGCTGCAGCGCATCCGTGAGATCAGCGACCGCGACCTGGCGGATGTGGACACCCGGCTCAATCTGCAGGTGGCAACGCGCGTTTGGAAAATCATCCTGGGTGGACGGCACTGACCGCGGATACCCGCAGGACCGGCGCAGAGTGTCGGCACAGCACTCGAACAGGTCGCTGTGGCCTCGCCGGAGGCAGCAAGACCGCTCGGAGTCGGTGTCCGCCAGTCCTCCAGCCGTCCCGGCACCCCGGCACCCCGGCACCCCCGGGGACATCCTGCGCCGGTTCGTCGACGGAGCCGTTGGAACCTTTGCGTGGACCGCACCGACGTCCACGGGCGCCACCTCCCGCACAACTTCCCACCCTGGGCCACGACCTACGGGTACTTCGCCACGTAGCAGCAGGCCGATGTCTTCTAGCAGCTCACCGGCCTGCTGCTGACCGTGCTCGTCACCGCGGCCGGCCCGACCCTGCTGTCCCGGACCACCGCCATCGATCACGGAGTCTCGCCCGAGACACGTGCGATCCCGCGTCAGCTTTCGTCAGG
Source organism: Streptomyces sp. NPDC001100 (assembly GCF_053598575.1). NCBI lineage: Bacteria > Bacillati > Actinomycetota > Actinomycetes > Kitasatosporales > Streptomycetaceae > Streptomyces > Streptomyces sp. NPDC001100. Next base: position 187,252 of record NZ_JBSFKO010000010.1, read on the forward strand.
TGTAAACCTCAGAGAGATCGATTTGATGCAGTACCGCTGGTCCGTGGGCGTCGCATACCCCTCGCCCTCGAACACATGCCCAAGGTGCGACCCGCACCGGGCGCACCGCACCTCGGTGCGCACCATCCCGTGCGAGCGGTCCTGGATCAGTTCGACCGCGTCGGTGTCCTTCGGGTCGTAGAACGACGGCCAGCCGGCGCGCTTCGTGCATGCACACTTCTCGGCCCGCCGAGCCGGTCCGGTGGGACCGGCGGACGACCGGCAGCGCGGCGCACCAACTGATCCATCTCCTCGCTCAAGACCACCGTGGCCGTAACACGCGGGGACTTCCTCTTGACACGACCATCTTATCGGCAACAGTGTAGCCATTATGAGTACCTGGTCTGAGCCACAGCCCGATTCCCGGTTCGTCGAGGTGGACGGACTGCGGATCCACTACAAGCGTGCCGGGCACGGCCCGGCACTCGTGCTGCTGCACGGCAGCGCCTCATCCCTGCAGCACTTCGACCGCGCGACGGACCTACTGTCGGATTCGTTCGATGTCATCCGTCCCGACCTGCCGGCGTTCGGGCTGACGGGCCCGCGCAAGGACCGCGACTACCGCGTTCCGGCGTACGCCGCGACGGTGGCGGCCTTCATGGAGGCGCTGGCCGTGCCGCGCTACGCGGTGGCCGGTAATTCCCTGGGCGGCAACATCGCCTGGAACGTCGCGCTGGATCATCCGGAGCGGCTGACCGGCCTGGTGCTGGTCAATGCCACCGGCTACCCGGAGAAGACGGTGCCCGCCGGGATGCGCCTGACCCGCAACCCGCTGGTGCGGCCCCTGCTGAGGCGGGTGATGCCGCGCGGGGCACTCGAACGCAACCTGCGCGAGGCCGTCGGGCCGCATTCACAGATCGTGGACGACGCCATGGTGGACCGCGCCCATCAGCTCATGGGCCGTCCAGGGAACCGCTCGGCTTTCGTCGACTTCTGCAACACCGACCAGCCGGACCGCAGCGCGCAGATCCCCCGCATCACGGTGCCCACCCTGGTGCTGCGCAGCGCGAGCATCGACGGCCAGCACTTCGCCCGCGACATCCCCGGCGCCCAGGAGCTCGTCCACCCCCACGGCGGACATCTGCTGCCGGAGGAGGAACCGCGGTGGGTCGCGGACGCGATCGCGAAGTTCCTCGGCTCCTGCGCCGCCACACCCGCGAACTGAGGGCAAGGAGGCCCGTTCCATGAAGTACTTCGTCGCCTCGGGCGAGGACCGCAAGCTCACCGCCAGCTCGCGCAAGGCGCTGCGCGGCAGTTTCATCGAGCTGTCCGACGGCGTCACCCACTACGAGTTGACGGGGCCCGAGGACGGGGACGTGGTCCTGATGGCGGGCGGTCTGACCATCCCGCTGTTCTACTGGGACGGCCTCGTCACCGAGCTGCACGCCCGCGGGCTGCGCACTCTGACCTGCAGCACCTACGGCCGCGGCTACTCCGACCGGGTACAGGCGCGATACGACGAGACACTGTTCACGCGGCAGCTGGCCGAGCTGACGGACCGGCTCGGCCTGACGGCGCGACCCCTGCACCTGGTCGGCACCTCCATGGGCGCGCTGGTCAGCATGACGTACGCCGCCCAGTACCGCTCGTCGGTGTCCACTCTCACCATCGTCGGCCCCGCCGGTCTCGCGAAACCGCGGCTGGCCTCCCCCAACCGGCTGCTGCGCAGCGATCTGCTGGCCGGAGTGGTCGCCCGCCGTCGCGGCCTTCAACTGCTCCAGGGGCACCTCGGGCACAACGTCCGCGACCCCGAACTCGGCGCGAAACTGACCGAGACGGTCCTCGACTCCCTCCGCTTCGAGGGCTCGCTGTACGCGGTCTTCGACACCCTGCAGCATCTGCCTTTCACCGGCCGTGACGAGCTCTTCCGGCGGACGGGGTCACTGGGCATTCCGACGCTGCTGCTGTGGGGCGACGAGGACGACGTCACGCCGCTGGCGCAGTTCGACACAGCACGCACTCTGCTGAAGCCTCAGAAACATCACGTAATTAACAAATGCGGACACATGACTCCATACGAACGGCCTCGCGACGTCGCCGATCAGCTCGTCCCGTTCGTGTCCGCACGCACCGAAAGGCTCGACTCATGAACAGCCCGCAGGCCATCGACGTACTGATCATCGGTGCCGGCCCCTCGGGCTCCGCCTTGGCGATCGACCTCGTACGCCGCGGACTCGACGTCCGGATCGTCGACAGGTCCCCCCACGCGTTCGACGGCTCGCGCGCCAAGGGCGTCCAGCCCCGCAGCCTCGAAGTCCTCGAAGACCTCGGCGCTCTCGACGACGTGCTGGCCGGCGGCGACATCTATCCCAAGCTCGGGATCCATGCGGGACCCATCGCTGTGCCGTGGAAGATGTTCCCCCACACAGAAGCGACCCCGGACGTCCCGTACCCGAACACCTGGCTGATCCCGCAGTTCCGCACGGACCGCGCCCTACACGCCCGGCTCGGTGAGCTGGGCCGCGAGGTCGAGTTCGGCAAGGAACTGACCGAGCTGACGCAGGACGAGGACACGGTGGTCGCCAAGGTGGTGGGCGCGGACGGGGTCGAGGAGATCGTCGCCCGCTATGCCGTGGGGGCCGACGGCGGCTCCAGCGTGGTGCGCAAGCAGCTCGACATCGGTTTCGTCGGGACGACGGACGAGGCCGAGCGCGTGCTGATCGTGGATGCCTCCGTAAGCGGCCTGGCCCGCAACCGGTGGCACATGTGGCCCGGCCTCGGCGGCAAGCTCATCGGCGCCTGCCCGCTCCCCGACAGCGACATGTTCCAGTGGATGATCCGGCTCACGCCGGATGAGAAGCCGCCCCAGGAGATCGGCGCCGTCATCGACCGGATCCACTCCCACACCCGCAACCGGCACATCCAGCTGCACGAGATCCACTGGACGTCCGTGTTCCGGCCCAACATCCGTCTTGCGGAGCACTACGGCCGCGGACGTGTCTTCCTCGTCGGCGACGCGGCGCACGTCCACACCCCGGCCGGTGCCCAGGGCCTGAACACCGGTATGCAGGACGGCTACAACCTCGGCTGGAAGCTCGGCCAGGTCCTCGCCGGAGCCGACCCGGCCCTGCTGGGCACCTACGAGGCCGAGCGGCAGCCGATCGCCGCCGGGGTCCTGGGACTGTCCACGGAGAAGTGGGGCGGCCTCGCCAAGCTCGCCCCCTCCAGCATGAAGCGCGGCAAGGACGAGCAGCAGCTCGCCCTGACCTACTACGGCGGCCCGCTGGCCCCCGCCGACTGCGACAGCAGCACGCTGCACGTGGGCGACCGCGCCCCGGACGCCCGACTGCTCGGCGCCGACGGCGCCGAGACCCGCCTGTTCAACCTCTTCCAGGGACCGCACTTCACCGCCATCGCCTACGGCCCCGGCGCCGCCCGGGACCTCGAACTCCTGGACTGGCCGACGACGGGTGCCCAGCTGAAGCGGCTCACCGTCGGATCGGCCGCGGGCGACGGCCGCGCCTTCTCCGACCCCAAGAACACGCTGCGGAGTGCCTACGGCCTGACCGACGACGCGCTGCTGCTGATCCGTCCGGACGGCTACATCGGGCACATCGCCACTCGGGATTTCCTCACCACCACACAAGCCGCCGTGCGGGCAATGACGCCGCAGGCAAGGAGCCGCACCATGTCCCAGCCGAGCCACACCTCCCCCGGTTCGGAGGCCGCTGAATGAGCCGCATACTGCTGCGCGGGGCGCAAGTCATCACGATGACGCCGGACCGGCCGGACGCCGAGCATGTCGACATCCTCGTCGACGGCGAGACCATCGCCGCCGTCGGCGAAACCATCGAGGCGCCCGACGCCGAGGTCGTCGACTTCTCCGGCCGCGTCATCATCCCCGGCCTGGTCAACGCCCATCTGCACACCTGGCAGACCGCGCTGCGCTCCGCGGGCGCCGACTGGACGCTGATGGAGTACCTCACCCACCTGCACGGCGAGTGCGTCGGGCACTACACCCCGGCCGACATGCACATCAGCAATCTGGCCGGCGCCCTGAACCAGATCAACTGCGGTACGACCACCCTCGGCGACTGGTGTCACAACGCCCTGTCGCCCGAGCACGCCGACGCGGCCGTCGAGGGACTGGTCCAGGCCGGGATCCGCGCCGTCTTCCTGCACGGCACGCCCTACCGCTCGCCGGACACACCCCACCCGCTCGCCGAGATCGACCGGCTGCTCGACGGCCCCGTCCGCGACCACGCCCTCCTCACCCTGGGCATGGCACTCCAGGGGCCGCAGTACTCCTCCGCCGAGACCGCGGTGGCCGACTTCCGAGCCGGCGCGGAACGCGGCCTCGTCGTCTCGATGCACCAGAGCGGCGGCGAACCCTCACCCGGCTGGGAAGCCGTGCGCAACGCCGGGCTGTTCAGCCCCCTGACCAACGTCGTGCACGGAGCCGACCTGCCCGACGACTGGATCAAGACGCTCGTCGAGGCGGGCGTCACCTTCACCACCACCCCGGAGAACGAACTGGGCCAGGGACACGGCACACCCATCACCGGATCCCTGCTGAGCCTGGGCGCGGCACCCTCCCTGGGCACCGACATCGACACCGCCGTACCCGGCACGGTCCTCACCGCCGCCCGGATCGCCCTGGCCCACCAGCGCGGCCTGAACCACGCCCATCACCGGCAGACGACCGGCATGTACGCCAACACACCGTCTGTCACCAGCAAACAGGCGCTTGCCTGGGCCACGGTCGAAGGAGCGAAGGCACTGGGCCTGGCAGACAAGGTGGGCCGGATCGAGGTGGGCATGCAGGCCGACCTGGTCGCCGTCGACGCCCGGGCGCTCAACCTGTGGCCGGCGCACGACCCGGTCGCCACGGTCCTGCACGCCGACATCGCCAACATCGAAGCCGTGATGGTCGCCGGCACCTGGCGCAAACGCGATCACGTCCTGCTCGCATCCGGCCTCGACGAGGTCAAGGACCAGCTGCGCGAGTCCGGAGAGCGGCTGCTGCGCAGCATCAGGCCCACGGGCTCTCCCGGCTGACATACCGCAACGGCCCCCACGCATGAACCGCGCGCCGACGCGCACGACACCCCGTCCTCGTCGGCGCGATGGCCACGCGCCCTCAGAGCCGCACACCGCGGCCTCGTTCCCACAGCAAGAAGGTGCCGTGAGCAGTCCCATGCCGACTACCGCGAGGATGCCCCGCGACGCCCTGCACCAGGAGCAGATCATCCAGGCGGCCATCGCCCTTCTGGACGAGGGCGGCATCGAGAGTCTGAGCATGCGAAGACTCGGCAGCCGTCTCGGCATCAGCGCGGCGGCACTCTACTATCACGTCAGGAGCAGACAGGATCTGCTCCTGCTGGCCGCTGACACCGTCTGGGGGCAGACACCTCTCCCCGCTCTCGACGGCGTCGGATGGCGTCCGGTCCTCCTGGCCATGGCCGACAACCTGCGTTCGATGCTTCTCAGGCGCCCCTGGCTGCTGGCCGCCATGACCATCCAGCCTCTTGACGGCCCGGCCAGGGACCGCCATGACGAGCACCTGCTCGCGGTCTGCGAGGCGTCCGGCCTCACCAGGCGGGATGCCGAGCAAGCCGCCCAGAGCGTCGTCACGTTCGTGATCGGCGCCGCCCTCGCAGCCACCCCTCGCCCGTATGTGTCCTTCGGACTGCAGTCGCTTCTCGACGGCGTCGAAGCCAGGCTTGCCGCCCGTACCTGACCTGACACAGCAGAAGACTCGTCGTCGACGATCAGCAGGGTGGTCATGGTGCTGGTTCTTTCGGGGGGTGGACCGGCGGTACGGGTGTGTACGGCGCTCCCCGAGTACGCCCTACTCGTGTGCGATGTGTGCGATGTGTGCGCGGTGTTCGGCGAGCACGTCCAGTCCGAAGTCGGAGGTCAGGTCACGCCACACCGAGTGGGCGTGGTTGGCGTACCGCTGTGTGTTGTCGTACTCGATGAGGACGCGAGGGTCCTGCACCCGGTAGTAGTGCGGTTCCCCGGCGTCCGTGCTGCCCGCCCAGCCGAAATGCACCGCGTCGAGGACGGTGTCAGAGGCGTAGTGGGTGTCGTAGGCGTCTGCGAGGAACTCGGGTGCCCGTCCGGTGTAGAGGGTGACGAGCCGGCGCAACAGGTGCCGCTGCTCGTTGTTCAGGTCGCGACCGCTGATGCCTTTGGGGGGAATCGTGATGGCCACGCGCGCGTGATCGTTCCCGGTGTACCCGCTGCCCGCTTCCGCCCGGCGGTCGATGTCGTTGACAAGCCGGTCCAGCTCAGGGTCGGCGAACTGGCCGCGCCACAGGTCCTGCATGTGCATCATCGTGTCGCCGTGTTCGACGCGTGGGCGGTTGCCGGAGACGATGTCCGAGACTGCGGACGGGTGGAGCAGGGCGCTTTGGAGTTGGCCCGGGGCCAGACTGCGGACCAGTTGACGGGCCGTCTCCTCAGGGCCTTGCAAGGGCCGCAGGGTGCCTCCGATCAGCTCGGTCGTGGCCGGGTCGGCACCGATGAAGCAGGGGGTCGTGGACACGAGCCGGCCGGCGACGACGAGGTTGTTCAGGGAGATGTGGTGGCCGCCGAACCGCCATGCCCAGACACGGTCGCCGGGGCGGCCGAAGATCCTCAGCCAGTACAGGCCGGGGTCCCGTCCGCGCTGCCGGCCCCAGTGGACCCGCCACCCTTCCAGCCGGTCCAGGACGTTCTCCAGTCCCATCACGGTGGTGACCGTGGCGTAGCCCGGGATGGACAGTCCGGTGGCCACCATCCGCATGGCCAGGCTCTGTTGGCGGGCGTTCTGGTCTCGGACGGCGAGCCCGCCGTGTTCGGTGGGGGTGTAGAACCAACGCAGCCGCTCGGCCTCCGCATGCGGGTGGAGCGGGGAGTCGTAGGCGGCGAGCGGGAGTTGGTCCTCGCTCAGGCTGTTCAGCCAGGCGGTGGCAGCATCGGCCATGGCGGCCGCCGCCTTCTCCCGCCCGGCTGCCAGGGCGTCGGGCACGGTGGCCTCTCGGTCACCGGTCACAGGTGGACTCCGGGTCCTCGGAGATGTCCAGCATGACCTTGATGGCGTTGCCCCGGCGCTCGGCGTAGGTGTCGAACGCCTCGGCGACGTCGGGCAGCCCGAAATGGTGGGTGACCAGTTCCGCGGTGCGCAGCCGACCCCGGGCGGCCAGGCCCACGGCGCGGGCCACCGAACCGGTGCCCTCGCCGCGGACCGTCTGGATCGAGATGCCGTTCATCACGGCGTGGTTGAGGTCGGCCTGTACGGGCTCTTCGAAGAAGCCGACGAGGACGACCTTCCCGGACCGCTTGGCCATGCGCAGCGCGTCGTCCACCGCACTCGGGGCGCCGGAGCACTCCAGGACGATGTCGGCTCCGATCCCGTCGGTCGCCTCCCGAACCGCCGCTACGGCGTCCTCCTCCCGGGAGTTGACGACCAGGTCCGCGCCGAAGGACTTGCCGATGGCGAGCCTGGCTTCCCGCGTGCCGGCCAGGGCTACGGTCCTGGCCCCGAGTTCACGTGCGACCTGTACCGCGAGCAGACCTATCGGTCCGGGGCCGATCACAGCGACCGTGGATCCGACGAGCAGGGTGTCTAGCACGTCGAAGGCGTGCATCACGGTGCCCACGGTGGTGAGGACGACCGCGGCGTCGAAGTCCACGGTGTCCGGCAACCGGTGGAGGGTCGCCACGTGGTTGAGCGCGTACTCCGCGAAGCCCCCGTTGACGGTCATCCCCTGCACGCGGTGCCCGGTGTGCCGCAGGCCGTAGTTGAGGCAGTCCGTGTAGGCCCCGGCCAGGCAGTTGGCGCAGCGCATGCAGCCGCGGTGGGCTTCCGTCACCACCCGGTCGCCGGCCCGGAGCCCGTCCACGGCACTGCCCACCGCGGCGACGACGCCGGCGTACTCGTGGCCGGGTACGAACTCGCCCGCGGCCGGGCCGCCGTCCTTGAAGAAGTGCCGACTGCGGATCTTCAGGTCCGTTCCGCACAGGGACGCCCTGCGGACGTGTACCAGAACGTCTTCCGGTCCCACCTCCGGCACGGGCAGCGTCGTGACGGCGAGGGTGCCGGGCTCGCCCAGCACCGCGGCCTGCATGGTTTCCGGCAAGGACATAGGGGCCTCCAGTTACGGCCATGAAAATGCGTCGGGAATCGACGGGCCGAAACGGCCCTGTTCCCCACCTCATCTTGCGCGCCGGCAACGCCTATTCCCTATGCGCGGCGCATAGGCATCCCTTATGCATGTCGCGAGAGATTCCTATTGGAGACCCACCACAACCTCGTGGCAGTGTCATGTGGAAAGGACGGACGTAGCCGTCGGCCGTACGGCCGGAGAGCAGGGCCACCGCCCAAGGAGCGAAGCTGTGGATCTGGGAATTTCGGGCAAGACCGCGCTCGTACTGGGCGGAGGTGGGGGTCTCGGCGGCGCGATCGCCCAGGCTCTCGCCGCGGAAGGCGCCGCTGTCGCCGTCGCGGACATCAGCCCGCAGGCCGCAGAGGGCACCGCCGAGGCGGTGGCCGACGCGGGCGGGAAAGCCGTGCCCCTGGAATGGGACCTCGCGGACCTGGGCGCGATCGACCAGCACATCACGGCAGTCGAAGGGGCGCTCGGTCCCGTGGACATCCTGGTCAACAACACGGGAGGGCCGCCGCCCTCGCCGGTTGCGGGGCAGGACCCTGAACTCTGGCTGAGGCACTTCCAGTCCATGGTGCTGTCCGTCATCGCGATCACGGACAGGGTCGTGCCGCTGATGCGGAGCCGCGGCTGGGGCAGGATCATCACCAGCGCCAGCTCGGGGGTGATCGCCCCCATCCCCAACCTTGGGCTGTCGAACGCCTTGCGGGGCAGCCTGCTCGGCTGGTCCAAGACGCTGGCCCGGGAAGTCGCGGCCGAGGGTGTCACCTGCAACGTGGTCGTTCCGGGACGGATCGGCACCCGGCGGATCAAGTTCCTCGACCAGGCCAAGGCCGATCGGGAGGGCAGGTCCGTCGCGGAGACGTCCGCCGAGAGCGTCGCGTCGATCCCCGTGGGCCGCTACGGCGAACCGCGGGAATACGCCGCCGCCGTCGCCTTCCTCGCAAGCGTCCAGGCCTCTTACATCACAGGCTCGGTCATTCGCGTCGACGGCGGACTCGTCGCCAGCCTCTGAAAAAGACATCGGACTTCTGAGGAGGCAGAACAATGGCACCCGTGGACCGCAACACCAATGGTGTTTTCGCCATCGCACCAACGCCCTTCGACGAGGAAGGCGCAATCGATTTCGACTCACTCGGCCGACTCGTCGAATTCTACGGCGACGCCGACGTCACCGGACTGACTCTCCTGGGCCAGATGGGCGAAGCACCCAAGCTGTCCCACGAGGAGGGCGTGCGCATCGTCCAGCACGTCATCAAGCGCACCGATCTGCCGATCATCGTGGGCGTCTCCGCACCCGGTTACGCCGCCATGCGGGCTCTCGCGGTCGACGTCATGTCAGCCGGTGCCGGCGGCGTCATGATCGCCCCGCCGAACACGCTGCGTACCGACGACCAGATCGTGAGCTACTACGAGGGAGCGGCGGGCGCCATCGGCGCGGACGTGCCGTTCGTGATCCAGGACTATCCGCTGTCGTTCTCCGTCGTCATGTCCCCTGCCGTCATCGCCCGCATCGCGAACGCCGCGCCAGGGTGCGTGATGCTCAAGCACGAGGACTGGCCGGGCTTGGAGAAGATCAGCGCACTCCGGCAACTCGAAGCCGACAGAGCGATGCCCCGCCTGTCGATCCTGTGCGGAAACGGCGGTCTCTTCCTGGACTTCGAGACCGAACGCGGAGCCGACGGAGCGATGACGGGCTACTGCGTGCCCGAACTCCTCGTCGACGTCGTACGCCACACCACCGCCGGCGATCGTGATGCCGCCCATGACATCTTCGACGCCCACCTGCCCCTGCTGCGCTACGAACAGCAACCGGGCATCGGCCTGGCCGTGCGCAAGTACGTCATGAAGCGCCGCGGAATCCTGGCCTCCGACACCCAGCGCAAGCCCGGGGCCGTGCTGTCGGCGCGTGCCCGCACCGAGGTCGACTACTTGCTGTCCCGGCTCACCCGTAAGGACAGCAGGGTCGCACTCATGGCATGACGCACAGATAACACCCCTCAGCACAGCAGTACGGCACCACGTCACCTAGCCCCGCCGAGTACTGGGCAACGCTCGGCCGAGTAACTTGATCACATGCAGCTACGTCAGCTGGAGTACTTCCTCGCGGTCTGGGAGTCGGGCTCCTTCAGCGGAGCGGCTGCGCGGCTCTATGTCACGCAGCCTTCGCTCTCCCAGCAGATCGGGGCCCTGGAGAAGGAGCTGGGCGCGGTCCTGCTGGAGCGCGGCCGGCAAGGGGTGACGCTGACTCCCGCGGGCCGTGTTTTTCTGCCCCGCGCACAGAACGTCGTCCGTGCGGTTCAGGACGCGCAGGACTCGGTGCGCGAGGTGGTGGAGGGCCGTCAGGGCGACGTCCACGTCCTGACCGTACGGTCCGTCGCCTCGGGGATCCTGCCGCCGTCCGCGGCGCGCTGGCACTCGACGTACCCCTCCACCGTGCTGAGACTGCACGACTACTCCCACCGCCGGGACCTCGAAGAGGCCATGCGCAGTGGCCAGGGCGACATCGCGGTCGGTCCACGGCCCGACCCGTGGGAGGGGCCCGTCGTCTCCCTGGGATATGAGGAGATGGTGGTGACCGGCTCGGCCGAATACCCGGCGGGGACAGCGGCTGATCCGGCCGAACTGGCCGCTGCCGACTGGGTGCTCTACGAGCAGGAACAGGGCATGAGCGAAGTGGTGGACCGCCTGGCAGGGCACCTCGGGTTCACGCCGCGCGCCGTCGCACGGACGGGCCAGGTCTCCGCGGCGCTCCTGTTCGCGGTCGAGGGGATCGGCGTGACGGTGACACCGGAGAACGCGGTGCCGCTGCGCTGGTCGAGGCACACCCGGCGGATCGGGCCCGGCTATTTCCGCGAGCTGGTGGTGTTCAGCAGAAAGCTCCCCTCCCAACTGGCCGAGCGATACCGGGACATGCTCACCACTGTGGAGTTGCCGCTGACCGCGGAGCGGGATCTGCCCGAAGGAGCACTCCGCTTCTAAGGTCAACTTGCCCTGAGATCGAGGGTGCTGTTCCCGCATCGGAGTGATCAGTGTCAACGGCCACTCAGTTCTTCTGCGGATCGACTCCACACTCCACGGATGGGCAGATCCAGGGCTGGCCAACGGGCATCCGAATGCACCACTGAACCGCAACCGGCCAACGCGCGCCTGAAGAAGCGCAACGTCGGACCCCTCCCGGTCACGACCGGAGCGGTCATGCTCTATCTGGCCTGGGGCTGGCTCAGGCCCGGGGGCCTCAGCGCTGTCTACTACGTTGGCGAGTTCGCCGGCGTCCTGTCCGTCACCGGCAGCTGTGGCGACGCTCGATGCAGACCGAGATGACTCCGCAGGCCGACGGCCTCAGGTTCGCATCGTCCTGGCTGGTCAGGCGTCGTCGCGCAGGTGGGCAAGCCCGCTGAGAAGGAGTTCGAGTCCGAAGGAGAACTCGTCCTCGATCGGAACTGGCATCGACTCGGCGACGGTGACCGTTGCCGGGAACAAGGCTGGATCGACGCCCTGAAAGACGGCGGACAGTTGTGCGTCGTCGAGTTGCCCGCCGCCGCCATGACCGTTGACCTGTATGGCGAATCCGAGGACGTAGCGGGAGAGGGTGGCAAAGGCGTGCGCGGCCAGTCGCGGCGGGAAGCCACTGTCGAGCAGCGCCGCGACACAGCGCTCCCGCAGTGCCATGGCGTTCGGCCCCAGGGGAATCTCTTCGACCATCAGGCGCGCAGCGTTCCGGTGCCGGGCCAGGATCTCGAACATGGTGTGTGCGACCGTCCGCAGCGCTTGCTGCCAGCCCATCGCGAGGAGTTCGTCGCCGTTCAGTTCCACGGCGCCGAACATGCGGTCCACGACATGGGCGACCAGCGCTGCCCGGTTGTCGAAATGCCGGTACAGCGTCGCCGTGCCCGAGCCCAGGCGCTGGGCCAGCGTCCGCATCGAGAGAGCGTCGGCCCCTTCGTCGTCCACGATCTGCAGTGCCGTAGAGACGATGCGCTCCAGCGGCACGGGCGGACGCCCCGGGCGCCGAGCCGATGCCGTGGTCGCTCGCGTGGGACCAGCTGCCGCCACTGAACGTCCACCTCCTCGGCCAGCACCATAACAGCAACACCGTATCCACTTTGGAGATCGCCGGTTGGGCATGGAGCGGCGTCTCCCCCCCTTCGATCGGCCCATCGACGACCGCTCATCAGGGACTCCGGCACCGGCCAATCCCCCAGCCGTAGGCGTCAGGGGACACGGCAACCGAACAGGCCCTCCCCCTGATCTCGCCCACCGCAGCGATCGCACGGCGGCCATCGCCGCTGACCAACGGGCGTCCCGGCACGTAGGCCGCCGTGCCGCTGCTCGGCCTGGCCCGGCCGGCCAGGGCCATGACCGGAAGGAAACCTCATCTCGGAGGAGCGCTTCCCCGGAAGACGCAGAACAAGCGCATCCCCAGGTGCCTTCACTGTCGGCCGACGCGCGGCTCGAACCCACCATCGCTGCCGACGGTCTCTGACGGCACATCATGAAATTCCGGAGGCTCAGTGCGCGCCGCCGTGTCCCGGACACGCACCGGGAACCACGCCTACGCCGGCGTCGCCGCTCCTCCGGAACGGCCACCGTCCCGGAAAGCGCCAACTCACGACGGCCACGCCACCGTACAGATGCTGTCGGTGCCCCGCCCAGGGCTCGAACCTGCGGTCCCGCGTCAGCCCTCGTCAGGCGTCAGCCGCAGCGAAATGCTGTTGATGCAGTACCTCTGATCCGTGGGTGTCGCATACCCCTCACCCTCGAACAGATGCCCAAGATGAGACCCACACCGAGCACACCGCACCTCCGTCCGCACCATCCCATGCGACCGGTCCGCCAAAAGTTCCACCGCATCACTATTGCGTGCATCGAAGAAGGACGGCCAGCCGCAGTGGGACTCGAACTTCTCGTTCGAGGTGAAGAGTTCGGCGCCGCAGGCGCGACAGGAGTAGACGCCCTTCGTCTTGGTGTCTGTGTACTCACCGACGAAGGCGGGCTCCGTGCCGGCCTGCCGCAGCACCGCGTACTCGGCCGGGTTCAGCTCCGCGCGCCATTCCTCGTCCGGCTTTTCGACGTCGTACGACATGCAGCTCAGCCCCTTACTTCGCGAGACGGTCCAGGATCCGCGGGCCGAGGTCAGTCACATCGCCCGCTCCCATGGTGAGAACCAGATCACCGGGCTTCGCCATTCCCGCGACGGCCTCGGCGACGTCCGCCTTGTCGTGGAGCGGGGTCACGTCGGCGCCCGCCGCGCGCGCGGCCTCGATGATCAGGTCGCTGGTGACTCCCGGGATCGGGTCCTCGCGGGCCGGGTAGATGTCCAGGACCAGCGAGGCGTCCGCGAGGGCCAGGGACTGGCCCATCTCCTTGCCGAGCTCCTGGGTGCGGGAGAAGAGGTGGGGCTGGAAGACCACGAGCAGCCGCGAGGTGGAGGCCGCCGCGCGCATCGCCTCCAGGTCCGCGGTCATCTCCGTGGGGTGGTGGGCGTAGGAGTCGATCACCTGGACGCCGGCCGCCTCGCCCTTGAGCTGGAGGCGCCGCTTCACGCCCGTGTACGCGGCCAGCGCGGGTGCCAGTTCCGCCGCCGGGATGCCGAGTGCGGCGCCTGCGGCCAGGGCCGCGACCGCGTTGCTCGCGTAGTGGCGACCGGGGACCGAGACGGTGAAGGTGAGTTCCTCGCCGCCCAGGACCACCGTCACCTCGCTCTTCAGGCCCTGCGCGACCACGGAGAGGATGCGTACGTCGGCGTCCTCCGCCTCCCCGTACGTCACCGTCTTCACGGAAACGGAATCGGAGTCGGACAGCCTGCGGGTCAGCTCCCGCGCACCCTCGTGGTCGGCCGAGATCACCAGCGTGCCGCCGGGCACGATCCGGTCGGCGAAGGTCTGGAAGGAGTCGTAGATCTCTTCCATGGACGCGTAGTTGGCGTGGTGGTCGAGCTCCACGTTGAGGACGATCGCGACCTCGGGGGCGTACTTGTGGAAGCTGCGGTCGGATTCGTCGGCCTCGGCGACGAAGATCTCGCCGTCGCCGTGCAGCGCGTTCGAACCGGGGGCGTCCAGGTCGCCGCCGATCGCGTACGAGGGCTTCAGGCCCAGCTCGGTCAGCGAGACCGCGAGCATCGACGTCGTGGTCGTCTTGCCGTGCGTGCCGGCCACGGCGATCGGGCGCAGGCCGTCCATCAGGCGGGCGAGGGCGTCCGAGCGGTGGACCACGGGCATGCCCAGCTCGGCCGCGCGGGCCAGCTCGGGGTTGTCCTTGCGGATCGCCGACGACACGACGACGCAGGTGGCGTCGTCGGCGAGGTGCTCCGCCGCGTGTCCGATGTGCACGGTGGCGCCCAGGGCGCGCAGCGCGTCGGCGGTCTCGGAGTCCTTGGCGTCGCTGCCCGCGACCTTCGCGCCGCGCTGCGCGAGGATCTTGGCGATCCCCGACATCCCGGCCCCGCCGATGCCGATGAAGTGCGGTCGGTCCATGGCGGTGGGAAGGCCGGGTGCCATGTGTGTCTCCCTGTGCGTGCTGGTTCCGTACGGATACGGCGGACGTTCGGCGGCCAGCCTATTCGGTGCCACCGACAATCACGGACACCCGCCCGCCGCTCCCCGCCCGCTACTCCTTGCTGTGCGAGAACAGCTTCAGCACCGGTACGCCGACCTTGTGACGGGCCCGCGAGGCCCAGTCCCGGTGGAAGAACTCCTCCACGTAGTGGGGGTCGGTCAGCACGATGACCTCGTCGGCGCCGATCTCGTCCACCAGGGTCTTGAGGGCGTCCAGCGGATGGTCCTCGATGAGGCGCCCCTCCGCCGCGCTGCCGGACGCGTGCAGAGCCTCCAAGGACACCGACAGGGCCTGCGCGCCGAGTTCCGCCGCGTCCTTGCCCTCGGGGGTCTCCCGCTCGTGCGCCGCCTCGTCGAGTTCGCCGAGGGCGACGTCGTCGATGGCCCGCAGCAGGCGGTCCGCCTGGTCGCCGCGGGGCTGGAGCAATACGTGGAAGGAGACGGTCTCGTCACCGTGCAAGGTGGTGACGAACTCCACGTCGGCGGACGTAAGGGCCTTCTCGATCATCAGTACGCTTGTGAACACCAGGCGCCCCTTCTCCTTCGAGGACCCTCGGGCCCTCTCTCCTCCGTGGGCCTGCCAGGCCCTGCGGAAACCATCCTGCCCCGTGATCGCACGGGTACTGCCGGATTTAGTGTGCCCGCCGAAAGACAAACGGAACGGATCATTCCGCCCGTTTTCAGGTCCGACGGTAGCGACCGAACAGGAACCCGGCCTCTTCCAGCAGGGACACCAGTTCGAAGCGCTGAGGAACCTTAACCGACGGCCCCCCGGCGATCCGCTGCGCCTCCCCCGCCACGAGCATCGGTGAGAGGGTCACACACAGTTCGTCGAGCACCCCGGCGGCCACGAACTGCCCGAGCAGCCGCGGCCCGCCCTCGGTCAGCAGCCGGGCGTGTCCCAGGTCCGCGAGCGCCTGTACGGCCCGCGCGGGGTCCACGCCGGCGCCGTCACCGGCGACCACCACCCGGGCGCCCGCCTTCTCCGCCGCCGCGACCCGCTCGGGGGCGGCCGCGGCGCCGGTCAGGACCAGCGTCGGCACCAGGGGTGAGACGAAGAGCGGAAGCGAGAAGTCCAGGTCGAGGCTCGCGGTGACGACCGCGATCACGAGGGCGGGTCCTTGTCCGGCCGCCGCCCGTGCCGCCGCGAACTCCGCACGCGCGCGTGCGGGCCGGTAACCCTCCTGGCGTACCGTTTCCGCACCGACGACCACGACATCCGCCAGCGCCCGCAGGGTGCCGAAGATCCGCATGTCGGCGTCCCCGGAGATGGGCTGCGAGCGGCCCTCGTGCTGACCGGCCCCGTCGAGCGTGGACACCATGTTGGCGCGCAGCCAGGGACCCTCCCCTACGGGGTAGGCGTACGCCTCCGCGAGTTCCGGAAGCCCCCACTCCCGGTCCGTCCCACGCGCATCAGGGGCCCCGTTCGAGGCCTGGGCTGCTGTTTCGTCGGTCACAGGGAACAGGCGTCGCATGTCGTGCAGTGTGGCACGGCCCTTAGAGTGGTGAACCGTGTCGTCCTCCTCCGCCGCCTCCGGGATCAGCCCGATAGCAGACGCGGCCCCGCTGTCCCTGTGCGCCCGTGAGCCGTTCGTCCCCGCGGACCGGTTGGTCGCCGAGATGGTGCCGCCGCCGCGCTTCGACTCGGTGCGCTTCGCCACGTACATCCCGGACCCGAACCAGCCCAGCCAGACCGATGCGGTCGGTGTCCTGGAGACCTTCGCCGCCGGACTCGGCGGGGCACACGCGGCCGGTACCGCCAAGCGCGGCTTCCTCGGCTTCGGCAAGGGCAAGGCGGCCAAGACGCCGACGGGCCCCCGTGGCGTCTACCTCGACGGCGGCTACGGCGTCGGCAAGACCCACCTCCTGGCCTCCCTGTGGCACGCGACCCCGGCCGAGCCCTCGCTCAAGGCCTTCGGCACCTTCGTCGAGCTGACGAACCTGGTCGGCGCGCTCGGCTTCCAGCAGACCGTGCAGACGCTGTCGGGCCACCGCCTGCTGTGCATAGACGAGTTCGAGCTGGACGACCCGGGCGACACCGTCCTGGTGTCGACCCTGCTCGGCAGGCTGGTCGACGCGGGCGTCGCGCTCGCCGCCACCTCCAACACGCTGCCCGGCAAGCTCGGCGAGGGCAGGTTCGCGTCCGTCGACTTCCTGCGCGAGATCCAGGGGCTGTCCGCGCACTTCCGCTCACTGCGCATCGACGGCGAGGACTACCGCCACCGCGGCCTGCCCGAAGCCCCGGCGCCGTTCTCCGACGAGCAGGTCACGAAGGCGGCGTACGCGACCGCCGGCGCCTCCCTCGACGACTTCCCGCACCTGCTCGCGCACCTCGCGAAGGTCCACCCCAGCCGCTACGGCGCCCTGACCGACGGCCTCAAGGCGGTCTGCCTCACCGACGTCCAGCCGGTACCGGACCAGTCGACCGCGCTACGGCTCGTCGTCCTCGCGGACCGGCTCTACGACCGTGAAGTGCCGGTCCTGGCCTCGGGCCTGCCCTTCGACCGGCTGTTCAGCGAGGAGATGCTGAACGGCGGCTACCGCAAGAAGTACTTCCGCGCGATCTCCCGCCTCACCGCGCTGGCCCGGGACGCCAAGAGCCTCGTCGAAACCGCTTAGTTCACGCCAGCCGAGGCACGCTTTTCACGCTCTCTTTCATCGGAAACGCTCCGTTAACCCTGCAAACAACTTCACTGGGCTACCGTTCCTCTTGACCAGCCGTTGACCTGGCCTTGGTCTGCACGAGAAGCACGGATCAGCTGGAGGGGGGCGCATGTACCGAGGTGAGACGGCCCGGACCGTCGTGACGCTCCTCACTGCCGTCCTGCTCGCCCTGCCGTTCTTCGCACCCATGGAATCCTTCGCACCCGCGCACACAGCGCGTCATGCGGAGGCCAAGGCCCAGCCCGGGCTCAAGCTCAGCGGCAAGGCCCTGCGCTCCGAGACCATCACGTTCCGCGACTGCGGCGCCTCCGGGACCCCCACCGTCCCGCTGCGGCTGCGCGACCGGTTCCGCAGCGTCGACTGCGGGCCCGAGACACCCGAACGCCCCCTGCTGACGCAGGACCCGGCGGCCATAAGCACACAGGTGGCGCCCGGCGCGGCGCACCATCGCACATCGAGATCCTCAACAGCGCACTCTCCGGCGGCACTTCAGGTCTTCCGCTGCTGAGAGCCGAGCAGGCAGTCAGTTCCCCCACGCACACTGTCATGCAAGCCCGACGCGTCCAGAGGACGCGCCAGGAGGAGTACTCACGCCATGCAGCCCCTCATCGACAACGCCCGTACGTTCGGACAACGCCCTGAGGAGTTCGCCAAACTCGCCGAAGGCCAGTCCCCGCAGGTGCTGTTCATCACCTGCTCCGACTCCAGGGTCGTACCGGCCCTGATCACGGGCGCCCGCCCCGGCCAGCTCTTCGAACTGCGCACCGCCGGCAACATCGTTCCGCCGTACACCTCCCAGCACCCCACGAGCGAGGCGTGCACCATCGAGTACGCCGTGGAAGTCCTCGGCATCTCCGACATCGTGGTCTGCGGCCACTCGCACTGCGGCGCGGTCGGCGCGCTGGTGCGCGGCGACGACCTGACCGCCGTACCGGCCGTGCGCGACTGGCTCACGCACGCGACCCCGAAGCCGGAGGGGACGGTCGACGACCCGGCCGTGTCCGAAGGAGTGCAGAGCCATGTCCTGACGCAGCTGCTGCGGCTGCGCTCGTACCCGTACATCGAGAAGAAGCTGAAGGACCGTCAACTCACCCTGCACGCCTGGTTCTACGAGGTCCACACCGGTGCGGTCCTGGTGCACGACCCCGCCGCCGACGCCTTCAAGTCCCTGTGAGCGCGCCGATGTCGACCAAATTCCCCCATCTGCGGGAGGACTTCGCCGCCTCCCTCGTCGTGTTCCTGGTCGCGCTCCCACTCTGCGTGGGCGTGGCCGTCGCCTCCGGTGTACCGGCCGAACTCGGCCTGGTCACCGGCATCGTGGGCGGGATCGTCACCGGACTCATGCGGGGCAGCAGCCTCCAGGTGTCCGGGCCCGCCGCCGGTCTGACCGTGCTGGTCTTCGAGGCGGTGCGGGAGTACGGACTGCCCGCCCTCGGGGTGATCGTGCTCGCGACCGGCGTGCTCCAAGTCCTCATGGGCATCCTGAAGTTGGGGCGCTACTTCCGGGCCATCTCGGTCTCGGTCGTCGAGGGAATGCTGGCCGGTATCGGACTGGTGCTGATCGCCGGGCAGTTGTACTCGGTGGCGGGGGCGAAGGCCCCCGCCTCGGGGCTGGACAAGATAGCCGAGCTGCCCGGCGCGCTCGTCGACGCCGCCGGGAACACGAAGGCGCTGGCCTCGCTCGCGCTCGGCGCCGCCACCATCGCCGTCCTGGTGCTGTGGAAGCGGCTGCCGGCCAAGGTGCGTACGGTGCCGGGTCCGCTGGCCGCCGTAGGACTGGCGACGCTCGCCGCGCTCGCCTTCGGGCTGCCGGTGGCGACCGTCGAGGTGCAGGGGCTGCTCGGGTCGCTCCAGCCGCCTCCGCTCAGCGAGTTCGGTGAGCTGGCGCAGGTCGGGCTCCTGGGCACAGTGGTCGCGTTCACGCTGATCGCGTCCGCGGAGTCGCTGTTCAGCGCGGCAGCCGTGGACCGGCTGCACTCCGGGCCGCGCACCGAGTACGACAAGGAGCTGGTGGCGCAGGGCGCGGGCAACACGATCTGCGGACTGCTCGGCGCACTGCCGATGACCGCGGTGATCGTGCGCAGCGCGGCGAACGTGCAGGCGGGCGCGCGGACGAAGGCGTCCCGGGTCATGCACGGCGTCTGGCTGCTGCTGTTCGCGGCGCTGCTGCCGGACGTCCTCGCGTACATCCCGATCCCGGCCCTGGCGGGCATCCTGGTGCACGCCGGCGCCAAGCTCATCCCCGTCCGGGAGATCGTGTCGCTGTGGCGCGAGCACCGGGGCGAGGCGCTGATCCTGGTCGTCACGGCGCTGTCGATCGTCGCGGTCAGCATGTTCGAGGGCGTGCTCATCGGGCTCGCGCTGGCCATCGGCAAGACGGCGTGGGAGGCCTCGCACATCAAGCTGGAGGTCGTCGACAAGGGCGCCGGGCCCGTCCAGGCGTATCTGTCGGGCAACGCGACCTTCCTGCGGCTGCCGAAGATCCTCGACAGCCTGGAGGCGCTCCCCCAGGACCGGCCGGTCGAACTGCACCTGTCCGGCCTGCACCACCTGGACCACGCCTGCCGTACGGCCCTGGAGAACTGGGCCGAGCGGCACAGCGCGGCCGGCACCGAGCCGGTGAAGATGACGCCGGTGGAGGCCACGGCGGTGAAGTAGCGGCACCGGTGCCTGCTCCGGGCTGATCGTGGCCCCGGAGCAGGCACCGGGCATACCCTTGCAGGAGCAGACAAAAGGCCTCTCCACTTGGGGGTCAGGATGCTCCAGGAACTGCTGGTGGCGGGCGTGGCGGTAGGTTCCGCGTGCGTGGTCTACGTCGCTGCGGCGGCCCGGGTCGTCAAGCAGTACGAGCGGGGGGTGGTCTTCCGCCTCGGGCGGGTGGTCGGCGAGGTGCGGGGGCCCGGCTTCACCACGGTCGTCCCGTTCGTGGACAAGCTCCGCAAGGTCAACATGCAGATCGTCACGATGCCGGTGCCCGCACAGGAGGGCATCACCCGCGACAACGTCACCGTGCGCGTGGACGCGGTCGTCTACTTCAAGGTCGTCGACGCGGTGGACGCGATCATCAAGGTCGAGGACTACCGCTTCGCCGTCTCGCAGATGGCCCAGACGTCCCTGCGCTCGATCATCGGCAAGAGCGACCTGGACGACCTCCTCTCCAATCGCGAAAAACTCAACCAGGGCCTGGAGTTGATGATCGACAGCCCCTCCGTCGGCTGGGGCGTGCAGATCGACCGCGTCGAGATCAAGGACGTCTCCCTGCCCGAGACGATGAAACGCTCGATGGCCCGCCAGGCCGAGGCCGACCGCGAACGCCGCGCCCGCATCATCAACGCGGACGCCGAACTGCAGGCCTCCAAGAAACTCGCCGAGGCCGCCGAGCAGATGTCCGAACAGCCCGCCGCACTCCAACTCCGCCTGCTGCAAACGGTGGTTGCGGTCGCGGCGGAAAAGAACTCGACACTCGTCCTCCCCTTCCCGGTGGAGCTGCTGCGCTTCCTGGAACGGGCGCAACCGCAACCGCCGCAGCCCCCTCCCCCGCCCGCCGTCGAGCAGTAACATGCCGCCATGCGCCCGAGGTTCGCGATCGTCACCGCGACCTCCCTCCTGGGAACCGCCGCCGGATGCGGGGAGGACGGAGGCGGTTCGTCCGCGCCCGCGCCCGGCACCTCGCAACGGATCGCGGCCACGAGTACGGCACTCACCGAGCGCGGCGCGCGCCCTCGCGACGGGGAGCAGGTGACCCCGCCACCGGCCATCGCGGGCGGCTCGGCGGAACGGTTCTGACGAGACGCGGTACGACACACCCCGACCGGCCGCACCCTCGCCCCGGGCACGCTGACTGGCGGGCCCCGCCCCCGCGCCGCAGGATCGAGGGAGCCGACCGGAAGGGGTGCTCCCATGGCCAAGAAGGGCGCGAAGCGCGAGAACGGCAAGAAGGCCCTCACCGACCTGCTGCGCGTCCCCGCCGGCCGACCGGTCGACCTCTCCTCCTACGACGCGAGGGCCACCCCCGGCGGCCCCGCCGGCAAGGCGGCGGGCCTCAAGGACACCGCCCGGATGGGCGAACACCTCGCCGACCTGCAAGAACGCCTGTGGGCGGCGAGCACCGCCGGTGACGGGCGGCGCCTGCTCCTGGTCCTCCAGGGCATGGACACCAGCGGCAAGGGCGGCACGGTCGAGCACGTCATCGGCCTGTTCAACCCCTCCGGCTGCCGCATCCGAGCCTTCAAGGCACCCACACCGGAGGAGCGGAAGCACGACTTCCTCTGGCGCATCAAACGCGCCCTCCCCGAGCCCGGCGAGGTCGGCATCTTCGACCGTTCCCTCCCCCACTTCTCGACTTCGCTCGAAGCGGGGGGACCCCCATCGAGGACGTCCTCATCGCCCGCGTCCGCGAACTCGCCCCGCACCGCGAGATCAACGACCGCTACGGCCGCATCAACCGCTTCGAGAAGTCCCTGGCCGACGAGGGCGTGACCGTCGTCAAGTGCTTCCTCCACATCTCCTACGACCAGCAGCGCCGCCGCCTGCTGGAACGCCTCGGCAACCCGGACAAGCACTGGAAGTTCAACCCCGGCGACATCGACGAACGCGCCCTGTGGCCCGCCTACCAGCAGGCCTACGAGACCGCCCTCACCCGCTGCTCGACCCCGGAGGCCCCCTGGTACCTGGTCCCCGCCGACCGCAAGTGGTACCGCAACTGGGCGATCAGCCGCCTGCTCCTGGACCATCTGACGGCCCTGGACCCGCGGTATCCCAAGGCGGACTTCGACGTGGAGGAGTGCCGGGAGCGGCTGCTCGACTCCGACTGACGGCCCGTTCCGTGTCGATGGCCGATTAGTAACTTTTATTCACCTATGTTCCTACGGTGATCATTCGAGTACGACGAGTCGCCGCCGCCTGTGCACTCGGCGCCGCGCTCACCGCCTGCGGGGCCCCTTCCGCGCCCCACGCCAGCCGTCCGGCGCCCACCGCGCCCAGCGCCGTGACCTCGCGGCCCCCCACCCTCGCGCCCGGCCCCGCCGGACTCACCCCCGTCTTCAAGAACGGTCCGCGCGGGGACGGCAAGACCGTCGCGCTGACCTTCGACGCCGACATGACCGCCGATCAGGGACCGCGTGCAGCGGCCGGTGAGCACTTCGACAATCCGCAGCTCATCGCGACGCTGCGGGCGCTGAAGGTGCCGGCGACCGTGTTCATGACCGGCCGGTGGGCCGACGAGTATCCGGCCGAGGCCCGCGACATCGGGCGCGACCCGCAGTTCGAGATCGCCAACCATTCGTACAGCCACTACGCCTTCACCGGCGACTGCTACGGCCTGCCGACCGTCTCCCGGGACCGGATGAAGGCCGATGTGGAGCGGGCGTACACCGCCTTCAAGAAGGCGGGCGTGCCGAACGCGATGCCGTACTTCCGCTTCCCCGGCGGGTGTTACGACCGGCAGGCGCTGAAGACCCTGAGCGCGGTCGGTGTCACGGCGGTGCAGTGGGACGTGGTGAGCGGGGACGCCTTCGCGACGGACTCCGATGCCGTGGCCCAGCAGGTGCTGGAGGGTGTGCAGCCCGGGTCGGTCGTCGTCATGCACTGCACCCGCAGCGCCGCCCCGGCGACCGAGAAGGCCGTCCGCATGATCGTGCCCGAGCTGCGGAAGAAGGGGTACCGGTTCGTGAAGGTCTCCGAGCTGATCGGGGCGGCGGACCGGCACCGCTGAGGCGCGCGCACCCCTCTTACGTCACGCACTCCTCTTACGCTGGTCGCATGAGTGACGAGGAATCGGCAGCGGAAACGGCACCGGCGTTCGCGGAGTGTGTGCTGTGCCAGGAGCCGACCGAGTATCCGGAGTCGCACAAGGGGATCACCCTGTGCCCCGTGTGCGAGTGGCAGGAGGCGCAGCGGACCGCCTGTTCAGGATGAGCGGCGGTCGGTGAGGGCGAAGGTCGCGGCGGTCACGGCCGCCGTGACCAGGGCCGCCCCGGCCAGGGGAGCAGCGGGACCGGGGCCGGGGCCGTGCCCGACTGCGAGCCGGTGGCCAGGCCGCTGACCGCCTCCTGCGCCGGGGAAGCGGTCACCACCACCGACAGCAGTGCCGCCAGAGCAGCATCGCGGGCACCGCCCGGCCGGGCGAGCGCAGCAGCGGCCAGTTGGTGAGCGCGCCGACCGCCGTACCGAGCAGGGCGCAGACCAGGACCGCGAGCAGTCCCGCCGTCCCGGCGGCGGGGAGCGGTACCCGGGTGCGGTGATCCGCGCTCGCCGGGTCGCTGATCAGCGTGACGACCGGAGTGGCCGCCGTACCGGACGTCGTAGGGCAAGTGCCGGTGCGTGGGGGCTGGTCGCGCCCACGTGGCGGAGCCGCACGATGTCGCAGCCCCGCGCCCCCGGGTGGGTTCGCTCAGTGGTGTTTCCAAGGACCCGTTCCCCTCCTGGCAGACTGGACGGCGTGACCAGTGATTCCACCGTTCCCGGCGGCGATGTCGACCCCTTCCGCAACGAGCGCACCGTGCGCGACGAGGCTCCGCAGTTCGTGCTGCCCCTGGTCGTGCGGATCGAGCGGGACGCTCCGCCGGCGCGGACGGACGCGTTGGAGACGGCGGCCCGGGCCGTGCTGACCATCCTGAGCGACGACCGGGCCCTCGGTGACGGGGAGTGGGCGCAGGTCATGCGGGACTGGCAGGACGCGCGGATCCGTAAGGTGGTGCGGCGGGCGCGCGGTGCCGAGTGGCGGCGGGCCGAGGCGCTGCCGGGCATCACGGTGACCGGGAAGTCGGCGGAGGTACGGGTCTTCCCGCCCGTTCCGCTCGA
The DNA here is from genome assembly GCF_053598575.1 of Streptomyces sp. NPDC001100. Taxonomy (NCBI): domain Bacteria; kingdom Bacillati; phylum Actinomycetota; class Actinomycetes; order Kitasatosporales; family Streptomycetaceae; genus Streptomyces; species Streptomyces sp. NPDC001100. The sequence continues at coordinate 211,406 of NZ_JBSFKO010000010.1, forward strand.
CGGCTGGCCCAAGGACCTGGCCCGGCTCCAGGTGTCCGGTACCGACCTCGACGACCCCGAACCGCCGGCCGACGCGGACCCGACGGCCCCGGTGCTCTGGCTGAACCCCGACCTCGACATGTCCGCGGGCAAGACGATGGCCCAGACCGGCCACGGCGCCCAACTCGCCTGGTGGGAGCTGTCGGACGAGGAGCGGACCGTCTGGCGACAGGCCGGCTTCCCGCTCTCCGTGCGCACCGCCGCCCCCGCCCAGTGGGCCGAACTCATCAGCAGCGAGCGGCCGTTGGTCCGGGACGCGGGTTTCACGGAGATCGCGCCCGGGCTGACCGTCGCGGTCGAGGGACACCACCGTGTCGGGTCTCTTTGACGTCTGACATCACGCGGTTGCGGGTCGGAGGGCCTCACACGGTCTCAGATCCAGGTGTCGAGCCACATCCTGGCGTGCCAGTCGGCGTAAGGGATCGTCTGCCCTGTGTAGATCGGGAAGAAGTAGATGAAGTTCCAGGCGATGAGCAGGACCAGCGCACCTGCGGACACCGCACCTCGGGTGCGGCGCCGGCGGGTCGCGCCCGGCGGACCCAGCAGGGCTCCCAGCGTCATCGCCACCGCCAGGCACAGGTACGGCACGAAGACGACCGCGTAGAAGGAGAAGATCGTCCGGTCCTGGTACAGGAACCAGGGCAGATAACCGGCAGCCACCGCGCACAGGACGGCGCCGGCGCGCCAGTCGCGGCGCAGCGCCCATCGGTAGAGCAGATACACGAGGGCGCAGCAGGCCGACCACCACAGGAGCGGTGTGCCCAGGGCCAGGATCGCCTGCGAACAGTCGGCCGTCGTGTGGCAGCCGTACGTACCGGGTTTCGGTGACTCGTAGTGGAACAGCACAGGGCGGCCCTGGACCAGCCAACTCCATGGATTCGACTGGTACTTGTGTGGGGTGGCCAGCCCCACGTTGAACCGGTAGACGCCGTACTCGTAGTGCCAGAGGCTGCGCAGCGGGGCCGGGATCCACGACCAGGTGCCGCCGCGGCCGTCCGCCCAGTGCCGTCCGTAGCCGTTGTCGGACATGAACCAGCCGGTCCAGGTCGCCACATACGTCACGACGGCGACCGGCACGAGGGACACCACCGACCAGCCGAGGTCCTTGCGCAGCACCGCCCGGTAGGGCCGACGCGCCCCGGCGACGCGGCGGGAGCCGACGTCCCACAGCAGGGTCAGGACCACGAAGAAGGCGAGGAAGTACAGGCCGTTCCATTTGCTGGAGGCCGCCAGGCCCAGGAAGAACCCGGCGGCGAGCCGCCAGGGCCGCACTCCCGTCCCTGCTCGGTCGCCGGTGTGTCCGTCCGGGCGTATACGGCCGTCCCCCTGGACCGGCAGGGCCGCCGCGAGCCGGGCCCGCGCACTGTCCCGGTCGATGAGCAGGCAGCCGAACGCCGCCAGTACGAAGAACATGACGACGAGGTCGAGCAGGGCGGTGCGGCTCATCACGTAGTGCAGACCGTCCACCGTCATCAGCGCGCCGGCCAGGCAGCCCAGCGCGGTTGAACGGAACAGGCGGCGGCCTATTCGGCACAGCATCAGTACCGACAGCGTGCCGAGAACCGCCGTCATGAAGCGCCAGGCGAAGGGGTCGAGGCCGAACATCCACTCGCCGAGGGCGATCACCCACTTGCCCGTCGGCGGGTGTGCGACGAAGGCTCCGGTGTCGGAGAGCGGGATCACCTGAGGGTCGGCCAGGATCTGCGGGTTGGCGACCTTGCTGTCCGGCCACGTGCTCTCGTAGCCCAGCCGGAGCAGGGCCCAGGCGTCCTTGGCGTAGTACGTCTCGTCGAACACGACGGCCCGCGGGCTGCCCAGCCGCCAGAAGCGCGACAGCCCGGCAACGAGCGTCACCAGCAACGGCCCGCCCCATCCCGACCAGCGCGCCAGCCGGCCCGCTGTCACCGGGGACAGCCCGAGCAGGTGCCACAGCCGCGCGTCGGGCTCGGGAAACGGCACGACCAGGCGGTCCCGTACGGACGTGCGCGGTCGCTCGACGTACCCGAAGCGGCGCAGCCGCCGCTCCCAGGAGATTGCCCGGGACTGCGCCGCCTGCCGAGGGGCGTCGGCCGACGCAGGCTCGTTCTCATGAATCACGTGGTGAGCTTTCAGTTCGTGGAGAGCAGGACAAGCGGGGGTCTTCCGACCGGTGGGCGGGTGGTCGGGCCGGCTCGGTCAGCCCTCACCGACCGGAACTCCTTGAACCCGGCCAAGTGGTGGCCACCCGGGTGGTGGCCGAGGTCCGTGTGGGCAGCGGCGACCCCTCGGCAGTGGAGGCGGGGCGGGCCGTCGACGGCCCCGTGACCGACTCCGCAGAGGTGACGGGGCGGGGTTGAGGACCGTTCGGCCCGCTCTGAGCGGACAAGCTCGCCAGGAGCGTCAGTCCGACTCCGAGCCCGGCGATGGTCAGCACGGATCCGGTGGCCATCCAGAACGTCCGGGCCCGCTGCCGGGCACGGATGCCGGCTCGCAGGCGGATCTGGTGCCGCTCCTCGTAGGGTGTGTCTTCGTCGCTGTCACGCAGCATGCGTGCCAGCCCCTGCTCGAAGTGGTCCATGGCTCCTTCTTCACTCCACCGACTCGACTGCCTCGGCCAGAAGCCGCCGCAACCGTGCGACGCCGCGCGCCGTGAGCGAACGGGCGGTACCCACCGGACACCCCAGCGCCTTCGCGACGTGCTGCTCGGGCAGGTCCTGGTAGTAGCGCAGCACCACCGCGGCCCGCTGCCGCGCCGGCAGCAACGCCAACATGGCCTCCAACCGGGTCCGTTCATCGACGGCAGCGGTCTCGTCTCCCACCTTGGGCGGGTCGGGCAGCTGGTCGACGGGGTGCTCGCCCCACCAGCGACGCCGTGCCGAGCGAGCCGCGGCACGGACCAGAACCCTGCGCACATAGGCCTCGGGCGCCTGCTCGGCCACCTTCGGCCACGCAAACCACAGCTTGACCAGCGCCTCCTGCAGCAGGTCCTCCGCCCGGTGCCGGTCGCCGCCGGTGAGCAGCTTCGCCAGATGAAACAACGCCGACCACCGAGCCGCCACGAACCGGTCGAACTCGTCGGCCCGCAACCGCTCCATCAGCGTCGACCCCTTACCTCCCAGCCGGCGACGCCGGCCTCGGACCGCAGCGTCGCGGGGCAGCACAGCGTCATCGACCCCGGTACGCCCCGCACGACCGCGGACACACCCCCACGCCTATAACAAAGACAGTGGCCCCTACCCCGCTATGCACTCCCGCTGTGTGCCGTGCATCACATTCACCTTTCCGCCGGCCTGGTCCGCTCCCATCTCCACTGCGTCCGAACTGCCATCCGGTCGTCCTGAAGAGCCGCCCTTGTGCCGTGCGTGATCCCGGGTCTGCGCCAGGCCCGGCGACCGTCATGGCGCAGCAACCGGCGCCGGAGCGACGAGGCCGAGGCAGCGCGACCGAGGCGCCCGCGCCGACCGCCCCGGAAGACATACGGCCGTGTCGGCGACCTGCCCGGCCGAGGCGACGACCGGTCGGGGCGACGGCCCGTCAGGGCGACACGATCATCGAACCCTTCGGCGCCAGGCACGTCGTCCCGCTCTCGGCACCGAGCGCGTCATGACGGTCTCGGCACCGAACACGTACCTGGCGCGCCACGCCGCCCGTCACCCCGCGGGTTCACACTCAACTCGGCGCAGCTGCCGCCTCCTTGCCCTCGGGTGCCTCCGTCGCCGCGCAGGATCCGGCGTCGCGGCGGTCCAGACGGCTCGGCACCGGAACCGTCATGACCGTGGCGACCACGGCAATCACGGCAATCACGGCAATCACGGCGACCATGTCGACCAGGACGAGCGCGATGAACAGTTCCTCACCGACGACGCCGGCCGACAAGCCGATGTTGAGCGCGATCAGCCGGATGGGGCCACAGGCGTTCATCAGGTCGCCGCCCCGGACGGCCACGGGCCGGGTTCGCCCCGCAGGCGGACGGCGGCCCAGCATCCGCCGGCACCACCGGGATGGCAGGAATCCGACAGATGACCCGAGCAACTGCCGCTCCCGGAGCAGAGATTGGCCTCGGCGACGACTTCACGACCGGCTGTCGACGGCCCGGGGTCCGACCGAAGCGGGCCGGGTCCACGGGATCAGAGCCGGCACTCGGGCGCGGTAGGCCTCGTAGGACGCACCGAACCGGTCGGCCATCAGGCCGTCTTCTATCCGGATCCGGCGCAGCAGCCAGGGGACGGCGACGGCCAGGAACACGGTCCAGACGCCGAAGCCGCAGGCCAGCATTCCGCCGAAGACCAGGCCGAGAAGACCGGTGTAGATGGGGTGCCGCACTATTCGGTACGGGCCCTCGGTGCGCAGTTCGTGGTGTTCGTGGACCAGCGGGATGCTGGCCCACATGACGCCCAGCACCCACCGGGCCCAGAGCAGCAGAGCCGTGGAGGCGGCGGCGATCAGGGCGCCGAGGAGGGCGAGTTCGGGCTGCCAGTACCGGAGGTGGTGCCAGAAGGAGTCCGGGGTGTGTCTGATGAGCAGGGAGAACGCGTAGGCGCCCGCGATCAGGAGAAGTCGCCGGGGCAGGGTGCGGCGCAGGCCGCGTGCCCAGCCGGCGAGGCCTGCCCCGCTCTTCACGCCGAAGTACACCGCGCCCGCGATCCACGCCACGACGAAGATCGCGACACAGACGCCGGTGACCGCCACGAGTGCGGAATGTAGTGAACCCATGGCACAAGGCTGCGCTCCGACCTGCGTCGTTCACCACCACCCACGGGCTGATTCAGCGGCTCCACCCTCGGGTGGAGATTCCGTCACAGGTCCGTCACCCTCGGTCGAGGTGACGTAGATCACGACGGATCGGGGCATCGGTCGGCAGGTGCCGCAGCGTCCCCCTCCTGAAAGTCCGAATGGGGGGACAGAGCATGCGCCGTGGCTACAAGTGGGTCGAACGCGAGCTGGCCCGGATGGACCCGGACACCGACTGGGAGCGCATGATCTCGCTCTACGTCGGCCACCGCGTCCCCGAGTTCGCGCTGGCGATGATGGTCTATCCGGGCACGATGCGCATGATGCAGCCGGGCTTCGGAGCCGCCACCCTGGCCCACACCGCGAAGCTGGAGAAGCGGCCCCGGCGGCGTTTCGAGGACGGCAACACGTTCCTGATGGCGTGGATGGTGGACGGGCTGTCCAGCCCGGCGGGCCGGGGCGCCGCCGAGCGGCTGAACCGCATCCACCTGTCCATCGCCCGCGCGACCCCACAGCTGCCCGGCAACTTCGACGACGTCGACGACTTCGTCTATCCCCTGGTTCTGCTGGCCACGTTCGCCGACCGTCTCCAGACCTCGCTGGGGCTGCCCGGTACGAGCGAGAGCATGAAGGTCGCCTGGCATCGCTGGGCACAGACCCTCTTCCGGCTTCTGGAGCGCGAGTCCGGGCCGCTGGCCGACGAGGCGTTCCCCGAGGACTGGGACGCGATGACCGAGTTCGCCGTGAAGTTCGAGGCGCGGCCGTACGAGGAAACGGAGTCCGGTCATCGGGTGGCGACCGCGATGATGGAGTTCTTCGCCGAGCGCTGGTTCCCCGTCCCCTTACGGGCGTTCGGCAGAGACCTGACCCGGTATCTCGCCGGCGAGCGGGTCTGTCGGCTGCACCGGATCGGCACGCTCACCCCGCGCCGTGAGCGTGCCGTCCGCCTGTTCCTGAAGTCCGCGTTCCTCGCCCAACGCCTTCTGCCCGACTACCGCAGACCGCTGCCCGAGCGCCTGCGGCAGACCCGCCGCCGTACCGGCCCGGCGCTCAACTCCCCAGCATCTTGAGGGTCCTTCGGTGCCACACCAGCGGACTCCGCTCGTCGTCGGACCTCATGGCCAGCACGCGCAGCACGATGATGTCGTGGTCGCCGGCCGGATAGCTGTGCTCGACGGTGCACTCCAGCCACACCGGCGCGCCGTCGAGGAAGATCGCACCGGACTCCGCCTCCACCGTGCGCAGGTCGGCGAACCGGGATTCCTTGCTGCGGGACGCGAGTTGGCGGGCCTTGTCGCCGTGGGCCTCGCCCAGGACGGAGATCCCGATCGCCCGCGCGCGGGACAGCACCGGCCAGGTCGTCGAGGTGTGCTGCGCGGCGAAGGAGACCATGGGCGGGTTGTGGGAGACGCCGACCGCGAACGACGAGACGATCATGACGGTCGGGTCGCCGTGGACGCGCGCGGAGAGGGCCGCGACCCCCGCCGGGAACCCGGAGAACGCCCTCGTCATCTCCCCGGGATCGGAGGTGACGCCCGCCAGATTGCGCAGGCCTTCCAGGCCTTCCAGGCCTTCCGTTCCCTCCGGCGCCGTCATGGTGAGACCCCCGTCTGCGTCAGGCTTCATCAGGTGACTCCTGTGGGTAGCTGTGGCGCGGCGGGCACCACAGGGCGCCCGCTCCCGGAAGGCTCGGTGCGCAGGAGTGCCGACGCGAGAAGGCACAGCATCCCGACCGCCGCGAGCCCGCCGAGCGTGATCGCGTAGCCGTGAGCGGCCAGCAGTACGGCACAGACCGCGCTGCCCAGTACCGCACCGAGTTGCTTCATCGCGTTGAAGGTTCCGGAGGCCGCCCCGACCTCGTCCGCACCGACCGAGGTCACCGCCGCGATCGAAAGGGGCGACCAGACAAAGGAGTTGGCCACCCCGTACAGCGCGAACGTGGCGGTCAGCGCGGCGATCGGGGCGTCGGTCGCGACGAGCACCGCCGATGTGCCGATGGACAGAACGAGCGCGCCCGAGCCGATGACGGCGACCGCGCGGGACCCGATTCCGTTGTTGAGCCGGGCCGACACCGGCGCCCCCAACAGGCAGACCACGCCCATCGGTACGAGGGTGAGGGCCGCCGCGCCCGCGTCGAGACCGCGCTCCCGCTGGAGGTACAGCATCAGCGGGATCATGGCCGACCCGGAGCAGAAAGCGGCGGCCGCACCCGCCCAGGCCGCGACGACGAACCCACGGCTGCGCAGCAACTCGACCGGCACGAGGGCGCGTTGACCGTCCCGGCGCTGCAGCCAGACCACAGCCACCACAACCAGCACGCCCACCCCGGCGAGCAACCACCTTGGCACGCCCAGCACTTCCGCGCTTGCGCCGTCCGTGCCCTGGATACCGATCACCAGGGCACCCGCACCGCTGGCGTTCGCGCAGATCGCCCACACCGGGATGCGCGCCGACTGCCGTGGGAGGACCGGCACGAACACCGCTACGGCGACCATCGCGGCGACGCCGACCGGCACGTTGACCCAGAACACCGCGGGCCAACCCCCGGCCGCCACAAGGAAACCTCCCAGCAGCGGCCCGACAGCCACCGCCGCTCCGCCGACCGCGCCCCACACCCCGAGCGCGACGGCGAGTCGCGGCGGCCGGAACAACGCCTTGATGAGGGTCAGGCACTGCGGGGTCATCAACGCGGCGCCGATGCCCTGCGCCACCCGCCAGGCGACAAGTGCCGTGATGGTGGAGGCAGTTGCGCACAGCAGCGACCCGAGCGTGAACGCGGCCAGCCCGACCAGATGGACGCGTCGATGGCCGTAGCGGTCGCCGAGCCGTCCCGCGACGACCAACGGCACCGCGTACGCGACGAGGTAACCGCTGTTGACCCACATCGCGGCCGTCTCACTCGCCTGCAACCCGCTGATCAGTGACGGCAGCGCGACCGAGGTGATCGTGCTGTCCAGCAGCAGCATGAAGAACCCGGTGCACAGACTGCCGAGCGCGAACCAGTCGCGCCGCGCACCGACACTCGTACCGACTGCCGGCATCTCAAACTGCCAGGTTCTCGCGGAGGGTTGAGCCGGGGTAGGCCGGTGCGAGCGCGCCGCGGCGGCGCAGTTCGGGCAGCAGCAGTTCACTGATCGCGGCGAAGCCTGCGGGCATGGCCAGCGGGCTGGAGAACATGAAGCCGCCGCGTGCTCCGGTGGCGGCGAAGTTCTCCTCCAGTGCGTCGGCCACGGCGGCCGGATCGCCGACGAGGCTGTGGTCCAGGCCCGTCGCCCGCCCCCTGCCGTGCGCGAAGAACTCGCTGCGGCTCATGGTGCGGTCCGCGCCGAACTCCGCGACGAGCGAGCCGACCAGCCCCGCCGGACTCGCGTTGGCAGCCGCCAACTCGTCGCGCAGCTCGCCGAGTTTGAAGGAGTCCGGGAGCGTGGAGAAGTCGTAGCCGGCGTTGTGCGAGAGGTAGGTGGCGACCGCCTCCTCGTTCCAGAACTCGTGCACCGCCTCGCAGCGCGCCAGCGCCTCGGCCTTCGTGCGGCCGACGATCACCTGGGTGGCCCAGAGGATGCCCACGTGTTCCGGGTCGCGCCCCTCGGCGAGCAACGCCTCGTCGAGCAGCTTGCGATGGCGCTGCTGGCTCGCCAGATGTCCGCCGAAGCCGAAGACGAGGTCGGCGAACCGGGCCGAAGCGGCAATGCCCCGGGGCGAGTTGCCCGCCTGGACGATGAGCGGATGGTACTGCGGGCCGGGTACGGAGGCGAGGGGCCCCTTGACGGTGAAGAACCGCCCCTCGTGGTCGATGGGGTGAACCTTCGCGGGGTCGGCGAACCGGCCCGTGCTCCGGTCGCGGACGATGGCGTCCGGCGCGACGGAGTCCCACAACGCCCGGCAGACGTCGACGAATTCCTCCATGCGCTCGTAGCGCAGGTCGTGGTCCATCAGCTCGGCGAACCCGTAGTTGGCCGCGTCGGCGCCGCGGGTGGAGGCGACCACGTTGAAGGCGATACGGCCGCCGGTCACATGGTCGAGCGAGTTCAACAGGCGGGCGACGTAGAAGGGATGCATGAACGTCGAGGAGTACGTCAGCCCGAAGCCGACCTTCTCCGTCACCGTGGACATCGCGGCGATGACCGGTGCCATGTCGTGGCGCGGCCACTGGATGCCCCACTCCACGGCCGGTGCGATGCTGCCGCGCCAGGTGCTGGGGATGCCGCTGCCGTCGCCGAAGAACAGCAGGCCCACGCCCGCGCGTTCGGCGGTCTGCGCGAGTTCCATGAACATCCGGACGTCGGGGAAGTCCCGCCCGATCCAGGAGCCCTGGCGGGCCCAGGCACCTTCGGTGTGGGTGAAGGAGAGGTCGTAGCCGATGTGCATTCCGGTCATCGTGCGGCCTTCTTCCACAGCTCGACGACCTCGTCGGCGTCGCTCAACACGGCTACGTTCAGGCCGAGTTGGAACAGGGCGGCGGCGTTGACGTGGTGGTCGTAGGCGGTCGTGGTGTCCTGGGGCACGACGACGGGCCAGTCGAGCTGGACGGCGTCCTGGGCGGTCGCGTAGACGCAGCACTCGCTCGTCAGGCCGACGACGGTGAGCCAGTCACAGCCGGACGCCCGCAGCCGGGCGTCGAGATCGGTGCCGAGGAAGCCGCTGTAGCCGCGCTTGACCACCCTCAACTCCCCTTCCCCAGGCTCCATTCGGAACCACTCGGCACCGGGCGTCCCGATCCGGCACGGCTCGTCGGGGCTCATGGGTGCGTCGTAGTCGCCCTCGCGCAACCAGTTGCTCGACCGCCACGGCCGTTCCGGGTCGCTGCCCAACTCGACCCAGACGACGGGCACTTCGGCGGCGCGTGCGGCGTCGACGAGTTCGGCGATACGGGTGACCGTCCGGTCCAGTGCGGCGAGCGCCTCGTCCGTCAGGCCGTACGCCCCGAGCCGGTCCGGGTCGGCGAAGTCCCGTTGCACGTCGACCACGACGAGCGCGGGCCTGCTGAACGACCCGGCGAGTTGGGCGAGTTGTCTGTCGCGCAGGTCGGACATCAGGCCGCCACCTCGTCGCGGGCGCGCAGCGCGGGCAGCACGGTGTCGCCGAACAGCAGCATGTCCTCGTCGTACTCGGGGAAGATCAGCATGAGTCCGTCGAGGTCTGCCTCCCGCACGATGTACTCGATGTGCTCGGTGACCGTACGGGCGCTGCCGGCGACGTACGGCGTCTGGAAGGCGGCCTCCCCGTTGGCACCGGCGGCCCAGGCGCGGGCCTGGTCCTCGGGCACGCCCCAGGTGTGCCGCATATGGGCGAGGGCTTCGCGGTCGACGCCGACGCCCCACTCCTTCACCTTCTTGACGGCCAGTTCGTCGGTGTCGTCCTGGACGACGGTGAGCATCGAATAGGTCTTGCAGACACGGCCGTTGGCCTTCGCACGGGCGTGCACGTCGGCGGAGAGCGACCGCATGTCGTCGAGGCTGTCGGCGGCGAGGAAGGCGCCGTCGGCGTACTTGGCCTGGAAGCGGCGGGCGTCCTCGGAGCGGCCCGCGCTGATGAGGGTCGGCCGGGTCGCCGGATGCGGACGGGACTCGCAGTCGACGAGGTCGAAGTACGGGGTACGCATGGTGACCGAGTCCTCGGTCCACAGCCGGGTGACGGCCTCCGTCCAGAGTTCCGTCATCCGGTAGCGGTCCGCGTGGCTCAACTCCGGGTCCCAGTCGCCGAATTGCTCGAACTCCCCCGCGTACGAGCCGTTGACGATGTTCATCCCGGCCCGGCCGCCGGAGATGTCCTGGAGGGTGGTGAGCATCTTCGCCGCGATCGCGGGGTTGTGGATGTTGGCGTGCAGGGTGGCCCAGATCCTGACCCGGCTGGTCGCCTCGGCGAGCGCCGCCATCATCGTCATCGACTCCAGCGAGCGGCCCCAGTGGTCCGTACTCCCGCCGAAACCACGCCACTTGGCCATCGACATCACGAAGTCGAGGCCGATGTTCTCCGCGTGCAGGGCGGCACGCCTGTTGTACGCGTAGGTCGCCTCGGGATGCGGTGCGGTGGTGGACAGCATCCAGCCGCCGTTCCCGATGGGAAGGAAGATTCCGTACTCTTTCGCGGGCACGTCATGGGCCTTTCTGCGGCTCTTTCAGGGGTGTTTCCACGGTTCTACGACCGCTACGGCGCGGGCCAGACCAGCTTGTCGCCGCTGTAGATGTCCTTGACGAACGAGGTGTCGAACCACGCCTGGGCCTTGGCGGCGGTCACACTGCTCGGCACGATCTTGAACTGATTGAGCATGGCGACGAGTTGGGTGACGTTGTCGGTGTCGATGCCGCCGAGCGGCTGTCCGGGCGTCGGGTTCTCCTTGACGACCTGTGTCTCGGTCTTCCAGATCGTCGCGTTGAGCTTCTTGTCGTAGGTCGGGCCGGACAACTTGGCGGCGTAGCCGACGCATTCGGTGATGTGCGCCTCGCTGGAGGAGCAGTACGCGTACGCGTGCAGGGCGGCCCGCAGGATGTCCTCGACGGCGTGCGGGTGGGCCTTGGCGAACGCCGGGTTGACCGCCATCGCGCCGATGGAGCTGGGGATCTTGTAGTCGACCGGCTTCCACACGGTGACGTCCTTGCCGGCCGCCTTGAGCTGGTTGGGCTCGTTCGAGATGAACCCGGTGAGCGCTTCGAGGCCGCCCTGTTTGCGGGGCAGTACGGAGGGGTCGTAGCCCTCCTTGACCAGCTTGAGCGAGTCCCACTTGACGCCGGCCTTGACCAGCATCGCCTCGACGGCGGCGGGGACGTAGCCCTTGTGTCCGACGACCTTGCCGTCGAGCTGGGTCAGGTCGGTGATGTCCTTGTTGGTCATCAGGATGTCGAGCCCGGCGTTCGAGTACGAGGAGATGCCCTTGATGTCGATGCCGTTGGCCTGCGCCTGGATCAGGTCCTGCTCGGAGATCGCGGACACGGTGGCCTGTCCGCCGGCGAGCAGCTTGGTGTTCTGCGCGGTGTCTCCGCTGCCGGGCTTGAGGTCGACGGTGAGGCAGAGGTCCTTGAAATAGCCCAACTTGGCGGCGGCGATGTATTCGAGGATCGAGACGGAGGACTGGAACTGGTACCCGGAGAGATACGTGATCTTCCCGGCGGCCTTGTTCTCGGCACAACGCTTAGCGGATATCGCGGAACCGGCGGCACCGGCGGAGGTGCTGTCGCCGCCCGAGCCGGAGCCGCATCCGGCGACGCCGAGCGTCAGCACGGTGGCGATGAGAGCGGATCTGGTGAGGCGATGACGGGACATGGGTGTGACTCCAAACTGGCGTAAACGCCGGGAAGTTAATGAACACAGGCCCAGATGGGCGCGCCCCAAGGGGCGCGGGGAACTGCGCGACCAGCCCCCATCGGGCCAGCAGACAACAACCGTTCTGCCTGGCTCAGTTCGTGCTGTCGTGCCAATGCAGCACACGCCGCTCAACAACAGTCACGGCAAGCAGCAACAGCACGCCCATCACCGCAAGGACGAGAATCGAGGCATAGACAACAGGGAGTTGATTCATCGAGGAGGCCACACTGATCGCCGTCCCCAGACCCCCCGTGGATCCGGACGCCGACATCTCGGCGACAACCGCCCCGATGATCGACAGCGGAAAGACGATCCGCAGCGCGGCAAAGAGATACGGCAGCGCATTCGGAACACGCACATGCCACAACAGCTCGACCCGGCTCGCGTCCATCGTCCGATAGACCTGCAACACCTGCTGAGGAACGGACCTCAACCCCGTAGCCGTGTTGATGAGGATCGGAAAGAAACAGATCAGCCCGGTGATGATCAGCTTGGGCATCGGCCCGAACCCGAAGGCGACGACCAGGGCCGGAGCGACCGCCACCAGCGGCGTGACGTTGAGGACGACCGCCACCGGCATCACCGCCCGCCGCACCAGCGGGAGTTCACTGGTCAGCACGGCGAGGACGAACGCCCCGACGAAGCCCATCCCCAGCCCGGCCGTCGCCTCACCGAGCGTGACAAGGGCGTTGTGGACGTAGTAGCCGAAATTGCCGGAGAGCGAACTGCCGACGTCGGACAACGGCGGTAGCAGATAGGGAAGTTGCTCGGCCCCCCACTGCCAGAGCCCGGCGAGGATCGCCAGCATCACGACGAGGGGCAGCCAGACGGCCGGACGGATCCAGCCGATCCGGGACTTCGGGTGCTTGAGACTGAAGCGGGAGGGTTCTACGGGCGGTGGTGTCTCGGCCGCAGGAGCGGTCGTACGTTCGTCGGCCACGGTCATGTCGTTCACGCCCCCACTCACGCCGCTTCGCTGTGCCAGGCGCGCCGCAGCCGCTCTCTCACCAGGTCCTCGTACTCGTGGAACCGCCGTTCTCCGAAGAGCCGTTCACCGCGCGGGCGGGGCAGGTCGACGTCGATGCTCTCGACGATGCGGCCGGGGTTCGGCGCCATGACCACGACGGTGTCGGAGAGCCGTACGGCCTCGGAAACGGAGTGGGTGACGAACAGGACGGTGGTCCGCAACTCCTCCCAGAGGTCGAGGAGTTGGTCCTGAAGGCTTTCGCGGGTGAACTCGTCGAGCGCCGAGAAGGGTTCGTCCATCACGAGCACGTCGGGCTGCAGGCCGAACGCCCGGACGATCGCGGCGCGTTGGCGCATCCCACCGGAGAGCTGGGCCGGGAGCTTGTGCAGGGCGTCGCCGAGCCCCGCCTTGACGAGGAGTTCCTTCATGTCGGGGGCCGTTCGGCGTTCGGCGAAATCGGCGATGCGCTCCCGGCGCCCGGCCGCCCCCCGGTTGATCTTCTGGGGCAGCGTGACGTTCCGCAGGACGGAGAGCCAGGGCAGCAGCGCGGGGCTCTGCGGGACGAGCCCGATCAGCTTGGCCGCGCAGGCCTGGGCCGGCGTCACACCGTGCACCGACACCTCGCCGTCATCGGGCTGTTCGAGTCCCGCGACGAGCCGCAGCAGCGTCGACTTCCCGCAGCCGCTGGGGCCGATGAGACTGACGAAACGGCCCGACGGCACCGTCAGGTGGACGTCGTCGAGGGCCGTGGTCGCGGCCGGTCCGAACCCGTAGACCCGTCGCACCGACCGCAGTTCGAGTGCTGGCGTACCAGTCACCTTCACGCTCCCATCCATGTCGCGGGCACGAGTGCCCGATCCTGGAAGTCGGAGAGCGTGCGTAGCGAGTGCGACTGACTGCCACGCGGAAATCCGCTTAGGTGCCCCCGACCGTAGGAAGATTGTGTTTCGGTACGGCGCAGTTGACTGTTACGGGCGTTTTACGTCTGGCCGCGACAATGGCCGCAGCGGGGCGACCGCGCTGCCGTCGTACACGTGGATCTCGATCCCGAGGTCTCCCGCCGCGCGCGCCACCCAGCCGCCGAGGGCTTGCACGATCAGCTCGCTGACCAGCAGAATCGCACGCTCGGCGGTGGGTACGGACTCGCGCAGCCAGAGCAGCTTGAACATGTCCGCCATGACCTTGTTGCGGTAGGCGGGCTTGTAGGCGCCCTGGTTGCCGACGAGTTGGACGAGGACGCGGCAGGCGGGGTCGATTCCCTCGACCTCGACGCGGCTTCCGTCGGGCAGCATCAGCGGCTTCGGGCGCAGCGGGGTGCCGAGCAGATCGCCGAGCGCGAGCAGCATGCGGCGTTCGACGGAGCCCTCGGCGAAGCGGCTCCACTCGGTGGGGGCGTCAAGGACGGTCAGGTGCACCCGCCGCATCCTAGAAAGTGTCCGTTTCCCCCGTGTTGCTTAGGGTGGACCACCATGAGAGCCGGCGGAGCGACAAGGACCCCTGACGAGGGTGCGGGCACGACACGACTCGACGGCCGGGTCGAGCGGGGCAACCGCACCCGGCGGCTGGTCCTGCGCCGTACCGTCGACATCGCCTCCGTCGAGGGTCTGGAGGCGCTGTCCGTCGGCCGGTTGGCGTCCGAGTTGCGGCTCAGCAAGAGCGGGGTGTTCGCGCTCTTCGGCTCCAAGGAGGAGTTGCAGCTGGCCACCGTCCGCGAGGCCGCCCGCATCTACACCGAGAAGGTCATCGGGCCCGCCGTCGAACTCCCTTCCGGGGTCGGCAGGTTGTGGCGGCTGTGCGAGCTGTGGCTGGAGTACTCGCGGGGACGGGTCTTTCCGGGCGGCTGCTTCTTCTACGAGGTCGTCGCCGAGTTCGACGCCCGGCCCGGGCCGGTGCACGACGCGGTGGTCGGGGCGCAGCGGGACTGGACGGCCTTCGTGGAGGGGACGATCGCCGGGGCGCGGGACGCGGGCGAGCTGCGGGCCGACACCGACATACCCCAACTCGCTTTCGAACTGGTCGCGTTGATGGAGACGGCCAACGTGGTCTCCGTACTGCACGACGAGGAGACCGCCTACCGCCGGGCGCGCGTCGGCATAGCGGCGCGACTGCGGGGAGCGGCCACGGATCCATCGCGGATCCCGCAAGTCCCTTAGCTCTCATGGCACTTCAGTTCCCTCAGTTCCTTCAGTCCTTGTGCCACTTCGGCCGAAAACAAGTAGCACGATCGTTCGCACAGTTTTAGCGTCAGTCCCATGACTGCCACCGGAACGGACATCGTCGAGCTCGACCGGATCGCCGTGTACGAGGCCCTGCGCGTGGTTGAGTTGGCGCAGGAGGAGGACTGGGAGCGGGACACCCCGTGCGCGGGGTGGGACCTGCGGCGGCTCGTGGCGCACATGGCCGCACAGCATCACGGGTTCGCGGCCGCCGCGCACGGCGCGGGCCGGGACAGGGCGTACTGGCGGGAGCCGGAGGACATGCGCGAGCCGGCCAGGACCCACCGCACGGCGGCGACGGCCGTGCTCGCCGCGTTCGCCGAACCCGGCGCCACCGAGCGGGAGTTCGCCCTGCCGGAGCTGGGCATGAGCTTCCCCGGCCGGACCGCGATCGGCTTCCACTTCGTCGACTACGTCGTCCACGCCTGGGACGTCGCCGCCACGCTCGGCACCGCACTGGACCTGTCGGACGACGTCCTGGACATCGCGCTGGTGGTGGCCCGGCGGGTGCCCACCGACCCGGCCGGGCGCGGCCCGGGGTTCGCCTTCGCGCCGGCGCTCGGCGTACCGCCGGACGCCGGTCCGCTCGACGAGGCGCTACGGCTGCTGGGCCGGACGCCGGAGCACTGGCCCGTCAAGAGCCGCTGAACCCACCTCCTTTACCTGCCCTTTGAGCAAACCTGCCCTCCCTTTGAACAAAGCGAGCTGCCCGCGCGTACCTCCAGGCACTGGCCACGCGTCAACTTCTCCAACGACCAGTTGGTTTCCCCGGGAGGCTCCCTTGCGTCGTATCAACGGCACGACCGTGCTCATCGCGGCTATCTTCGCCACCACCGGCGCACTCGTCTTCCCCGTGTGGTCGTACGCCGACCGCGCGGGCACCGGTCAGGCGAACGTGGCGGCCGGCACGGTCAATACGCAGTGGGGGCCGCTGACGGCCGCCGACCGGGATCTGATCGTGCGGGTGCGGCTGGCCGGGCTGTGGGAGCTGCCGGCCGGGCAGCAGGCGGTCGAGCGGGCGCCCAGCCAGGCGATCAAGGAGGCCGGTGACCATCTCATCGTCGGCCACACCGACCTCGACAAGCGGGTGCGGATCATCGCGGCCCAGCTCAATGTCGCGCTGCCGAACGTGCCGAACGAGCAACAGCAGGGCTGGCTGCGGGAGATGAGCGCGGCGACCGGCGCGGAGTACGAGTACAAGTTCGCCAACCTGCTGCGCTCCGCGCACGGCAAGATCTTCCCGGCCATCGGCGCCGTACGGAACACCACCCGCAACACCCTCGTGCGACAACTGGCCTCGGACGCCAACCAGACCGTGCTCGACCACATCACGGTGCTGGAGAAGACCGGGCGGGTCGACTTCGACGCCATCGCCAACGGGATCGCGAACGCCTCCACCGCCAGCCCGACCGGTCCCGCCGCGCCCGTACCCGGTCAGGTGGTGCCCTCGGCACCGGCCGCCGTGGCCAGCCCGAACATCGGGACCACCTCACGGCCGTCCCCGGGCGCGCCGGGCACGGTCAACACCGGGCGACCGGATCCGGTCGACTCGAACGGCGTGCTGGGCTGACCGGTCAGGACCCGCCCCGAACCTCAAATGTTGCTCTGAAGGTGACACGGCCGGGGTTCGGGGCCGGGCCCGGGGGCGATACCTCCGTCACACCGAACAGCGGTCTTGTGGAGTGGATGGATTTCGGCGAGGACATCGAGAACGGGGACGGGCGATGGAACGACTGGGGACGGGCATCGGATGGCGGCCGGAGATAGCGGACGCCGTGGAACACCTGCCGGGCATCGAGTGGGTCGAGGCCGTGGCCGAGAACCTCTGCCCCGGCCACCTCCCGGACTCGCTGCTACGGCTGCGCGAGCGCGGTGTGACCGTGATCCCGCACGGCGTCTCCCTGGGCCTCGGCGGCGCCGACCGGCCCGACGGGGACCGGCTGACGGCCCTCGCCGAGCGGGCCGAGGCCCTCGGCTCACCGCTGGTCACCGAGCACATCGCGTTCGTCCGCGCGGGCGGCCCGCTGACCGCCTCCCCGCTCCTCGAAGCCGGCCACCTGCTGCCCGTGCCGCGCACCCGGGACGCCCTCGACGTGCTCTGCGAGAACATCCGCATCGCCCAGGACGCGCTGCCGGTGCCGCTCGCGGTCGAGAACATCGCCGCACTGCTCGCCTGGCCGGGCGAGGAGATGAGCGAGGGCCAGTTCCTGTACGAACTGGCCGACCGCACCGGCGTGCGCCTCCTCATCGACGTGGCCAATCTGCACACCAACCACGTCAACCGCGGCGAGGACCCGGCCAAGGCCCTCGCCGAACTCCCCGTCGAGGCCATCGCCTACGTCCATGTCGCGGGCGGCGTCGAACGCGACGGCGTCTGGCACGACAGCCACGCCCACCCCGTCCCCGCCCCGGTCCTCGACATCCTCACCGACCTGGCGTCCCGCGTCTCCCCGCCGGGGGTGCTGCTGGAGCGCGACGACAACTTCCCCGAAGCGGCCGAACTGGAGCGGGAGTTGACGTCGATTCGCGGGGCGCTGGACAGGGGTCGGGGGCGGGGGCAGGCACATGTCGTGGCTCCGACAACCGCACCGCGGGCCTCCGCACCGCAGGCCCTCGCCCCCGCCCCCACGCCCACCCGCCAGCGTCTCGCCCTCGCCCAGACCGCCCTGCTCTCCGCGCTGGTCGCCGGGACCCCGGTGCCCGAAGGGTTCGACCGGGTGCGGCTCGGGGTGCAGGCGCGGGCGCTCGGGGCGAAGCGGGCCGACGTGGTGGCGAAGGTGGCTCCCGAACTGCCGGAGATCCTCGGGGAGGCGTACCGGCCGGCCTTCCTCGCGTACGCGCACACGCACCCCATGACCGGCGGCTACCGGCGGGACGCGCTGGACTTCGCCGGGCAGCTGCTGCTCTCGGGCGGACCCGAGAACGCCGAGGTCAGGCGGGAGTTGCGGGCCTGGTGGCTGGAGCGCTCGGGGCCGGTCCCGCGTTCGACGCGGCCCGCGGTCCGGCTCGCACGTGCCACCCGGCGGGTGCTGCTGCGCCGCTGACGGGTCGCGGAAGGGCCGGGAGGGGCCTTGGAAGGTGAGAGTGACTCCACAGTAATATTACGGTTCCGCACGAGAAGCGCACTCACGTGCGGTGCCGTCACAGGAGGCACCCCATGCGACCGCGACCCCCCGTAAAGGGCCGAGGCATATTCAGTGGTACCGGCGTCATCATCATGGGTCTGACCGCGACCCTGGCGGCGCTGGTCTTCCCGGTCTGGTCCTACGCCGACCGGTCCGGGACGACGGCTGCCAACGTGCTCAGCGACCAGACCGTGGCGACGCAGTACGGACCACTGTCCGCGCTGGACAAGGACTTCGTCACGCGGGTGCGGCTGGCCGGGCTGTGGGAGCTGCCGGCCGGGCAGCAGGCCGAGGAGAAGGGCACCACCGCGGCCGTACGGACGGCGGGGCAGCATCTGATCGACGGCCACACGTTCCTCGACGAGCGGGTGCGCGATGTCGCCGCGCGGCTCGGGCTGCCGCTGCCGAACCAGCCCAACGCGCAGCAACAGCAGTGGCTCGCCACTCTCAACGCGGCATCGGGCGTGGACTTCGACCGCAAGTTCGCCAACATCCTGCGTCTCGCGCACGGCAAGGTGTTCACGCTGGTCGCCCAGGTCCGCGCCACCACCCAGAACTCCCTGGTCCGCGCCCTCGCCGACGACGCCAACACGACCGTCCTGGACCACATCAAGGTCCTGGAGGCCACCGGATACGTCGACTTCGCCGCGCTGGCCCGGGACATGGCCGCGAGCGGCACGCCCGCGCCCACCACCTCCTCGGCCGCGTCCACGCCCTTCGCCGACCCCGGCCAGGTCGTCCCGCTGACCCCGTCGGTCTCCCCGACGTACTCGCTGCCGCCGCCCGCCTCCAGCCCGCCACCGTCGACGCAGCCGTAGCCGTAGCCGTAGAACCGTTTCGGCCATGGTCTGTTTTCGGACAAGCGGAACGTCACAGGCAGACAACGCTCCGTCCGGATTGTGAACAAGGCATGGCGTCCTGCTGGGCCTTTGGCATAGAAACTTGGCATGTTCTGGGTCCTTCTCCTGCTCATGGCCTGGGCCGTCGCCGGCACGGCGTGCACGCGGCTGTGCCTGGCCGCCGTCAGAGCGGCGGCCGTCGACGGGGACGACGCGGGCAAGGGACACGATCTGACGCTCTACGAGGCCGCGTTCCTGTCGGGCGGTCCCGCGCGGGTCGCCGATCTGACGCTGGTCTCCATGGCGCGCCAGCACCGGCTGCTGCTCGCCCACACCGGCTGGGCGACCGTCGTGGACCCGCGCGGCCGGGACCCCATCGAGCGGTCGGTGATAGGCGCCATCGGGCCCGAGGGGCAGTCCCGGATCGCCCCGGTGCGGGCCACCGCGGCGGCCACGGACGCGGTCCGCGACGTCGCGGACCGGCTCGTCGACGCGGGTCTCGCCGTACCGGACGGGACCCGTACGACGGTCGCCGCCGGGGTCCGGCAGGTGCGGGCCGCCGCGCTGGTCGTGCTGGTGCTGGGCGCGACCGCGCTGCTGACGCCGGGGGCCGAGATGCCGCGCGGGCTGGTCGCGCTCTGGTTCGGGCTGCCACTGGCCCTGACGCTGAGCTGTCTGGCCATCGCCCGGGTCGAGGTGCACCCGTACTCGCACTGGGCCTCCCCGGCCGGTCAGCAGCTGCTCGGCACGCTGGCCCGGCACGCGGGCGGCGGCGCCGACGACCGTACGTATCTCACCTCCGTCGCCGTACGCGGCATCCGAGCGATCGGCGAACCGGATCTGCGGGCGGCCTTCGCGCACCGCGAGCAGTACCGCGAGCACTTCGCCGAGTGGCGGCGCTGACCTCGGCGTGACAGCGCGCCAGGGGGCGCACAGGGGTCATTGGGGCCGACACCGCCCGACGGTGCTTGCCTTCGCCAACAAGCGAACGAAACATCCCTTTTGTTGCAGCCGTGCTCCGAAGGGATACGCCACCATGCGAGCCGCCGCCCTCTACTCGGCCGCCGGGTCCTTGCTCCTGACCGGCCTCACCGCCGCCCCGGCCACCGGTGCCCCGGGCGCCGTCGAGTCGGCCGGCACCGCTCTCGCCGCCGCACACGCCCGCGCGCGGGGCATCGACTTCGGGAAGTGCCCCGACGCACAGGACATGCCCGGCACCATGGAGTGCGGCACGGTCTCCGTCCCGCTCGACTACGCGCACCCCGACGGCAAGCAGATCAAGCTGACCGTCAGCCGGGCCGTCGCCACTCACAAGGACCCGCACAACAGCAAGCGCAGAGTCCCCCGCCAGGGCTCCCTGGTCTACAACCCGGGCGGCCCCGGTGCCTCCGGCCTCTACTTCCCGCTGATCGGCATGCTCCCCGAGTGGAAGCGCATCGCGTCGGCCTACGACCTCGTCGGCTACGCCCCGCGCGGGGTCGACAAGTCGGCACCGCTGTCCTGCGAGGATCCCAAGCACTTCTTCAAGGCGCCCTCGCAGTCACCGACGTACCCCTCGGAGTCGTACAAGAAGGAGCGCATCGCGGAGGCGAAGGCCTACGCACGCGGCTGCGCCAAGCGCTCCGGCAGCAGGCTGCGGTTCTACAACTCCCTCAACAACGCCCGCGACCTGGACGTCCTGCGCGCCGCCCTCGGCGAGGACAGGCTGACGTTCATGGGCGCCTCCTACGGGACCTACTTCGGTGCGCTGTACGCGACGCTGTTCCCCTCGCACGTACGGCGGATGGTGTTCGACTCGGCGGTGAACCCGGACCCCGAGCAGGTCTGGTACCGCAACAACCTCGACCAGTCGGCCGCGTTCGAGGGCCGCTGGGCGGACTTCCGGGAGTGGATCGCCGAACACGATGCCGTGTACGGGCTCGGCGACACGGCCGCGAAGGTGCTGCGCAGCTACGAGAAGGCTTCCGCGCGGCTCGCCGAGAAGCCGGCGGGCGGCAAGGTGGGGCCCGCGCAGTTGCAGGGCGCGATCCTGTCGGCCGGGTACTACGACGACTACTGGCCGCACACCGCGGCGGCGCTGTCGGCCTACCTGAAGGGCAAGCCCAAGCTGCTGGTGCAGCAGGCGGGGCCGACGCCGGGGGCGGCAGTCGAGGCGGAGAACGGCAACGCGGTGTACACGGCCGTCGAGTGCAACGACGCGCCCTGGCCGACGGAGTGGAGCGTCTGGGACCGGGACAACACGCGGCTCGCGCGCGTGGCGCCGTTCGAGACGTGGGACAACGTGTGGATGAACCTGCCGTGCGCGTATTGGCCCGCGCCGCGTCAGCAGCCCCTCGATGTGCGGACCGGGCCCGGAGAGCTGCCGCCGGTGCTGATCATGGCGGCCGAGCGGGATGCGGCTACGCCGTACGACGGGGCGCTTGAGTTGCAACGGCGGTTGTCCGACTCGGTGTTGGTGACCGAGCGGGATGCCGGGACGCATGGGATCGCGGGTGGGGCCAACAAGTGCGTCAACGGGTACCTGGACGCGTACCTGTTGGAGGGGCGGCTGCCTGAGCGGCATGCCGCGTGTGCGCCGCATGCCGAGCCGAAGGCTGCGCGACCGGATAGTCAGTAGACCGCGGCCGGGTGGGGGCTGGTCGCGCCCACGCGGCGGAGCCGCATGTCGACACAGCCCCGCGCCCCTGAAGACAAAAGCCTAGGCCAGGCCCGCTACCAAGTCGCCGATGTCCTTGCGGCGGCCCGTGTAGAAGGGGACCTCCTCGCGGACGTGCATGCGGGCCTCCGACGCGCGCAGGTGGCGCATGAGGTCGACGATGCGGTAGAGCTCGTCGGCCTCGAAGGCCAGGAGCCATTCGTAGTCGCCGAGGGAGAAGGAGGCGACCGTGTTGGCGCGGACGTCCGGGTAGCCGCGGGCCATCTTGCCGTGGTCGGCGAGCATGCGGCGACGGTCCTCGTCGGGCAGCAGGTACCAGTCGTAGGAGCGCACGAACGGGTACACGCTGATGTAGTTGCGCGGGGTCTCGTCGGCCAGGAAGGCCGGGATGTGCGAGCGGTTGAACTCGGCGGGGCGGTGCAGCGCCATGTTCGACCAGACCGGGTCCAGGGCGCGGCCCAGCTTCGTGCGGCGGAAGAGGTTGTACGCCTCCTGGAGCTGGTCGGCGGTCTCGGCGTGCCACCAGATCATGAGGTCGGCGTCGGCACGCAGGCCCGACACGTCGTACGTGCCGCGCACCGTCACGTCCTTCGCGGCGAGCTGGTCGAACAGCTCCTGGACCTCGTCGGCGTAACCGGCGCGGTCCTCGGGCAGTACGTCCTTCAGCTTGAAGACGGACCACAGGGTGTAGCGGATGACCTCGTTGAGGTCCTTGGCCAGCTTGCCCTTGTTCGGGATACGGCCGGACTCGGTGGTGGGGGCGTCGTCACTCATGGGGCTATTCTCCCGCTCCGCC
The DNA here is from genome assembly GCF_053598575.1 of Streptomyces sp. NPDC001100. Lineage (NCBI taxonomy): Bacteria > Bacillati > Actinomycetota > Actinomycetes > Kitasatosporales > Streptomycetaceae > Streptomyces > Streptomyces sp. NPDC001100. The sequence goes on from NZ_JBSFKO010000010.1 coordinate 234,056, forward strand.
GGACGCGCTCGGCACCGGGTCTGCGGTCAGCCGCTCGACGGCCGCGTACGCGCTCGCGATGGTGGCCGGGATGCCGACGCCGTCGTAGGCCGCGCCGCACACGGCGAGGCCGGGCAGCTTGGCGACGTGTTCGCGGACGCGGGCCACGCGCGCGTGGTGGCCGACCGGGTACTGGGGCAGTCCGTCGGTCCAGCGGGTGACTCGGGTGGCGAGGGGCGTGGCGTCGAGACCGGTGGCCTCGCGCAGGTCCTGCCGGGAGACGTCCACCAGGCCGGTGTCGTCGCGCTCCAGGATCGCCGTCTCGCCGTAGCGTCCGACCGAGGTGCGCAGGACCAGCACGTCCGGGTTCTCGTCGGCGATCCAGCCCCACTTCTGGGAGGCGAAGGTGGACGCCTTGATGGTGCGGCCGTCGACGGGGGGCACCAAGAAGCCACTGCCTTCGGGGAGTTCGACGTCCGCGCGGTGGTAGGCGAGGGTGACCAGGGCCATCGAGGCGTACTCCACGGCGGCCAGCTCGGCGGCGGCACCGGGCACTTCGGACCGCAGCAGTCGGGCGGCGACCGGTGCGGGTACGGCGACGATCACCCCGTCGGCGTCGAGGACGCGGTCTCCGGCGACGACCCGCCAGCCCGCCGCTCCGCTCCGGCGCAGCTCGGTCACCGGTGTCCCGGTGAGGATCTCGGCGCCCCGCGCGCGGACCGACTCCGCGACGGCGAGCGGGAGTTGGCCCACCCCGCCCTCGATGCCCATGAAGACCGGGCCGGTCTGCTGTGCGGCGGCGGCGCGCTCCTGGATGCCCCGGACGGCCTCGGTGAGGGAGTCGTGGGTCTTCGCGGCCTGGAAGAGCTGGGGGACGGCGGAGCGCATCGAGATCCGGTACGCGTCGCCCGCGTAGACCCCGCCCAGGAGGGGTTCCACAAGGCGGTCGACGACCTCGCGGCCGAGGCGGGCCGCCACGTACTCACCGACCGCCACGTCCTCGCCGACCTCCGTGCGGGGCAGGTCCGCGTCGCGCTCGATGCGGTGCAGGCCCTCGTCGGAGAGGACCCCGGAGAGGGCGGAGGCGGTGCCGGGGACGCCCATGACGTGGCCCTTGGGCATGGGGCGCAGGGCACCCCGGGTCCAGAGCGAGGCGGTGGCGGTGGCGGGCGCCTGGAGGCGGTCGGTGAGCCCGACCTCGCGGGCCAGCGCGACGGCCTCGGGGCGGCGGGCCAGCATGGACTCGGCGCCGAGGTCCACGCGCGCGTCCGCGATCTCGCCGGGGAGCAGCTTGCCGCCGACCCGGTCCGACGCCTCGACGACCGTCACGCGCACGCCTGCGTCCAGCAGCCGGTGTGCGGCGGCCAGCCCACCGATCCCGGCGCCGATGACGACGACATGCCCTGTACCCGTACGAGTCTCCACTTCACGCATGCCCCCAGCCTCTCAGACCGCACTGACAGTCCGACCCCGGGCCGGTGTCCGGTGCGAGTCCCGACCGTGACCGCATCGGGACCGTTTCCGGCCAACGTCCTGCCCGGTCCCGGCGTCGAAGGTGCGTCAGTCGTCACGACGAACCTCGGGGGTACCGACCCATGCGCACACGACACTCCGTCCGGCCCGTCCAGGCCCTGGCCGCGCTCCTGCTGGCCTCGGCGCTCGCGCTGACCGGGTGCAGCAGCAGCTCGGACAAGACCAGCGCGAGCGACGCCGGCGCCAAGGCCGCGGTTCCCGGCACCGCCCAGCAGGAGGGCGCCGCGGGCAGCGGCAACGCCCGGAACACCAAGTCCGTGCCGAAGCTCACCGCGAGCAGCATCATCCGTACGGCCTCGCTGTCCGTGCGGGTCAAAGACGTGCCCAAGGCGCTCGACGAGGCCCGCACCACGACGGAGAACGCGGGCGGGTTCGTCGGCAACGAGACGACCACCCGCGACGCACAGGGCCACGAACGGACCCGGGTGGTCCTTCGGGTGCCCACCGACAAGTACGACGAGGTCCTCGCCGACCTGGAGGGCGCGGGCAAGCTGCTCGACCGGACCGCGAAGGCGCAGGACGTCACCGACCAGGTCGTGGACGTGGAGAGCCGCATCACCTCGCAGCGGGCCAGCGTGGCACGCGTGCGTGAACTGATGGACCGGGCCACCAAGTTGAGCGACGTGGTGGAGCTGGAGGGCGAGCTGAGCACCCGCGAGTCCGACCTGGAGGCGCTGCTCGCCCAACAGGCCTCCCTGAAGGACCGCACCAGCCTGGCCACCATCACCCTGTCCCTGTCGCAGACCCCGGTCGCGAAGGCGTCCGCGAAGGACGACTCCCCCGGCTTCGTGGACGCCGTGACGGGCGGCTGGCACGTCTTCGTCACGATGCTGCGCTGGATCGCCCTGGCACTGGGCGCGGTGCTGCCGTTCGCGGCGGTGGCGGCACTGGCGGTCGTCCTGTGGCTCCGTCTCGTACGACCGCGTCGCGCGGCGACCGTGCCCGCGGCCACCGCGGTGGGACCGCTGCCGGCGGCCCCGCCGGTGCACGAGGAGGAGCAGGGCGGACAGGACTGAAATGACCGGTCCCCGTAGCGTGTTCGCATGGACATGAGCCGTGCGAGGGGTACCCGGGAACGACTGGTCGTCATCGGAGGCGACGCTGCGGGCATGTCCGCGGCGTCGCAGGCACGCCGCCTGAAGGGGCCGGACGAGCTGGAGATCGTGGCCTTCGAGCGGGGCCACTTCACGTCGTACTCGGCGTGCGGCATCCCGTACTGGGTGGGCGGTGACGTCTCGGCTCCGGAAGAGCTGATCGCCCGTACCCCGGAGGAGCACCGGGCGCGGGACATCGACCTGCGGATGCGCACCGAGGTCGTGGAGCTGGACGTCGCGGGCGGGCGGGTACGCGCGCGTGACGTCGATTCCGGGGCCGAGTCCTGGACGTCGTACGACAAGCTCGTGATCGGGACCGGGGCGCGGCCGATCCGTCCGGACATGCCCGGGGTCGACGCCCCCGGAGTGCACGGGGTGCAGACGCTCGACGACGGGCAGGCGCTGCTCGACTCGCTGGCACGCACGCGTGGGCGTCGTGCCGTGGTGGTCGGGGCCGGGTACATCGGGGTCGAGATGGCGGAGGCGTTCGTCAACCGCGGGTATGACGTGACCGTCGTCAACAGGGGCAAGGAACCGATGTCGACGCTCGATCCGGACATGGGGCGTCTGGTGCACAAGGCGATGGAGGGCCTGGGCATCACCATGGTCAACGACGCCCATGTCACCGAGCTGCGCACCGGGGACGACGGGCGGGTGAGGGCCGTGGTCACCAAGGACTCGGAGTTTCCGGCGGACGTGGTGGTGCTGGGGATCGGGGTGCGGCCCGAGACGACCCTCGCCGAGGCGGCCGGGCTGCCCCTGGGACAGCACCACGGGCTGCTCACCGACATGGCGATGCGGGTGCGCGGGCACGAGAACATCTGGGCCGGGGGCGACTGCGTCGAGGTGCTCGACCTGGTCTCCGGGCAGGAGCGGCACATCGCCCTGGGAACGCACGCCAACAAGCACGGGCAGGTCATCGGGACGAACGTGGGCGGCGGTTACGCGACCTTCCCGGGGGTGGTCGGTACGGCCGTGAGCAAGGTGTGCGATCTGGAGATCGCGCGCACCGGGCTGCGCGAGAAGGACGCCCACCGCGCGGGCCTGCAGTTCGAGGCGGTCACCATCGAGTCGACCAGCCGCGCGGGCTACTACCCCGAGGCCTCCCTCATGACGGTGAAGATGCTCGCCGAACGCCGTACCGGCCGTCTCCTGGGCGTGCAGATCGTCGGCCGGGAGGGCGCCGCGAAGCGTGTCGACATCGCGGCGGTCGCCCTCACGGCCCGTATGACGGTGGAACAGATGACGGCCCTGGACCTGGGTTACGCGCCGCCGTTCTCCCCCGTGTGGGACCCGGTCCTGGTGGCGGCCCGAAAGGCGACCGCCAAGGTCCAGGCCGGTTCTCGTTGAACGTTCCTGGGTCGGTCTTGTTCAACGATCCCGGGTCGGTCTTGTTCAACGATCCTGGACCGCCATTGTTGAACGATCCTGACCAGCCTTCGTTGAACGTTCCTACGCCGTCCCGTTGATGCGGTCTATAGCCTGCCGTGCCTGCTCGGCCGGCGGCCTGGCGGGCAGCGAGGACACCGACGCGCTCGGCGGCATCATCGCGGCGGGCTGTGCCGCCGCCGCGGGCTTGGCGTGGGCGCCGAGCGCGTTGGTGCGCAGCCGGTTGCTCACCGCCTCGTCCAGGGTCACCGGCCGCTGCATCTGCGCGGCCAGGCGTCCCGCTTCCTGGCCGAGCCTGGCGACGTCCTCCCAGGGGAGGCGCACCACCAGGGAGATCTCGGCCTCGCCGTCGGGCGTGGCGGTCATCTGAGGGGAAATCCGGTCGTTCATCGCCTGTTCCTCACGTCGTCCCCGCGACACGCCTTCCCCGCACCGCGGGCGGTTGAGGAGTCATACGCACAGGCGGACGGCGGTGTTCACCGATTCGTACGGCGTATCGGGGGCACTAATCCCTTGTGGTGATCCCCGTCCATGACGTGAACCCGGTGCGCCGCACCCCCTGGGTGACGTACGCGCTCATCGCCGCGAATGTGCTCGTCTTCCTGGCGACGCCCGGAATGGCGGGTTCCGTGGCCGGTGGCAGCGACCTCTCGCAGCTGTGCCATCTCCAGGCGTTCCTGGACCACTACGCGGCCGTGCCAAGGGAGTTGATCCACCATCAGATGCCGCAGCTGGTCCCGACCGGCGCCGTCCAGAACGGCCCGGGCGGCGCCGGCTGCGCGGTCGCGCCGCCGAGCTACGACAAGTCGGCGCCCCTGAGCGTCTTCACCGCGATGTTCCTGCACGGCAGCTGGATTCATCTGCTGGGCAACATGCTGTTCCTGATGATCTTCGGCAACAACGTCGAGGACCGCATGGGCCACGTCCGCTTCACGCTCTTCTACGTGGTGTGCGGTTACGCGGCGGGATACGGCTTCGCGCTCCTCAACGCGGACTCCACCGACCCTCTGATCGGCGCCTCCGGGGCGATCGCCGGTGTCCTGGGCGCCTATCTGGTGCTGTACACGAAGGCCAGGGTGTGGGTCCTGGTGCCGTTCCTGTTCTTCCTGCCGCTGCGCCTGCCGGCCTGGCTGGTGCTGGGCTTCTGGTTCGTGCTCCAGGCGTTCTACTCGGCCGGCGAGGGCGTCTCGGAGGCCGGCACCGTGGCGTACGCGGCGCATGTCGTCGGCTTCATCGCGGGGATGCTGCTGGCCTGGCCGCTCAAGGCGGGCACTCCCCCGCCGCCGGAACCGCGCGGCCTGCTGTTCGGCAGGCGGGCACGGCCCCGGCACACGTGGTGAGCGCGCTTATCGGGCCGTCTCGGTGTGGACGAACTCGGCGAGCCGGGTGAGCGCGTCCGGGTCGGTGGACGGCATCACGCCGTGCCCGAGGTTGAAGATGTGGCCCTCAAGGCCCTTGGCGTCTTCGAGGACCTCGCGGGTCTTCGCCTCGACGGCCTCCGTGGGGGCGAACAGGACGGCCGGGTCGAGGTTGCCCTGGAGTGCCTTGCCAGGGCCGACGCGGCGGGCGGCCTCGTCCAGCGCGACGCGGTAGTCGACGCCGACGACGTCCGCGCCGGCCTCGCCCATGAGCTGCAGCAGCTCGCCGGTGCCGACGCCGAAGTGGATGCGGGGGACGCCGTAGCCCTCCACCGCCTTGAGGACCTTCGCGGAGGCGGGGAGGACCGAGCGGCGGTAGTCGGCGGGGGCGAGGGCGCCGGCCCAGGAGTCGAAGAGCTGGACGGCACTGGCGCCCGCCTCGATCTGGACCTTGAGGAAGGCGGCCGTGATGTCGGCGAGGCGGTCGAGGATGTCGGCCCAGAGCTCGGGGTCGCCGTACATGATCGCCTTGGCGTTCTCGTACGTGCGGGACGGGCCGCCCTCGATGAGGTAGCTCGCGAGGGTGAACGGGGCGCCGGCGAAGCCGATGAGGGGGGTGGAGCCGAGCTCGGCGGTCAGCAGGCCGACGGCCTCCGTGACGTAGGAGACGTCCTCGGGGGTGAGGTCACGGAGCCGGGCCAGGTCGGCGCGGGTGCGGATCGGCTTGTCGACGACCGGGCCGACGCCGGGCTTGATGTCGAGGTCGATGCCGATGGCCTTGAGCGGGACGACGATGTCGCTGAAGTAGACCGCCGCGTCCACGCCGTGCCTGCGCACCGGCTGGAGAGTGATCTCGGCGACCAGTTCGGGGCGCGTGCAGGACTCCAGCATGGGGATGCCCTCGCGCACCTTGTGGTACTCCGGCAGCGAGCGCCCGGCCTGCCGCATGAACCACACGGGTGTGTGCGGTACGGGCTCGCGCCTGCACGCCTTCATGAAGGCGGAGTCGTAAGTGGCGGTCGGCTGCTGGCCCGTGGGGCTCTGGTTGACACTCACGGGGCAAGTCTCGCACGGCCCCGGAAGGCGATTGCACGGTGTGCTGAACGCAAGAGCGGGTGTCTAGTCCCGCACGATGCCTCCGTTCCCCTTAATCTTCCCGCATGGCTGCGGCTCAGGGACGACTGTCGGACGGCGCTGACGGAATGGACGACTCCAAGGAGGGGGACCGGGATGGGGGCGGTACGGCACCGCCGGCTTTCCAGGCCGCGGTCCAGGCTCTGCGGAACAGTCGGCTGCGACCACAGATCGAGATCGACCCGACACCGGCGCCACAGCGCCTGGCCCCCTACGCGTACGCGCTGGAGGCCGCGGTCGTCGACGGCGACCAGGACCTGGCCGACGGCCGCCTGGTGCTGCTCCACGACCCGGCCGGGCACGACGCCTGGCACGGCACGTTCCGGCTGGTGACGCTGGTGCGCGCGGAGCTGGAGCCGGAGATGGCGGCGGATCCGCTGCTGCCGGACGTGTGCTGGTCCTGGCTGACCGGCGCGCTCCAGACCCGCGGACTGACCTACGGCGAGCCGAGCGGCACGGTCACCCGGGCCAGCTCCCACTACTTCGGCGGGCTGTCCGAGCGCCCGTCGGCCTCCCAGATCGAGATCCGTGCCTCGTGGACACCCCGCGAGGGGCTCGGCGGCGTCCCGGACACGGCCGCGCATCTGGCCTCCTGGTGCGATCTGCTGGCCCAGGTCGCGGGCCTGCCGCCGGCGGGTCCGGGCGACGCGTCCATCGTCACGCTGCCGCAGCGCCGGGGCCCGCAGTCACGCTGAGCCTTACCCGAGGCACACCGAGGTCCTACCCGTCGCTTGCGGTGTCTTTGTCGATACGGCCACTTTCAATCACGAGTGGCCCCTCGAACGAACCGTTTCGTTCACCGAACGATCGACAGCGTGTCCGAATTGCACTGATTGCTACTCACTAAATCGTGATCTTTCTCTAAAGGACCGCGGGTTTGCTGCCGAAGACGACTGTGACCTTGAAAGTCGTCCCACACCCAGGAGGCCTGGTGTCCGTTCTCCTTGAGCAGCCCGCAAGCCTGGTCGCCTACCGCCCGAACAAGCCGACCGCCATGGTGGTCGTGGCCGACCCGCGCGTCCGCTCCACCGTCACCCGCCACCTGTGGGCGCTCGGTGTGCGCGACGTCATCGAGGCCTCGTCCGTCGCGGAGGCTCGTCCCCGCATCGGCAACCCCCGCGACATCTGTGTGGCAGACGTCCACCTTCCCGACGGCTCCGGACTCACCCTGCTCTCCGAGACCCGAGCCGCAGGCTGGCCCAACGGCCTGGCCCTGTCCGCCGCCGACGACATCGGTGCCGTGCGCAACGCCCTCGCGGGCGGCGTCAAGGGCTACGTCGTCACCGGCACCCGCACCAACATCGGGCTCCCCACCCGACCCGGCGCCGCTCCCATCGGCTCCGCCGCCGCCCGTATGCACCGCCGCCCCCCGGGTGCCCCGAGCCACCCGGGCGGCTACCGCGAACTGTCCGGCCGTGAGGTCGAGGTGCTCCGCCTGGTCGCGGAGGGCCAGTCGAACAAGGCGATCGGCGTCTCCATGGGCCTGTCCGCACTGACCGTCAAGAGCCACCTCGCCCGCATCGCCCGCAAGCTCGGCACGGGTGACCGCGCCGGCATGGTCGCGGTGGCACTGCGCACCGGAATCATCCACTGACCCTGCCCCGGAACCACGTCCTCCACTCCCCCGCCCAGCCGTGAACCGGATCTTTCACTTACCTGACTGGTTTACGACCCCCAGACGCCCGTCGACGGAACGTTCCGTCGGCGGGCGTTGTCCATACACGGATACCCTTGACACGTGACCGACGCCCAAGAAACCGCAGCAGACAGCTCACTGCGAACCACCGGAGGCGCCCCTCCGGACGACGTCGAAACGGCGCCGATCCCCTTGCTTGAGCCCCGGGAGGGCATTCCGCCCGTGATCGCCGACGAGGACGCCCTCGCCGAGGCGATCGCGGCCCTCGCCGCCGGCACGGGCCCCCTCGCCGTCGACGCCGAGCGCGCGTCCGGCTACCGCTACGGACAACGCGCCTATCTGGTGCAGCTGCGCCGCGAGGGCGCGGGCACCGCACTGATCGACCCCGTCGCCTGCCCCGACCTCTCCGCCCTCGGCGAGGCCGTCTCCGGCGTCGAGTGGGTGCTGCACGCCGCCACCCAGGACCTGCCGTGTCTGCGGGAGATAGGCATGGTGCCGACGCGGCTCTTCGACACCGAGCTGGCGGGTCGGCTCGCCGGATTCCCGCGGGTCGGCCTGGGTGCGATGGTCGAGAACGTCCTCGGTTTCGTCCTGGAGAAGGGACACTCCGCCGTCGACTGGTCCACCCGCCCCCTGCCCGAGCCGTGGCTGCGGTACGCGGCCCTGGACGTGGAACTCCTCGTCGACCTGCGGGACGCCCTGGAGAAGGAACTGGACCGGCAGGGCAAGCTGGAGTGGGCCCGCCAGGAGTTCGACGCGATCGCGGCCGCGCCGCCCGCCGAGCCCCGCAAGGATCCGTGGCGCCGTACGTCCGGCATGCACAAGGTACGGCGGCGCCGTCAGCTCGGTGTCGTCCGCGAGCTGTGGCAGACGCGGGACCGGATCGCGCAGCGGCGGGACGTGTCGCCGGGGAAGGTGCTGTCCGACGCGGCGATCGTGGAGGCCGCGCTCTCGCTTCCCGCCGATGTGCAGGCGCTGGCCGCGTTGAACGGGTTCGGGCATCGGATGGGGCGGCGGCAGCTGGAGCAGTGGCAGGCGGCCGTCGATCGGGCCAAGGCCCTGCCCGACTCGGCGTTGCCGCAGCCCGGGCAGCCGGTCACCGGGCCGCCGCCGCCCCGGGCCTGGGCGGACAAGGATCCCGAGGCCGCGGCTCGGTTGTCCGCGGCCCGTGCCGCGGTTTCCGCGGTGGCCGAGGGGCTCAACATGCCTCAGGAGAACTTGATCACTCCGGACACGGTTCGGCGGGTTTGCTGGGAGCCGCCGAAGAGTGTGGATGTGGAGTCCGTGGGGGCTGCGCTGTCGGGGTACGGGGCTCGGCCCTGGCAGGTGGAGCAGGTGGCGCCTGTTTTGGTGGGGCCTTTGTCCGCCAAGGCACCGTAGGCGCTTCGGTCGAGCGGCGGGTGCGGGCGCGTGGTGGCTTGTCGCACAGTTCCCCGCGCCCCTGGAAAGTCACGCCGCTCATAAAGCTGGAGCGTCTAGATCGCGCCAAGATCTTCGAACTCGGTAAACGGGTCACAGTCGGAGGGATCGGCTGCAAGACTCCCCCTCAATGAGCACAACTCGCGTCACCATCAAGGACGTTGCCGCGCGCGCCGGGGTGTCCAAGGGTGCGGTGTCGCTGGCCTTCAACCAGAAGCCGGGGCTCTCGGACTCGACGCGGAAGCGGATCTTCGAGGCCGCGCGGGAGTTGGGCTGGACGCCCAATCTCACCGCGCGGTCACTGGCCGGGGCGCGCGTGGACGCCGTAGGACTGGCCCTCTGCCGACCGGCGCGGCTGCTCGGGCTGGAGCCGTTCTCCATGGAGTTCGTGTCCGGCGTGGAGAGCGTGCTGATCGAGCACTCCTGCGCGCTGCTGTTGCGGCTCGTGCGGAGTGCGGAGGAAGAGGTCGCGCTGCAGGAGTCGTGGTGGCGGGCTCGGCAGGTCGGCGGGGCGATTCTCGTGGATTTCCGGGCGGACGATCCGCGGGTCCCGGTGGTGCGGCGGCTGGGGCTGCCGGTGGTGGCGGTGGGGCATCCGTCGTTGACCGGGGGGCTGACCTCGGTGTGGACCGACGAGGCCGGGGCCGTGACCGAGGCGGTGCGGTATCTCGCCGGGCTCGGACATCGGCGGATCGCGCGGGTGGGTGGGGCGGCGGCGCTCACCGCGCTGCGGACCGACGCCTTCGACGCGGCGGTGCGTGCGCTGGGGCCGGCCGGGGCCCGGCAGCTGGCCACCGATCAGTCGGGGGAAGCAGGGGCTCGGGCCACGCGTTCACTGCTGACAGCGGCGGCACCGGACCGGCCGACGGCCATCGTGTACGACAACGACATCATGGCGGTGGCGGGGCTCGCGGTCGCCGCCGAGCTGGGGCTCGCCGTGCCGGCCGATGTGTCGGTGCTGGCCTGGGACGACTCCGAGTTGTGCCGGATCACGCGTCCGACGCTCTCCGCGATGAGCCATGATGTGCACGGATTCGGCGCGGACGCGGCACGGACTCTGTTCGGGGTGATCACCGGGGAGGGTTCCGTTTCGCATCCCGTGCCCGCTCCGGTGCTGACCCCGCGGGGGTCGACCGGACCGCCCGGGGCATGATCGCGAGGGTTCCGGGGTGTGACGTTCGCCGCTTGGAGCCCCGGGACTGGGCAGCCTGGTTACTCACAAGTAGCATGGTTCCTGAGCGCGCGCTCAGCGCATCGCAGCAGTGCAGATCCCGCACCCTGGAGGAGAGCCAATCGTGCCTCGTACCGTCAGGGACGTCGTCTTCGTAGACGGCGTCCGTACCCCGTTCGGCAAGGCGGGCCCGAAGGGCATCTACCACGAGACCCGGGCCGACGACCTCGTCGTGAAGGCGATCCGGGAGCTGCTGCGCCGCAACCCCGGTCTGGACCCCGCGAAGATCGACGAGGTCGCCATCGCCGCGACCACGCAGATCGGTGACCAGGGGCTCACGCTCGGCCGTACGGCGGGCCTTCTCGCCGGGCTGCCGCAGTCCGTCCCGGGCTACTCCATCGACCGCATGTGCGCGGGCGCGCTGACCGCCGTCACGACCACCGCGGGCTCCATCGCCTTCGGTGCCTACGACGCCGTCATCGCCGGTGGCGTCGAGCACATGGGCCGCCACCCCATGGGCGAGGGCGTGGACCCCAACCCGCGGTTCGTGAGCGAGAAGCTGGTCGACGACTCCGCGCTGTTCATGGGCATGACCGCGGAGAACCTGCACGACCGCTACCCCACGATCACCAAGCAGCGCGCAGACGAGTACGCGGTGCGCTCGCAGGAGAAGGCCGCCAAGGCGTACGCCAACGGCAAGATCCAGCAGGACCTGGTGCCGATCTCGGTGCGCAACACCAACGAGCAGGTGGGCGAGACCGGTTGGGGTCTGGTCACCGCCGACGAGCCGATGCGCCCGGGGACCACCCTGGAGAACCTGGCCGGTCTGAAGACGCCGTTCCGTGTGCACGGCCGGGTCACCGCGGGCAACGCGGCCGGTCTGAACGACGGTGCCACCGCGTCGATCATCGCCAGCGAGGACTTCGCGCGCGAGAACAACCTGCCGGTGAAGATGCGTCTCGTCTCGTACGCCTTCGCGGGCGTCGAGCCGGAGGTCATGGGCTACGGCCCGATCCCGGCCACGGAGAAGGCGCTCGCCAAGGCGGGCCTGTCCATCGAGGACATCAACCTCTTCGAGATCAACGAGGCCTTCGCCGTACAGGTGCTGGCCTTCCTGGAGCACTACGGCATCGCGGACGACGACGAGCGCGTCAACCAGTACGGCGGCGCGATCGCCTTCGGTCACCCGCTGGCCTCGTCGGGCGTGCGCCTGATGACGCAGCTGGCCCGCCAGTTCGAGGAGCAGCCGAACGTCCGCTACGGCCTGACGACGATGTGCGTCGGCTTCGGCATGGGCGCCACGGTCATCTGGGAGAACCCGCACTTCGAGGGGGACAAGTGAGCACCACCACCGAGCTTCTGAAGGGTGCGGCCGAGCTGTTCCCGGACGAGGTCGTGACGTCCGCGCACGTCCGCCACCTCGAACTGCCGTACGGCGCCGGGCGGTTCGCGCTCATCACGCTGGACAACGGCTTCGACCACACCAAGCCGACCACCTTCGGCCCGGCCTCGCTGGCGAACCTGAACACCGCCATCGACCAGGTCGAGAAGGAGGCGGCGGCCGGCGAGATCGTCGGTGTCGGCATCACCGGCAAGCCGTTCGTCTTCGCGGTCGGCGCGGACCTCAAGGGCGTCGAGCTCCTCAAGAACCACGACGACGCGCTCGCCATCGGCAAGGGCGGCCACGAGGTCTTCAAGCGCCTCGCGGACATCGCGGTGCCGACCTTCACGTACTACAACGGCGCGGCCATGGGCGGCGGTGTCGAGGTCGGTCTGCACTGCGAGTACCGCACGGTCTCGAAGCACATCGCCGCCTTCTCCCTCCCCGAGGTCTTCCTCGGTCTGGTCCCGGGCTGGGGCGGCTGCACGCTGCTGCCGAACCTGATCGGCGCCGAGAAGGCCGTCTCGGTGATCATCGAGAACAGCCTCAACCAGAACAAGCAGCTCAAGGGCCAGCAGGTCTTCGACCTCGGGATCGCGGACGCGCTCTTCGAGGGCGCCGACTTCCTGGAGCAGTCGCTGATCTGGACGGCGAACGTCCTCAAGGGCGACATCAAGGTCGAGCGTCCGGCGATCGACCGCGGCGAGGCCTGGGACCAGGCCGTCGCCAAGGGCCGTTTCGTCGCGGACTCCAAGGTGCACGGCGCGGCCCCGGCCGCCTACCGCGCACTCGACATCATCGAGGCCGCCAAGAACGGCGACCTCCAGCAGGGTTACGACGCCGAGGACCTGGCCCTCGCCGACCTGATCATGGGTGGCGAACTCCGCGCCGGCATCTACGCGTTCAACCTCGTGCAGAAGCGCGGCAAGCGTCCGGCGGGCGCCCCCGACAAGTCGCTGGCGCGTCCGGTGACGAAGGTCGGCGTGGTCGGCGCCGGTCTGATGGCCTCGCAGCTCGCCCTGCTCTTCCTGCGCCGCCTCGAAGTACCGGTCGTCCTCACGGACATCGACCAGGAGCGCGTCGACAAGGGTGTGGGCTACGTCCACGCCGAGATCGAGAAGCTGCTCGGCAAGGGCCGGATCAACCAGGACAAGGCCAACCGGCTGAAGGCCCTGGTCACCGGTGTGCTGGACAAGGCCGAGGGCTTCTCCGACGCCGACTTCATCATCGAGGCTGTCTTCGAGGAGATCGGCGTCAAGCAGCAGGTGTTCGCGGAGGTCGAGGCGGTCGCCCCGGCGCACGCGATCCTCGCCACCAACACCTCCTCGCTGTCGGTCTCCGAGATGGCGTCGAAGCTGAAGAACCCCGAGCGGGTCGTCGGCTTCCACTTCTTCAACCCCGTCGCGATCCTTCCCCTGTTGGAGATCGTGCGCGGCGAGCAGACGGACGACGCCTCGCTCGCGACCGCGTTCGCGGTGGCCAAGAAGCTGAAGAAGACAGCGGTGTTGGTGAAGGACGCCCCGGCGTTCGTCGTCAACCGCATCCTCACCCGCTTCATGGGCGAGATCCAGAACGTCATCGACGAGGGCACCCCGGTCGCCGTCGCGGAGAAGGCGGTCGAGCCGCTCGGCCTGCCCATGTCCCCGCTGGTGCTGCTGGAGTTGGTCGGTCCGGCCATCGGACTGCACGTCTCGGAGACCCTCAACCGGGCCTTCCCGGACCGCTTCACGGTCTCCCCGAACCTCGCGGCCGTCGTCAAGGCGGGCAAGCGCGGCTTCTACGTCTACGACAGCGGGAAGCCCGAACTCGACCCCGAGGTCGCCGCGTTGCTCAAGCAGGGCGACTCCGTGCTGACCGAGGAACAGGTCCGCGACCGGGTCCTGGACGCGGTGGCGCAGGAGATCGGCCTGATGCTCGACGAGGGCGTCGTCGCCGAGGCCCAGGACATCGACCTGTGCCTGATCACGGGCGCCGGCTGGCCCTTCCACCTGGGCGGCATCACGCCGTACCTGGACCGCGAGGGCGTCTCGGCGCGGGTGAACGGCAAGCCGTTCCTGGCTCCGGGTCTGGCGAGCGTTCCGGCCTAGTCCGTTCGTACGGTGCCCGGTACATCGGCCGATGTACCGGGCACCGGCGCGTCAGGGGGCGTCCTCGACGTGGACGACGCTCAGTTCGGTGCCGTCCTGGTCGCGCTTCGCCCGGCCGTGGATGCCGACGGCCAGGTGCGAGGGGTCGTCGGGCTCGTCCGTCGCGACGAAGGTGACGACGTCCCGGTGATGGCTCGTCACCAACCAGCCCTTGTCGTTCTTGAGTTGGAGTACGCGGAAGTCGCCCGCCGACGTCGCCACCTGTACGGGGCCGAACTCGCGCAGGATCCCGGTGGCCTGTTCGGCGGGATCGCCGTCGGGCTCCTCAAGCAGCACGCAGGTGCCGTGCTCGAACAGGACCCACGGCTTTTCGGAGCCGTCGAGGATACGCCGCCAGACGGCAATGAGTGATTCGGTGTCCACGGTGGCCATCATGGCGCACTCACACCTCCCGCCAGGCCTCCAGGGCCAGGCCCGGCTCGTCCTTCCGCCGGGTGAGAAGGAGTTGGCCGGTGGACGGGGACAACGTCGCGGCGACGACGCGGTCGTGCTCGTCCAGGGCGAGCGAGACCTCGGCGTCCGCCGGGAGTTGGGGGCCCGACTCGGTCCACCAGGCGCCCGCCGACTCCTGCTCCGTGGGATACGCGGCGAAGGCGACCCGGCCGCTCGCCGAGCGCTGGGCGAGCAACGTGCAGTCGTGGCCGTCGAGTTCACAGCGAACGGCGGAGACGGGACCGGGGCCCGCCGAGGGCAGCAGGGTGAGCGGCTTGCCGCCGGCGCGCCAGGCGCAGAGGTCGCCGGAGTCGTCCGTGTAGTAGAGGGTGGTCGTCTCCGGTGAGGTGGCCAGCGCGCGGAGCGTGCCGGGTCTGATCCTGGCCTCCATCGCCTCCTCCAGGACCGGCTGCGCGCCCGGCTCCAGTTGGCGCCAGTGCAGGATCGCGCCGGGCACCGCCGCGTACAGCTCGACCCTGCCGGACTCCCCCGTCACCGCGGCCAGGTCCTCGTGGACGTCGCCGCCCTTGAGGTCGCGCCACGGATCCCAGCCGCCCTTCTCCCGCTGGGCCAGCATGCTCACCCCGCCCGCCTTGTTGCGCACGAAGAGATGGGCCCGCCCCTCCGCGTCGACCGCGACCGCCGGGGGGCCGGTGCGGTCGCCCTTCTTGTCCGGGTGACCGACCGGGTTCCAGTCGAGGGCGGTGAGCCGGGGCCGGAAGTGCGTGGAGTGGACCAGTCCGGACTCGCCGGACACCGTGGGCCGCCAGGACACCAGATGGGCGTAGCCGTCCGCGCCCTGCCCGATGCCGAGCAGCCCCGGGTGCAGCTTCTGGTCGCCGCCCACCGTGCGCGGGGCGCCCCAGAGGCCGTCGGGACCGCGTTCCGCCCGGCACAGGACGGCGTCGCCCGAGGGCAGATAGACACTGAGCCGGCCGTCACGGCCGCGTAGGAGCCAGTCGCCGTTCACCGGTTCACTGTAATTGGGGCGGGTCCTTTCCGGCGGGGCGGGTCCTTGTCACGGGGACAATCGCTCCCCGCCCGGTGGGACCCTGTCCCCATGGACGAGGACACTCCCCTGCCGGACGAGGACGCTCCCCTGCTCGTGATCGTCGACGGCGCGAACGTCGTCGGGTCGGTGCCCGACGGCTGGTGGCGGGACCGGCGGGGCGCAGCGGAGCGGCTGCGGGACCGGCTGGCGGCGGACGGGGTACCGGGGCGCCCGGACCCCTTGGAGATCGTCCTGGTCGTGGAGGGCGCGGCCCGTGGAGTGGAGTCCGTCCCGGGCGTACGGGTGGACTCGGCACCCGGCAGCGGGGACGACCGTATGGTCGAACTGGTCGCCGGAGCGGACGGCCGGGCCTGTCTGGTGGTGACGGCCGACCGTGAACTCCGGCGCAGGGTGACGGAGTTGGGCGCCGAGGTCACCGGGCCGCGTGCGGTGCACGGTCCGAGCCCCTCGCAGTAAGTCCCGCTTGCACCGAATTGGAGCCCTTCATACCGGGGGCCGGTCAGGCGAAACAGGCATAAGCTGGCCTTCTTCGGTCAGGTTTTCGACATTCCCGTCCTTTTCCAGTGACGGGAGGACGCCGCCACGAGAAGCTGAGTCGAAGGTGTCCAAGGCGCCCGTCGTTCTGAGAGGATTCCGGCAGTCGTGACGGCCGGTGGACGGGAGGCAGGAGTGGCGCGTGCCGCTCACAGCAGAGACGGGCGAGAGCTCGTTTTCGATTCCTGGGGTGACCCGCAGGGACACCCGGTCTTTCTGCTGCACGGAACCCCCGGCAGCCATCAGGGACCGCGCCCGCGGTCGATGGTGCTCTACCAGCTCGGCATCCGTCTGATCGCCTACGACCGTCCCGGGTACGGCGGTTCGACGCGCGTGCAGGGGCGGAGGGTCGTCGACGCCGCCGCGGACGTGGAAGACCTCGCCGATTTCCTGAAGTTGAAGGACTTCTCCGTCGTCGGCCGCTCCGGAGGCGGTCCCCACGCACTCGCGTGTGCCGCGAAGCTGTCCGACCGGGTGAGCAGCGCCGCCGTACTGGTGAGCCTGGCGCCGCCGGACGCCGAGGACATGGACGACTGGTTCGAGGGGATGACCGAGTCCAACGTCCGCGAGTACCGCAACGCCCGCGAGAACCTCGCCCTGCTGCAGAGCACCCTGGTGCAGAACGCGGACGCCATGCGGACCAACCCCATGGCGCTGCTGTCGGATCTGGACGGCGAGATGCCGGACGTGGACCGGCAGGTGGTGGCGGACGCCGGCATCCGGCGGATGCTCCACGAGAATTTCAAGACCGGGATCGAGCTGAACGCGGACGGCTGGATCGACGACGCCATCGCGTTCAGCACACCGTGGGGCTTCGACCCGAAGGAGATCACCGTGCCCACCCTGCTGTGGCACGGCGAGCACGACGTGTTCTCCCCCGTAGAGCATTTCAAGTGGCTGGCCGGCCGGATCGAGCACGCCACCGTCGTACTGCAGCCGTCGGCGGCGCACTTCGCGGCCGTCCCGGTGCTGCCCGAGGTGCTGGGCTGGCTCCGGGAGCGGGCGCGGGCCGGCGCCACCGCGGCCCCTACGGCCTGACCCCCGCCGCCGGACCGGGGGCGGGCCGCGTCAGATCGGGTGCGGGTCGAGCTCCAGGCCCACGCGCTGGCCGGCGCGCAGCCGGACCACCTTGGAGTGCTTCCCGCCGAGCTTCTCGCTCAGCCCGTCGAGGCTCTCCCGGGCCAGCTGCTCGGCCTCGGTGGTACGGCCGAGCTCCCGGAGCAGGATCGAGAGGTTGCCCCGGCAGGTGAGCGGCGTGGGGTGGTCCGGGCCGAGCCGCGCGCACAACTCCTCGTACGCCTGGCGGTAGTTGTGCTCGGCCTTGGCGACCTCGCCGAGGGCGGCCTCGGTGTTCGCCAGGTTCATCTGGCAGTTCATGCTGAACGGGTGCTCCGGGCCCATGGTGGTCCCCAGCGCCGTACGGGCCTGCTCGCACACCTCGCGGGCCTCGACCGGCCGTCCGGTCGACAGCAGGTTGATGCTGTGATTGACCGCGCAGGCAAGCGTGTTGGGGTGCCCCTCCCCGAGCGCCAGCCGGAACCGGCCGAGCAGTTCGGCGGTCTCCTCGCAGGCCTCCTCGTGCCGGTCCGCCGCCGCGAGATGGCCCGCGTGGCCGAGGCGCACCACCAGCGTCTCGGGCGAGGTGTCGCCCAGGCGGCGCCGGAAGATGTCCAGCACGCCCTGGCTGAGCTCGATGGCCTCGTCCAGCATGTCGAGCCGGCGCAGTGTGATGGCGAGCGCCTTCGCCGCCTCCATCGCGGGCGGTGACTCGCGCCCGAGTTCCACGGCCGTCCGGTGGACGCCGCGCAGGGTCTCGGCCGAGGCCTCGTACTCACCGCAGGAACGCTGGTCCCGGCCGAGGTTGATCAGGGAGAAGAGCGTGTAGGGGTGCTTGGGGCCGAGCGTCTGCGCGCGGAGGTCCCAGGTTTCCTTGTCGACGGTCTGCGCCTCGAAGCAGTCCCCCGCCGTGCGCATCGACACGGCCAGGTTGTTCGCCGCGAACAGCGTCCGGGGATGGTCGTCCCCGAGGAGGTCCACCGAACGCCCGTAGGTGTCGCGGTCGATCTCCAGCGCCCTGCCCACCCGGCCGACGGCCCGCAGGTCCGCCGTGAGGCTGCCCGCCGTCATCAGGGTGTGGTTGTCGTCGTCGCCGAGGACCGCGCGCTGTCGCTCGTACACGTCCTCGTCGATCTCCAGCGCCCTGCTGTACCAGCCCTGGAAACGCAGCACGTTGGCCATCTCGAAGCGCAGGTGCAGGGTCCAGCGGTCGTCCGGGCCCGCCTCCTTCTCCCACTTGAACAGCAGTTCCTCGGCGAGCGACACGGCGTCCGCGTACTCGCCGCGCGCCCGCAGGTAGCGCAGCCACTCGGTCATCAGCAACCGGATCCGGTCGTCGAGCGAGTCCTTGGTCCACGGTGTCTTCAGGTGGGGCCAAATGGTGTTGTAGCGGGACCAGTTGTCCGGGTGTTCCACGTCCCCCTCGGAGGGGCGCGCACCGCTGAGGACGTTGCGCACGACGCGCAGCGCCTCCTCCTGCTCCTCCTCGGACATCGACGAGCGCACGGCCGCCTGCACGAGCCGGTGCACCTGGATGCTCTTGCTCTTGCGGTCGACCTTGGCGAGGGCGTAGCGGTGCAGTTGCTGGATGGCCCGGGACACCAGTGCCGTGCCGGCGCTGCCCGGCTGGAGTTCGTTGAGGGCGTCGCTCATCTCCCTGCCGTGCACCAGGTTGAAGGAGATGGGGTCGGCGCCGAAGTGCGAGCACAGCTGCAACAGCCGTAGCGCGAAGGGGGAGTTGAGCTGCTGGATGGAGATGTTCCAGGTCGCGCCTACCTGCAGCGGGTAGTTGCGGGAGTCCTCGACCGCCTCCAGGGACGCCAGTTGCGGCTCCAGGAGTTCGAGGTACTCGGCGGCGTCCTGGCCGGTCTCGTTCAGCCAGGCGGCGGCCTGGTCGACGGCCAGCGGCAGGTCGCCGAGTGCCTCCGCGACCCGGTCCGCGTCCTCGGCGCTGATGGCGGACACCCGGTGCAGGAGGTGCTCGACGCTCTCCGTGCGGGAGAAGACGTCGACCTCGACCCGCTCGCCGATCTGGGCCCAGCCCTCGTTGCGGGTGGTGATCAGCACATGGCCGGCCGGACTGTTGACGAGCAGCCGCTCGATGGACTCCGGGGTCGTCGCGTTGTCGAAGATCAGCAGCCAGCGGTCGTACTTCGCGCCCCGGCGCAGTTCGTCGCGGACCGCGTCCGCGGTGGCGCTGATGCTGTCGCGTTCGTCGACGCCGAGGTGGGAGGCGAGTTCGGAGTACTGGCGCAGCGCGAGGTCGCCGAACTCCGCCTCGATCCACCAGACCACGTCGTAGTTGCCGCGATAGCGGTGCGCGTACTCGGTGGCCAGCTGGGTCTTGCCCACGCCTCCCATGCCGTGCAGGAGGGTGGCGGTGCCGGTGTCCGAGAGCCGCACTCTCAGGTCCTCCAGCAGCTCGGTGCGTCCGGTGAAGGCCGCGTTGCGCACGGGTACGGACCACACGGGCGGCTCCGCGCCGGGGAACCGGGGGCCGCTGCCGGCGCCGTCGGCGGGGTGCTCGCCCTGGACGACCTGGGCGTCCAGGGCCCGCAGCAGGGCCTTCCTGGCCTGCGCCTCGGTCATGTTGCTCAGATGGATCGGCATCCGGTCCGAGAAGGGGTGCTCCAGCCGGGCGTCGCTGACCCGGACCGGCACCAGGGTGCGGCGCGATCCCATCGGGTCGGCGGCGGCCACGGCCTCCCAGACCGCCCTGGCCTGCGGGGACTTCTGGTAGGCGGCGGACAGTACGGCCAGGGTGCGGGAGGCACCGCGGACCTTGCTGTCGGTGTCGTCGCGCAGCGGGACGCCGGCGGCGAAGCCGTCCTCGGAGCGGGCGTCGCCCACGGTGAAGCCCGCGTCGGCGAGGACCCGCCTGATCCAGTCCGCCCACATCTGGTCCTCGGGAACATGGCTGAGGAAGACATGGGTGGGGTCCGGCGGCCGGCGGCGCACCACGGTCTTGAGGTAGTTCTGGCGTTCCTCGTCGGTCATCGGGACCAGCGAGGTCACCTCGCCCTCGGTGATGACCGCGGTCAGCCGCTCGCAGGCGGCCAGCAGCGAGGCGTGCGTGCCGGGTTCGTCGCGGAAGGTCGCGAGGATCTCCTCGTAGGCGTACGTGGGTTTGTACGGCACCTCGACGTTGCCCCAGTAGCTGCGCGGTTCGACGTGCGGGGTGCGGACCAGCAGCTGGTCGAAGGTGAGCCGGACCTTGGCCCGCGCGGCCTCCAGCCGGTCCGCCTCGGAGTCCTCCACGCGCATGGGCACCGGCAGGATCCGGATGCGCCGTTCGCGGTAGGTGTCCTCCACTCTGCGGGCGACGGCGGCGGCGCCCTCGATGCTCTGGTTGTTGTGGGTGAAGCAGTTGACCAGCACATCGGGGAAATGGATGGTGCAGATGTCGGAGACATCGCTGAGACCGGTACGGCTGTCGACGAGGACGTAGTCGTAGCCCTGCCGAAACTGGGCGCACAGGGCGTCCAGGAACTGGCCGCCGTACTGGTCCTCGTAGAAGCGGTTCCAGTTGAACTGGGAGAAGATCGAGGAGTAGTTGCGGTTCTGGCGGCCCGCCGAGAGGTAGTCGAGCCGGCCGCCGCCCGGGAAGTTCCACAGCAGCGGGGAGACCGCCTTGCCGATGTCGGCCTGCTCGGCGATCCACGCGTCGTCGATCGCGGCGCCGTCCATGGCCTCGAACTTGAGCACGTAGTCGTTGATGATCTCCAGCACGCCGCGGCGGTCGTGCGCCGCGTTCGGTTCCAGGAACGGGTAGAGGAAGCGGCCCAGTCCCGGCGCCTCCAGGTCCCAGTCGACCACCAGGACCCGTTTGCCCCGCGAGGCCGTGATCCAGGCGGAGTTGGCGAGTGCCATGGTGCGACCGGTGCCGCCCTTGTAGCTGTAGAACGTGACGATCTTGCCGCCGTCGGGGCGGGGGAGCACGCCGGTCACGGTTGGGCCTCCTGGTCACCCTGGGAATCGGCCTCGTCCGGGGCGGGAGCGACCGGTCCGCCGGAAACGGTGCGGGGGCGCTCCACCGTCGCCGGGGGCCTGGGCGAGGATCGTAGCGGAAGTCGGTTGAGGTATTGCTGGGCCGCGCTGTCGGCGAGCTCGGTGAAACGGGAGTTGAACGCCTCCGAGCTCTCGATGCCGGCCACGGCGCCGCGCTGGATGGCCCGGCCGCTGCTCAGTCGCCGGGGCAGCGCGGACCGCAGGAGCGCGGCGAGTTCCTCGCGGGCGTTCATGGTCTGCGGGTCGTCCGCGAGTGGTGTCAGCACCGTCACCCAGGGCAGGTCGCGGGCGTCGAAGGCGCGCAGCCGGGCCAGGGCGGTGTGGTCGTGCAGGATCCAGGGGTCGAGGATGAGCACCCACGGGCTCCTGGCCTCGCGCTCGCCGAGGAAGACGGGTTCGGCCTCGTCGTAGGTGTGGATCTCGGGGGCGAAGCCGAGGTTGCGGGCGAGTTCGGCGGTGCGTTCGGCCAGCGGGGTGGCGTAGCCGTCGCTGAAGGGCTGCCAGTCCCGTGGCTCGCGACCGTACTTGGTGTCCCGGCGGTCGGGCGGCAGATGGTGGACGTCCGGGGCGAGCACGGCGATGCCGAGCGGGTGCCAGGACGAGGAGGCGAACGCGTCGGGGACGGTGTCCAGATCGGTGAACTCCGTTTCGTCCGGGGTGGGTTCGGGTGCCCGGCGGACGGCCTGCACGACGCACTGGGCGATCCTGCGGACGCACTGGTCGTAGTACTCCGGGTGGTCGTAGTACTGCCGCAGCCCGTACAGCCCGCCCCTCGCGTAGCGGACCTGCGCGGCCTCCTCGACGCGCACCGGCGTCACCGGCCGCTCGGGCACGGGCAGGTCCAGGTCGACGGGGACCGGACGGGCGGTGGTCGGCACCGGAGTCCACAGCGCCGGGACGATGGCGCCTCGCGGGGCGCGGTGGGTGTAGGCGTACCACTGGCGGCCGCAGTACACGTCGGTGAAGTAGCGGCGCGTGATCAGGGGCACGAAGCTGCGGCAGCGGTACAGGGCGCGTGCCGTGTCGGGTCCGGCGCGGTCGGCGGCGCCGAGATAGCCGGGGGAGGCCGGGGCGAAGGGCCCGCTCGCGCCCGCGACCGCACGGTTGAGGTCGGCGTAGAACTCCCGTACGTCC
This sequence comes from Streptomyces sp. NPDC001100, assembly GCF_053598575.1. Lineage (NCBI taxonomy): Bacteria > Bacillati > Actinomycetota > Actinomycetes > Kitasatosporales > Streptomycetaceae > Streptomyces > Streptomyces sp. NPDC001100. Next base: position 256,473 of record NZ_JBSFKO010000010.1, read on the forward strand.
TTGTCGGCCTCGGGGCGGGCCTCGTCCGTGTCACCGACGGGCGAGGGCACGGGGGCGTAACTCAGGAAGAAGTGGGGCGCCTTGTCGCGCACGCCTTCGGTGGAACGGCCTCCACGCATCAGTGTTCCTCCCCCGCCGAGTCGTTCGGTGAGTTGACGAGCTCGTCGAAGAGGTCGTCGAAGAGGCTGGGGTCACACGGTTCCAGTCCGGCGGTGACCGCCACTTCGACTATTTCCAGGGCGAGTTGGTAGACCACCTTGCGGTGGGTCGGATGCCGTCCGTGGTTGCGCAGGCCGAGCAGCCCCAGGTTCGTGTAGTCGGGTCCGAGGTCCTGGTGGTCGTACTCGACGGCCGAGTAAGGGAGGGGGATCTCGTCGGGCCGCAGCCCGTTCCACAGCACCGGCACGATGGCGTTGCGGGTGAACTTCCCCTGCTTGCGCTGAAGTTCCTGGCGCAGCTCGAAGCACTTCCACTCCAGGGCACACCACTTGCTGCTGAACAGGCGCCGGGACAGCACCGGTACCAGGACCTGGCAGTGGGCGAGGCGGAGCTTCAACTCGTCCTCCCAGTCGGTGCCGAGCTGGATCCGCGTGTCCAGATAGACCGCGGGTGTCTTGGCGTCCAGGTCCGTGATCTGCAACAGGTGGTCGGTCAACTCGGCGTGGAAGTCGCGCAGTTGTTTGTCCGGCGGTCTGTGGCTCTCCGGTACGTGGGGCGTACGGCCGTAGCTGAGGAAGCCGTACGACCGCTGGACGCCGCGGTGGGTCCGGTACTTGCCGCCGGCCTCATCCATGGTCGGCCCCCGCGGAGCGGTCCCGGGGCGCGGTGCGGCCTGCGGCCATCCAGTCGGCGGAGGTGTCGACGGCCCAGCGCAGCGGGAACAGCCGGCTGTCGGCGGCGCCGATCCGGCCCCGGGCGATCCGCTCGCGCCCGTCCGGTGCCCGGGTCTCCAGCCAGTGGCCGAGCTGCCCGAAGTCGCTGTCGTCGAGGTCGACGTCGACGAAGTGGGTCCAGCGCGGACCGTCGTCGGTCAGCACCCGGCAGTCGTAGCGGCGGCGGACGGCGCCGGGCTGCCGGTACTCCGCGAGATGGAAGGCCGAGCAGGTCTCGTAGCCGACACCCAGCAGCAGGACGTACGCCTCCTCCTCGTACAGCCGGGCGAGGGGGGAGCGTTCGCCGAGCAGGCAGTCCGGGGCGTGCCCGGCGGTGATCCGGGCGGCGCCGGGGCCGAGCGCGGCGAAGGACGTCTGCGGGTGGGTGCTGCGCACGGCGGACGGGTCGACCCGTACCTCCTCCGCCAGCCGTCCCATGCCGTAAGAGGGGGTGGAAGCCGCGCTGAAGGGCTCCATGTTCTCACGGTAGGACAGGAGTTGATGTCGTGTCAGGCCTTGCGTCGAGCGGAGGTACGTCCGTGATGTCAACGAATTTCCCTCGGTGAACGTGGGCACCACCAAAGTGCCCTCGGGGCCGAGCGCGCCCCGCAGCGCGCGCAGTGCCGCGAGGCCGCCGCCGCGGACCCGGCCGAGGGACCGCGAGGACGCGTGCATCAGCAGCGTCATGCCCTTCTCGACGCCGAGTCCGCGCAGGTCGGCGGTGAGGGAGACTGCTGTGTGCATCCCCCGTCAGCCTCGCAGCCTGACGGCCATCCGGCGTCCGTCGGCGGTGAGGCCGTCGGGGGAAATCGCCTGCGCCGAGGGCTGGTTGAGGTACGCGGACCGCAGGCGTTCCCGGGACGTATCGCTGTCGGCCAGGTCGAAGAGGTCCAACAGGGCGTTGAACTTGATCTGTTGCACACCTTCCACGAGCAGCCCCGCCAACTCCGCGGCGGTGGGCGGGAGGACGACGCCGAGGGCGCCGAAGGCGTGCGGGTCGGCCAGTACGCGGCCCGGTCCGTCCTGCGCGCGCAGCGGGGTGCAGGTGGCGAGCAGGGCACGGATTCCCGGCAGGCGGTGCCGGTGACGGGTGCGCAGGTGTGCGCCGGCCTCGGCGAACAGGCGGACCCAGCGGGCGTATTCGGCCTCGTCCGGCCGGGGCGCGGGTGCGGCGGGAAACCCGTCGCGGTGGGGGTCGCCGTCCTCCAGGCGGAAGGTGGCCTCGCCCGCGGCGAGACGGCGTACGGGTTCCCAGTCCACGCCGGTGTCCGGTCCCGCCGCCTGGACGACCGGGAGCGGGTCGCGGTCGGGCCGGACGGCGATCAGCAAGTCGCCCTCGCGCGCGACCAGTTCGGCCGGTCCGTGTCCGGGTGGCAGGGTCAGCCGCCCGATTCCGGGCAGGTGCGCCCACTCGGTGTCCTCCGGCAGCGCGAGCCGGTAGCCGGAACCGGCCCGCAGTGCCGTCGCGGCCGCGATCTCACCGAGCCGCCGGCGGACGTCGGCGGCCGGCAGCCGTCCTTCGAGGGCGCGTACGGCCCAGGTGCCGAGGTGGGGATGGCGCACGGTCTCGGCGGTCTCCCGGGGCCGGTGCCGGTCCAGCCGGGTCACCGCGCTCGCCTCGGGGCCGGGGTAGCGGGCGCACACGGCACCGAGCAGCATCCGGCGGACGCTGGCCTCGGCGGCGGCCAGGGCACGCAGCGCGTCGGCGTCCCCGTCGCCCGCGGCGAGCGAGTCGAAGCCGTGCGCGGTCAGCGTGTGCGGGCGGCTCACCGGTCGCGGGCGGGGAGTCCGCAGGACGTGTCCGATCAGCCGGAAGAGGTCCTCGCAGTAGACCGAGGGGTTGTCGAAGCCGTTGCCGGCCCGGTGGCGGTGGCCGTAGAGGCCGCCCCCGCAGATCCGCACCACGGGGCACTCCCGGCACTGCCGGCTCAGCGCCTCCACTCCCCCGTGCTGGGCCAGGAAGCCGGGGTGGGCCGCCGCCTCGTCGAAGCTGTGCCGCAGGACGTGGAATCCGGTGCCGGGCGCGCCTTCCTGGACCGTCTTGAGCCAGTCGGCCTGCTCGATCTCCCCGTCGGTCTCCACGACGACCAGGTCGGGGCTGCCGAGGCCGAGCGCCTCGGTGAAGGACTCCTGGCCGTCCCGCCCGGCCTCGATCGAGTCGAAGACGCGGACCGGGAAGGGTCTGCCGTCGGCGCGCCAGCGGTCGTGGACGGAGATCAGCCAGCGCGCGTGGGCGGCGCCGCCGCGCGGCGGGTGGTCCCAAGTGGCGTGCGGCAGAAGGAAGTCGACGCGCGGCGGGTCGAGCGCGGCCAGGGCCTCGTACACGGCGAGGGGATCGTTCGCCGTGTCGATGGTGCACAGCAGGCCGGCGAAGGCACTGCGGTACGGGGCGGAGCCGAGGAGCCGCACGGCGCGGACGACGGCTTCGTACGAACCGGTGCCGTCGGCCCGCTTGCGATGACGGTCGTTCGAGGCGCGGTCGCCGTCGAGGGAGACGCCGGTGCTGATCCGTTCGCGGACCAGCATGCGGCACGACTCCTCGTCCAGGCGGAGGCCGTTGGTCTGCATGCGCAGGTCGAGTTCGCACACGCCGTCCAGCGCCGCACGCAGGTCCCGGGCGATCTTGGCGAGTCGCTCGCGGCCGGCGAGCAGGGGTTCGCCGCCGTGCAATATGACGTGCACGCGCGGGAGTTCGGGGTGGGCCCTGGCGTGTTCGGCGATGCGGGCCACGAACGCCGCCACCACCTCGTCCGGGATCACCCGTGGCCGACGGCGCCAACTCTGGTCGGCGTGCTCATAGATGTAGCAGTGGTCGCAGGCGAGGTCGCATCTGCTGTGCACCTTGAGGACGAACTGACGGAACGCTCTTGTCCCGGCGGTCATCGGTCCATGGTGTCCGGGGTGTCAGACGCTGGAGTTGAAGCCGGAGCCCCGTGGCCGGCCGGTCGACAGCAGCCTGTTCAGCATGTGCTGGTCGACCGTCCCCAGGTCGGCCAGTGAGCTGGTGCCGCAGTCGGGGATGTGCGTGGTCAACTGCGGTGGCTGCGGGGACGCGGCCCGTAACGCGCGCTGAACCACACCGGATGCCTCTCCGGAATTCGTCATCGCGGTCTCCTTCGCCGGTTCGTGGAATCGCGTGTCGAACGGATTCCCGCCGAGTGGAATCGCACTGAGCGGTCGGGAGGTGGCATGTCGTCACCACTCCACCCATCATCGTGGTCGTTTCCGGTCGATACAAGGGCGGCAGAGGCAGCTTACGGGTCGGCTCCGGTATGTCGACAGCCAATTCCGGTCAGGGCCGACACACGGTCCGGCCCCGCGGGTTCCGCTGGAGCGGGGCCCACGGGGCCGGTGGGGCAAGGCAGTTGGCTGCGGCTACGGCGTCGGGCCGCCCGGCGGCTGCGGGGACCGGCCCGCCTCCGCCACCTGCTGCTGTCCGAGCCGGCTGTGGGTGCGGCCGTAGAAGAAGTACACGACGAAGCCGATCACCATCCAGATGGCGAAGCGGAGCCAGGTCTCGGCGGGGAGGTTGAGCATCAGCCAGAGGGAGGCCAGGACCGAGAGGATGGGGAGGGCCGGGACCAGGGGGGTGCGGAAGGAGCGGGGCAGGTCCGGGCGCTTGTTCCTGAGGATGATCACGCCGATCGCCACGACGATGAAGGCGAACAGGGTGCCGATGTTGACCAGTTCGGCGAGTTCGCTGAGGCTCGTGAAGCCCGAGATGATCGCGATGATCACACCGAGGAGGATGGTCGGGCGGTACGGGGTGCGGAAGCGCGGATGGACGTGCGAGAAGAAGCGGGGCAGGAGTCCGTCGCGGCTCATCGCGAAGAAGACCCGGGCCTGGCCGAGGAGAAGGATCATGCACACCGTCGTCAGGCCGATCGCGGCGCCGAAGCTGATGAGACCCGCGAACCACGGGTGTCCGGTGGCCTTGAACGCGTCGGCGAGGGGTGCGTCGATCGACAGCGAGCTGTACTTCTGCATGCCGGTGACGACGATCGACACGGCGACGTACAGCGTGGTGCAGATGATCAGTGAGCCGAGGATGCCGCGCGGCACGTCCCGCTGCGGGTTGCGGGTCTCCTCGGCGGCGGTGGCGACGACGTCGAAGCCGATGAAGGCGAAGAAGACCACGGACGCGGCGGTGAAGATGCCCATGACGCCGAAGTTGGAGGGCGCCCAGCCGAACATCAGCTGGATGAGCGGGGCCTTGAGGTTGCCGCCCGCCTCCACGGCCTGCGACTTGGGGATGAACGGCTTGTAGTTGTCGGCCTTGATGAAGAAGGCGCCCGCGACGATCACCACGAGGACGACGGCGACCTTGATGGCGACGACGACGGAGGTGACGCGCGCGGAGAGCTTCATGCCGAGCACGAGGATCGCCGTGAGGACGAGGACGAGCGCGGCGGCGAGGATGTCGAACCCGAAGCCGTGGGCGCCGTCCCGGCCGCTGAGCGCCTCGGGCAGATGCCAGCCCGCGTTGTCCAGCAGCGAGTGGATGTAGCCGGACCAGCCGACCGCCACCACCGCCGTACCGAGGGCGAGTTCGAGGACCAGGTCCCAGCCGATGGTCCAGGCGGGGAGTTCGCCGAGGGAGGCGTACGAAAAGGTGTAGGCGGAACCAGCGACCGGGACCGTGGACGCGAACTCGGCGTAGCAGAGCGCCGCGAGGGCACAGACGACGCCGGCCACGACGAAGGACAGGGAGACCGCCGGGCCGGCGTTGTTCTTGGCGGCGGTGCCGGTGAGGACGAAGATGCCGGTGCCGATGACGACACCGACGCCGAAGACGGTCAGGTCCAGGGCGGAGAGGGATTTCCTGAGCGCGTGCTCCGGTTCCTCGGTGTCCTGGATGGACTGTTCGACTCTCTTCGTCCGGAAGAGGGTGCTGCTCACGGGTGTACCTCCCACGCTTGGCGTCCTCGACATGATCGAGAGGGGGCGATGTGCGTATGCCCCGACGCGGGCGGGTTCACGCGAACGGGCCCCTTTCACCACTGCGAAGAGTGGTGGAAGCGGCCCGTTCGGCGGTGCGGCCGTACCTCAGTCGCGTGCGGACTCCACCGAGTCGACCTCCGCCGTGGGCCGGTCGATGGGGGTCCCCCCATTCGAGCGAAGCCGAGAAAGGGGGAGGCCGTCCAGCTTGGAGACCAGGCCGGTCACCTGGCGGGCGATGTCGGGGGCGGTGAGGCCGATCTCCGTCATCACCTCGGCGCGGGAGGCGTGGTCGAGGAAGCGCGGCGGGATGCCGAAGTCGCGGAGGGGAACATCCACGCCGGCGTCGCGCAGGGCCTGCGCGATCGACGAACCGACGCCGCCGACACGGGAGTTGTCCTCGACGGTGACGACCACCCGGTGCTGTTCCGCGAGCGGGGCCATGGCCTCGTCGACGGGCTTGACCCAGCGCGGGTCGACGACAGTGGTGGTGATGCCCTGCTTGTCGAGGAGGTCGGCGATCTCCAGGCACATCGGCGCCAGCGCGCCGACGGAGACCAGCAGGACGTCCGGGGCGTCGGTGCCGGGCGCGCGCAGCACGTCCATGCCGCCGATCCGGCCCACGGCGGGTACGGCCGGGCCGACCGCGCCCTTGGAGAAGCGGACCACGGTCGGCGCGTCCTTGACCTGGACGGCCTCGCGGAGCTGGGCGCGGACCTGGTCGGCGTCGCGCGGGGCGGCGAGCCGCAGCCCGGGGACGACCTGGAGGATCGACATGTCCCACATGCCGTTGTGGGAGGCGCCGTCGGTGCCGGTGACGCCGGCCCGGTCCAGGACGAAGGTCACCCCGCACTTGTGCAGCGCCACGTCCATCAGCACCTGGTCGAAGGCGCGGTTGAGGAAGGTGGCGTAGACGGCGAAGACGGGGTGCAGTCCCCCGGTGGCGAGGCCCGCCGCGGAGACGGCGCCGTGCTGCTCGGCGATGCCGACGTCGTAGATCCGGTTAGGGAAGGCGTCGGCGAACTTCTTCAGGCCGACCGGCTGGAGCATCGCGGCGGTGATCGCGACGATGTCCTCGCGCTCCTTGCCGAGCGCGACCATCTCGTCGCCGAAGACGGAGGTCCAGTCGGCGCCGGAGGCCTTGATCGGCAGACCGGTGTCGGGGTGGATGGGGCCGATGCCGTGGAAGCGGTCGGCCTCGTCCTGGAGGGCGGGCTGGTAGCCGCGGCCCTTCTCGGTGAGGACGTGCACGATCACCGGGCCGCCGAAGCGCTTGGCGCGGGCCAGCGCGGACTCCATCGCCTCGATGTCGTGGCCGTCGATGGGGCCGACGTACTTGAGGCCGAGGTCCTCGAACATGCCCTGCGGGGCGATGAAGTCCTTCAGGCCCTTCTTCGCGCCGTGCAGCGTCTCGTAGAGGGGCTTGCCGACGACCGGGGTGCGCCCCAGGAGGTCCTTGCCGCGGGCCAGGAAGCGCTCGTAGCCGTCGGTGGTCCGCAGGGTCGCCAGGTGGTTCGCGAGGCCGCCGATGGTCGGTGCGTAGGACCGCTCGTTGTCGTTGACGACGATGACGAGGGGACGGTCCTTGGCGTCGGCGATGTTGTTCAGCGCCTCCCAGGCCATACCGCCGGTCAGCGCGCCGTCACCGATGACCGCGACCACGTGGTCGTCGCGTTCCAGGACCTGGTTCGCCTTGGCGAGGCCGTCGGCCCAGCCGAGGACCGTGGAGGCGTGCGAGTTCTCGATGACGTCGTGCTCGGACTCGGCCTGCGAGGGGTAGCCGGAGAGGCCGCCCTTCTGCTTGAGCTTCGAGAAGTCCTGGCGGCCGGTGAGCAGCTTGTGGACGTAGGACTGGTGGCCGGTGTCCCACAGCACCCGGTCCTTCGGGGACTCGAAGACGCGGTGCAGGGCGATGGTCAGCTCGACCACACCGAGGTTCGGGCCGAGGTGGCCGCCGGTCTTGGAGACGGCGTCGACGAGGAAGGTCCGGATCTCCTCGGCCAGCTGGTCCAGCTGCTCCAGGCTGAGCCGGTCCAGATCGCGCGGTCCCCTGATGCGGGTCAGCAGCGGCACCCGTGCCTCCTTGCGAGTAGAGCTGATCGAGCTGTTGCCGGGCTTGTCGAGTCTAATGTTCCGCCTCTGCGGACCGCGCCCGGGCTGTGCGTCGTACGTCACGCGATCGGCTGTACCCAAGAACAGCCTTTCCTACGACCTTTCCTACGACATGACTGTGCCCGGTACCGCGATCGGTACCGGGCACTGGTCCGAAAGGACGCAGGTCAGCCGCAGGTCAGCCGCGACCTGCCGCCTTCTGGCTCTTGCGGGACACCGAGTCGATGACGACCGCGCCGAGCAGAACGCCACCCGTGATCATGTACTGGATCGACGTGTTCATGTTGAGCAGGTCGAGACCGGTCTGGATCGACTGGATGACGAGCATGCCCAGGAGGGCGGACCAGACGGTGCCGCGGCCACCGAAGAGGCTCGTACCGCCGATGACCGCCGCCGCGATGGCCAGCATCAGGGTGTTGCCGCCACCGGCGTTGAGCGTGGCGCTCTGGGTCTGGCCGGCGAAGAACATACCGCCGACCGCCGCGAAGCCGCCGGAGATGGCGAACACGGTGATGCGGATCATGGACACGTTGATACCGGCACGGCGCGCGGCCTCGATGCCACCGCCGACCGCGAAGACCTTGCGGCCGTACGGGGTACGGCGGAGCACGAAGTCCACGATCACCAGGGACGCGAGGAAGATCACCAGCGAGTTGGAGACACCCGCCGCCGAGTTCAGCACGGCCGCGGTGACGAACGCGGCCACGGCGAGCAGGCCGACCCGCAGCGCGATCTCACTGGTGGGCCGGAACGGCACCCCGGCGGCCTTGCGGCGGCGCTGGTCGACGAGCGAGCCGTAGGCCAGGGAGACGACGCCGAGGCCGGCCAGGATGTAGGCGCCGGCGATCGACTGGTCCATGAAGAACGAGCTCTGGCCGAGCAGGTGCACCGGACCCGCGTCCGGGATGTTGATGGTGCCGCTCGAACCGAGCAGCCACAGCATCAGACCGTTCCAGCCGAGGAAGCCGGCCAGGGTGACGACGAACGCCGGTACGCCGATCCTCGCGAAGAAGAAGCCGTGCAGCGCGCCGATGCCGACACCCGTGACGATGGTCAGGACCAGCGCCAGCCAGCCCTCCATCCCGTGGTTGACCACGAAGACGGCGAACAGGGTGGACGCCAGACCGCTGACCGAGCCGACGGACAGGTCGATCTCGCCGAGCAGCAGCACGAAGACCAGGCCGATGGCGAGCATGCCGGTGGCCGACAGGTAGTAGCTGATGTTGGACAGGTTGTCCGCGCTCAGGAACCGGCTGTTCTGCATCTGGAAGATGATGCCGATGACGATCAGACCGGCGACGACCGGCAGCGAGCCGAGCTCACCGCCCTTGACCTTGCGCTTGAACTCGGTGATGTAGCCCTTGAAGCCCTCGTCGCGGACCAGCAGACGCGGGTCGACGACCGAGACGGCCGCGGCCGTGGGGTCGTCGGCGGGAGCGACGGTGGTCTGCGACTCCGCCGATTCCTTCTTCACGGTGTTGGACGTGTCGCTCACTTTGCCGCCTCCGTGCTGCGCACCGCACGACGGGTCACGGCGTTGTCCGTGGCACCGGTGATCGCGGCGATGATCGTTTCCTGACTGGTGTCCTTCACCGGGAAGGAGCCGTTGTTCTTGCCCAGCCGCAGCACGTTGACGGTGTCGGCGACCGCCTTGACGTCGGCCATGTTGTGGCTGATGAGGATGACGCCGAGGTTGCGTTCGCGCAGCCGCTCGACCAGGTCGAGGACCTGCGCGGTCTGCTCGACACCGAGGGCGGCGGTCGGCTCGTCGAGGATGACGACCTTGGGGTCACCGATCAGCGCACGGGCGATGGCGACGACCTGCCGCTGGCCACCGGAGAGGCTGGCGATCGGGATCCGCACGCTCGGGATGCGAATGGAGAGAGTGCTCAGCAGTTCGCGGGAGTTCTTCTCCATCGTGACCTCGTCGATGACGCCACGGCGAAGCAGCTCACGTCCGAGGTACAGGTTGCCGACGACGTCGAGGTTGTCGCAGAGCGCGAGGTCCTGGTAGACCGTCGCGACGCCGAGTCCCTGGGCGTCGTGCGGCTTGTTGATGCTGACCGGGTTGCCCTCCCACTCGATGACTCCTTCATCGATGGGGTGCACACCGGCGATCGTCTTCACCAGGGTGGACTTTCCTGCGCCGTTGTCGCCGACCAGTGCGACCACTTCTCCGGCGTGAACCTCCAGCTCTACGTCGGTGAGGGCCTGCACCGCACCGAATCGCTTGGAGACTCCGCGCAACGCCAGCACGGGCGTAGCGGACACGTGAACCATCTCCTTCGCCGCCTGACCGGCGGGGATGCCGCGCTTGTCAAAAGCCGCGGAGGGTTGTGCCTAGGCACAGATTTACAAGATGAACATGCGCGCGGCCGGTGCCAGTTGGCAACGGCTGCGTTCGCACGGGTTCCGATCGGCGCCCGCCCCACAGCGGGGTTTGAAGGTGGGGCGGACGCCGAAGGGGCTCTGTCACCGCTGGGCGGTGGTTAGGACAGACCGGCCGCCTTGCACGCCGCGGCGTAGTCGGCGGTGCAGATCTGCGCGACGGTGTAGAGACCGTCCTTGATGACCGTGTCCTTGATGTTGGCCTTGGTGACCGACACCGGGGTCAGCAGCTGCGAGGGCACCTTGTCGCCGGAGCCGCTGGTCTGGGTCGTGGTGGCGAGCGAGGAGATGCTCTTGTTCTGCGCCAGGTCCACGGCGAGCGTCGCGGCGGCCTCGGCCTCCGGCTTGAAGGCCTTGTAGACGGTGGAGGACTGGGTACCGGCGACGATGCGCTGGATACCGGCGAGCTCCGCGTCCTGACCCGTCAGCGGGATGCCGCTGATCTTGGCGCCCTTGAGGACGGTGGCGATGCCACCGGCCATGCCGTCGTTGGCGGAGTAGACGCCCGCGATGTTCTTGGCACCCAGCTGGGTGATGGCCGCCGACATCTTCTGCCCGGCGATGGTGTCCTTCCACAGGCCGGACTGCTCGTAGGCGATGTCGACCTTGCCGTCGAGGGCCTCGTGGGCGCCCTTCTTGAACTGCGCGGCGTTCGGGTCGGCGTCGTCACCGTTGATCATGACGATCTTCGACTTGGTGGTGGCCTTCGAGCCCAGCGCGGTGAGGAGAGCCTCGCCCTGGAGCTTGCCGACCTGGACGTTGTCGAAGGAGACGTAGGCCGAGACCGGGCCCTGGGCCAGACGGTCGTACGCGACGACCTTGATGCCCTTGTTGACCGCCTGCTGGATCGAGGACTTGATCGCGGCGGAGTCCTGGGCGCTGATCACGATGACCTTGACGCCCTTGGTGATCATGCTGCTGACCTGCTGGGCCTGGGTGGCCGCGCTGGCGTTGGCGTTGTTGTACTCGACGGTGCAGCCGGAGCAGAGCTCCTTGACCTTGGCCTCGAAGTACGGCTTGTCGAACTTCTCGTACCGCGTGGTGACACTGTCGGGCAGGAGCAGACCGATCTTGGCGTTGGTACCGCCCGAGGAGCTGGACGAGCTGCTGTCGGACTTCTTGTCGCCGGCCTTGCCACAGGCGGCCAGCGAGACGGCCATCGTGGTGGCGATGACAGCAACGGCGGCACGACGCATACGCGTGTTCACTTCAGAAACCTCCCTGACGAGGCCGCGTCGTTGCGGCCGAGGTGGCTGGAAGTCAACTCGGCCACGCGTGCGACGTCAAGAAGTAAATACTTAACGAGATGGCAACGGCGTCGTGCGTTCTCTAAGTGAAGACAGGTGTCGCTGCAGTCAGCGACCCGTCCAAAAGTGTCGAATCGCCCATCTCGCTGAGCGCGAGAGCGAGTGCTCCGAGCACCTCCGCACGGCCTCCAAGTGCCCCCGGGAGAACGGACAGTTGACGCGCCGCACTGGGGATCGCATAGCGGCCGACAGACTCCCTGATCGGCCCGAGCACCAGCTCACCGGCCTCGGCGAGATCGCCACCGAGGACCACTCGGCTCGGGTTCAGCAAATTGCAGAGATTGGCGACTCCACTGCCGATGTGGCGGCCGACGTCGGCGATCACCCGACGGCAGCCCGGGTCTCCGTCCCGCGCCAGCCGTACGACTCCCTCCATGGTCAGGTCGGTGCCGTGACTGCCCTGGAGGAGCGGCAGCACATAGCGCGCGGCCGCGAAGGTCTCCAGGCAGCCCCGGTTTCCGCAACGGCAGACAGGGCCGGACTCATCAAGAGTAATATGCCCGATTTCTCCCGCTGTGCCACCCGGGCCCCGGTAGATCTTGCCGTTGATGACCAGCCCCGCGCCGACCCCGCTCGCGACCTTGATGTACGCCAGGTCCCTGACCCCGCGCCCACTGCCCCAGACCAGCTCACCGAGGGCGCCGAGGTTGGCGTCGTTGTCCACGTGCACCGGTACACCCAGACGGCTGCCGAGCTCCTCGGCGGGTCTGGTGCCGGTCCAGCCCGGGAGGATGGCGGTGGAGCCCAGGGTGCCCGATTCCACGTCGATCGGCCCGGGCACGCCGAGGCCCACCCCGGCGATCTTGGAACGGTCCACTCCGGTCGCCGCGATCAGCCGGTTGACCAGCTCTTCCGCCCGGTCGAAGCCCTGCGTGGAGGAGGCGTCCACATCGACGGGCTCGGACTCCTCGGCCAGCACCTGATGGGCGAGATTTCCGACCGCGACGCGCAAATGTGTGTGCCCGAAGTCGACGCCGATCACGATGCCGGCGTCGCCGCTCAGCGACACGCTGCGGGCCCGGCGGCCGCCCGCCGAAGTCGGTGTGACCTCGACCGTTCCGCCGTCCTTGAGCTCGCGCACGATATTGGAGACCGTCGCAGCGGACAGACCCGTCGTCCTCGCGATCTCCGCCTGCGTGAGCGACCCGGCCAGCCGCACCGCTCGCACGACCCGCTCTAGATTCGCTCGGTGCAGCGACGACTGCGACCCCGGAGTCTCCACGACGACCTCCTGCGCGCGGGACCGCATCGATGAGGCCCCGTCTATGTCCAACTAGTGAACTCTAAGCTGAGCCGTTAGGGTCGCCTCCCGTCAAGAGGTTGAACCGCATCCGGGTACTTGCACGCATGCGTGCAAGCCGCCCCAGAAGCCTGGAGCGGCACGCACGAGCCCCTAGCGGGGCGCTACTTGAGAGCCCCCGCCGTCAGCCCCTGCACCACCTGACGCTGGAAGACGATGTATGCAGCAAGTACTGGAAGCATCGCCATGACCAGACCGGCGAAGAGACCGGACCAGTCGCCCTTGTAGCCCTGGCTGGCGGCGAGCTGCACCAGGCCCTGGGTGAGGACCCGCTTGTCCGGGTCGGTGTTCAGGACCGTCGGCAGCATGTACTGGTTCCACTGGCCCAGGAAGTTGAAGATCCCCACGCTGATCAGGCCCGGCTTGGCCATCGGCAGCATGATCTGGAAGAACGTCCGGCTGTGCGAGGCCCCGTCCACGAACGCCGCCTCCGCCACCGAGGTGGGCAGCGTGCGGAAGAACGCGGTCAGGAAGAAGACCGTGAACGGCAGCGAGTAGGCGATGTAGACCAGGATCAGCCCGTGGATCGTGTTGAGCAGTCCCAGGTTATTGACGACGTAGAACAGCGGAACCAGAGCCAGCATGATCGGGAAGCTCATGCCGCCGATGAACAGGAAGTAGATGAAGCGGTTGCCCGGGAAGTCGAACCGGGCGAGCACGTACGCGGCCATCGAACCGAGCACCAGCGTGCCGATGAGCGAACCGCCCACCACCAGAACGGTGTTGAAGAAGTAGTCGCTCATGTTGGCGTCGGTCCAGGCGCGCGCCCAGTTGCCGAAGTGCAGTTTGTCCGGCAGTGCCCAGGGCGAGCTGAAGATCGCGCTGTCGCTCTTGAAGGACGTCATCACCGCCCACAGGAGTGGCAGGACGACCATGAACGCCCAGAGAATGAGCATGCCGTGCGAGAAGACGTTGAGGACCGTGCCCTCTCTTTTCTTCTTCCGCTTCGGCGGGTCTCCGACGGCTGTGCCGGACTTGGCGACGGGGACACCGGGCTCGGCCGGCAGGGGGGCGGGGGTCTCGGTCGTCTTCATGTGATCAGAACTCCAGCCGCTCACGGCGGCCCAGTCGCATCACGATCGCCGCGAAGGCCAGCGTGACGACGAGCAGGGCGACGCCGATGGTGGTCGCGTAGGCGGCCTGTCCGTCTCGGAACGCCTTCTGGTACACGTACAGGACCATGACGGTGGTCGAGTAGTCGGGACCGCCCGGTCCGGTCGTCATGATCTGTACGACCGCGAACGACTCGGCGCCCAGCGCCAGGATGCCCATGTAGACCCAGCCGGACATCACGGTGTCCCACAGCAGCGGCAGGGTGAGGCGGAAGAACGTGGTCATCCGGTTGGCTCCGTCGAGCAGCGCCGCCTCGTACAGCTCCGCCGGGATGGACGCCATACCGGCGGAGAAGAGGACCACGAAGAAGCCGACCGTGGACCAGACGAGCACCCCCATCACACACCACAGGGCGAGGCTCGGATCACCGAGCCACAGCGGTTGGATGCTGCCGAGTCCGATCCCGCGGAGGAAGGAGTTGATCGCGCCGCTGTCGGGGTTGTACGCGAAGGCGAACAACAGGGCGACGATCGCGATCGAGAGGACCTGCGGGAAGAAATAGACGATCTTGTAGAAGGAGGAGCCGCGGACGCCCGAGACCACCGGGCCGCCCGTCCGGCGCCGCCCACCGACATTGATCATGAAAGCGAAGAACAGCGCCAGACTGATCGTCACCAGCGGCAGCACCAACGCGAACAGGAGACTGTGCTGCAACGATTTCCAGAAGATCTCGTCGTGGAACATTCTCTTGTAGTTGTCGAAGCCGACCATTTTGAATTCCGGGCTCAGCCCCGTCCAGTCCGTGAACGAATAGTAGATGGACTGGATGAAGGGCCATACGACGAAAAGCACGTACAGCCCGAGGGGAACGGCCAGGAACCCCACGATGAACCGGTACTTGCCGTGCTGCATTGCTACCGACCCCGTTCTCTGGGCGGGCGCCGCCGCTGGTGACGGATCCTCACTGGTGCTTGTAGTGCTTGATCGACGTGTCCTTGGCCGCCGCGTCGGCGAAGCCCTGGATCTTCTTGATGGTCTCGGCCGGAGTGGCCCGTCCGGCCATCATCTCGCCGAGACCCGCGACACCGATCTGCTCCTTCTGCAACTGCACGTACCAGTCCTGCAGTCGCGGGTTGAGGACGTTGTCGCCGGCCAGCTTCAGCGCCGCCACACCGGAGGTGAGGCCCGGCGTGAGGGTGATCCCGGTGGTGCCGCCGTTGTAGGCGGTCAGTGACTTCACCTTGCTGGTGAAGTTCTTCGAGGAGGCCTCGCTGAGCATGATGCGCAGCTGCTCCATGCCGCCCGCCGCGTTGGCCGCCTTGGCCGGGACGATGAAGGGCTCACCGCCGGACGCCCAGATGGTGCCGAAGGGCATCTTGTCGGAGCTGTCGATGCCGGTCGGCGCGGAGACGGCGAGGTTGAAGTCCTTGGGGATGACGTTGGCGGACTCGTTCTCCACCCAGGAGCCGTTCGGGATGAACAGCGCCTTGCCCTCGGCCCACGCGGTCTGCGACTGAATGTGGTCGATGCCGGGCGTGCCCTTGAGGATGTAGCCCTTCTTGTAGAGCTCGTAGTAGGCGTCGAAGCAGGCCTTGACGGCCGGGTGCTTCCAGGCGTTGGGCTCCAGGTTGTCGATCGCGTCGAGGACCTCGCGGCCGCCGACCTTGCCGATCATCGGGTAGAGCGAGAACGGGATGTAGTACGGGTACTTGCCCGCGTAGGTCCAGCCCGCCATGCCCTTCTTCTTGGCCTTGGCGCAGACCGCGAGCATCTGGTCCCAGGTCTCGGGGTACTTCTCGTCGAGCGAGTCCAGGGCCTTCTGCGAGTACCAGACGCCGTACACCGTGTAGGCGTAGTACATGATCCAGACCGGGTCGCCGTCGAACTGGCCCATCTCGACGATGCCGGGCCGCAGGGTGTCGCGGACCTTCTTCGAGGGGTCGTCGTAGGAGGGCGCGTCCAGCAGCGGGGTGAGGTCGGTGAGCTGCTTCTTGCCGACGAGGACACCCATGTCCATCTGCTCGGCACCGGAGTTGTCGATCAGGTCCGGCGGGGTGCCCTGGTTGAAGCGGGGCTGCAGCGTCGACTGGATCTTCTGGGTGGCGGAGAACTTGACCTTCGCCTTGGGGAAGTTCTTCTCGTAGATCTTGACGGCGTCCTGGGCGTACTCCTTTCCGAAGCCACCGTCGAAGAGCACGAACTCCATCTGCGCGGTCTCGTTCACCGCCAGCGGGTTCTTCGCGGTCTTCGTGCCCGACTTGGCCTTCTTGTCCGAGCCGCTGTCGCTGCTCGCACAGGCCGAGAGGAAGCTCATGGCAGGAACGGAGATCAGGCCGAGCGCGGCCGACCTCTTGATCAGATCTCGGCGGCCGACACCTTGTGCGCCGTTGGTACCCGAAACGTTGTTCTCGGCGGAAGTGGATCCCATGCTCAAGTCCTCGCCTTCTCCAGGACTCAGGCGGTGAACCGGATCCTCCCCGGCACCGCGGTCAGGTCGAGCTGGTTCGTGCAGGGGTGGAACGCCGACAGGTATAGTCCACTTCTTGCCAGCAGAGCAAGATCGAATGCAGGGTAGGTTGTCGGTCTTTTCCGAAGTGAGACCTCGCGGAAATATGAAGGCCCTGTGCGTTCGATGCCGGAGAAATCCCCGCTATTGCGCTCGAATGCCGCACTCAACACCCTTGACATCCCTGGCCACTTGACTCCCTACTGTTGCCTGCGCGTCGAAATTGACAACGTTGTCCCACGTGCAGGGAGGATGCCCTCGTATGCATCACAGATGGTGGGGTTCGGCGGCCGTCTCGGTGGCCGCCGTCGCTCTGGTGGCGGGCTCGCAGGGGGCGGCCGTCGCGCTGCCCGTCAAGGCACCCGCTCCGGCCGGGGAGTTCGCCTCCTCCTTCGAGGCGGGTGACCCGGCGCCGGACTGGCTGAACACCGTGGACACCGCGCCGGACGGCTCCAAGCGGGCCTCCGGTGTCGACGGGGGATACACCAGCGGTATCCCCGGCAATGTGGACGACCACGTCACGGACCTGCGGGCCAGCGGCGAGAACACCGGTGCGGGCGAGGTGAAGGAGAACCTCGTCGACGCCGAGTCCGGCACCAAGTGGCTCACCTTCGAGCCCACGGGCTGGGTCGAGTTCGATCTCGACAAACCGCTCAAAATAGTCACGTACGCGCTGACTTCGGCCAACGACCACGACGAGCGCGACCCGCAGGACTGGACGCTCCAGGGGTCGACCGACGGCAAGGACTGGAAGACCGTCGACACCCGCTCCGGCGAGTCGTTCTCCGCCCGCTTCCAGACCAAGTCGTACGACCTCGCCGAGCCCGCCGAGTACCAGCACTTCCGGCTGGACGTGAGCAAGAACAACGGCGGCGACATCCTGCAGCTCGCCGACGTCCAGTTCTCGACCGGTGGCTCCACCGCCCCGATCCCCGAGGACATGCTCTCGCTGGTCGACCGCGGGCCCAGCGGCTCCCCCACGGCCAAGGCGGCCGCCGGCTTCACCGGGACGCGGGCACTGCGGTACGCGGGCCGTCATACGGCGACGGGGCGGGCGTACTCGTACAACAAGGTCTTCGACGTGGACGTGGCCGTCGGCCGGGACACCGAGCTGTCGTACAGGATCTTCCCGCAGATGGCCGACGGCGATCTGGACTACGACGCCACGAACGTCTCCGTGGACCTCGCCTTCACCGACGGCACCTATCTCAGCGGCCTCGGCGCGACGGACTCGCACGGCTTCGCGCTCACCCCGCAGGGGCAGGGCGCGGCGAAGATCCTCTACGTCAACCAGTGGAACAACGTGCTCTCGCGGATCGGTTCGGTCGCGGCCGGGAAGACCGTCGACCGGATTCTCCTCGCCTACGACTCCCCCAGCGGGCCGGCGAAGTTCCGGGGCTGGCTGGACGACGTGAGCATCAGGTCGGTCGCGCCCGAGAAGCCGAAGGCACATCTGTCGGACTACGCGCTGACCACCCGGGGCACCAACTCCAGCGGCAGCTTCTCCCGCGGCAACAACTTCCCCGCGACCGCGCTGCCGCACGGCTTCAACTTCTGGACGCCGGTGACCAACTCGTCGTCGCTGAGCTGGCTCTACGACTACGCGCGGGCGAACAACGACGCCAACCTGCCGACGCTCCAGGCGCTCAGCCTGAGCCATGAGCCGAGCCCCTGGATGGGCGACCGGCAGACCTTCCAGGTGATGCCCTCGGCGGCTTCGGGAACGCCCAACACCGACCCGAACGCACGGGAGTTGGCCTTCAAGCACGAGAACGAGACGGCGCGCCCCTACTACTACGGCGTCACGTTCGAGAACGGCCTCAAGGCCGAGATGGCGCCGACCGACCACGCGGCCTCGCTGCGCTTCACCTACCCCGGCGACGACGCGAGCGTCATCTTCGACAACGTCACCGAGCAGGCGGGCCTGACCCTCGACAAGACCAACGGGACCGTCACCGGCTACTCGGACGTCAAGTCCGGTCTGTCCACGGGCGCCACCCGGCTCTTCGTGTACGGCGTCTTCGACGCGCCGGTCACGGACGGCTCCTCCTCCGGCGTCAAGGGCTATCTGCGGTTCAAGGCGGGCGCCGACCACACGGTCACCCTGCGCCTGGCCACCTCGCTGATCAGCGTCGACCAGGCGAAGGCCAACCTGAGCCAGGAGATCCCGGAGGGCACCTCCTTCGACACGGTCAAGGACCAGGCTCAGAAGGTGTGGGACAAGCTGCTCGGCAAGGTCGAGGTGGAGGGCGCGACCCCCGACCAGCTGACCACGCTCTACTCCAGCATGTACCGGCTGTACCTGTACCCCAACTCCGGCTTCGAGAAGGTCGGTTCGACCTACCAGTACGCCTCGCCGTTCTCCCCGATGCCGAGCCAGGACACCCCGACGCACACCGGCGCGAAGATCGTCGACGGCAAGGTGTACGTCAACAACGGCTTCTGGGACACCTATCGGACCACCTGGCCGGCGTACTCACTCCTGACGCCCGGTCAGGCGGGTGAGATGGTCGACGGGTTCGTGCAGCAGTACAAGGACGGCGGCTGGACCTCGCGCTGGTCCTCCCCCGGCTACGCGGACCTGATGACCGGTACCTCCTCGGACGTCGCGTTCGCGGACGCGTACGTCAAGGGCGTGCAGTTCGACGCCAAGTCGGCCTACGACGCGGCCGTGAAGAACGCCACCGTCGTCCCGCCCTCCTCGGGCGTCGGCCGCAAGGGCATGGCCACCTCGCCCTTCCTCGGCTACACCAGCACCGACACCGGCGAAGGCTTCTCCTGGGCCATGGAGGGCTACAACAACGACTACGGCATCGCGCAGATGGGCCTGGCCCTCTACAAGAAGACCGGGGAGAAGCGCTACAAGGAGGAGTCGGAGTACTTCCTCAACCGCGCCCAGGACTACGTGAACCTCTTCGACAAGCGGGCCGGGTTCTTCCAGGGCAGGGACGCCAAGGGCAACTGGCGGGTGGACTCGGCGAGTTACGACCCGAAGATCTGGGGTTACGACTACACGGAGACCGACGGCTGGGGCTACGCCTTCACCGCCCCGCAGGACAGCCGCGGCCTCGCCAACCTCTACGGCGGCCAGAAGTCCCTCGGCGACAAGCTCGACGAGTACTTCGCCACCCCGGAGAAGGCCTCGTCCGCGACCGTCGGCTCCTACGGCGGGGTCATCCACGAGATGACGGAGGCGCGGGACGTCCGGATGGGCCAGTACGGGCACTCCAACCAGGTCGCCCACCACGTCATCTACATGTACGACGCGGCCGGCGAGCCCTGGAAGGCGCAGAAGAACGTGCGCGAGGTCATGTCGCGCCTCTACACCGGCAGCGAGATCGGGCAGGGCTACCACGGCGACGAGGACAACGGCGAGCAGTCGGCCTGGTACCTCTTCTCCGCCCTCGGCTTCTACCCGCTGGTGATGGGCAGCGGCGACTACACCATCGGCTCCCCGCTGTTCACCAAGGCGACCGTCCACCTGGAGAACGGCAAGGACCTGGTCGTCAAGGCGCCGAAGAACAGCACGAAGAACGTCTACGTCCAGAGCCTGAAGGTCAACGGCAAGCCCTGGACGTCGACTTCGCTCCCGCACTCGCTGCTGGAGAAGGGCGGAGTGCTGGACTTCTCCATGGGCTCCAAGCCCTCGGCGTGGGGCAGCGGCAAGAACGCGGCGCCGGTGTCGATCACCAAGAACGACCAGGTGCCGACGCCCCGCAGCGACCAACTCACCGGTGACGGCGCCCTGTTCGACAACACGTCGGCCACGGCCGCGACGGTGACCTCGGTGGACCTGCCGGTCGCCAAGGCCACCAAGGGCATCCAGTACACGCTGACGTCGTCGGCGGACCACACGACGGCACCGACCGGCTGGACCCTCCAGGGCTCGACCGACGGCACCAAGTGGAAGACGCTCGACAAGCGCTCCGGCGAGTCCTTCACCTGGGACAAGCAGACGCGCGCGTTCTCGGTCAAGTCACCCGGCTCGTACGCCCATTACCGCCTGGTCCTGGACGGCTCCGCGACGCTCGCGGAGGTGGAGCTGCTCGCCTGAGGCACGGTCACGGCACGGGGAGGCGGGGCAGCAGTTTCCGCAACGCCTCCGCGTGCTGGTGAACCCGTCTGAGCACGCCTCTCCTGGTCGACGCGAAGACGGGGACGTCCTGGGCCGGACCGCACGCGGCGGCCTTGTACAGGTCGTCCAGCCAAGCCCCTTTCCCCCTGGTGCCGTCCGGCGCCAGGGGGATCAGTCGTGTCAGGACCTCTGACTCGGCGCCGCCCAGGAACCACACGCGCACCATCAGGTCGGCGCGCAGATAACGCAGGCCACCGTCTATGTCCTCCGGCGGCGCGAAGCCTTCGCCCTCGACCAGGAAAGCGAAGGCCGAACGCGCTTCGGCCCGGAACTCCTCGGGCAGCTGCGGCCGTTTACCCATCTGCGGATGCTCGCACGCACCGATGTGCCCCCGCCACCGGAACGGGCGAGGGCACACAGGGTGGACGTCAGTTCACCGCAAGGGTGAACACATGGAGATCCGGGTCGTCCGGAAGTGTCACGCTCTTGATGGTCTTGCCCGTGGGTGCCGCGAAGGGCTTGGTGGCGAACACATAGGTGACGACCGGGTCCTTGTCCGCACCCGCGACATTGCGGTACGCGGTCCTGGCGACGACCTCGTTGCCGTACTGCACGGTTCCGCCGCCTCCGCCGACCGTCCAGTCCGTGAAGGAAAGATCGATCACGTCCGTGCTGCCGTCGGTGTAGGTGACGGTGGCCTTCGTCTGCTGGTTGCCGTTGACCGCGCTGCCGACGAAGGACAAGGTGGCCGAGGGCTGCGGGAGTTGGACGGTCTGACCGGCCGCCGACACGTTGTCCGGCCGCCCGTTCGGCGAGTTCGGCCAGGTGAAGCCGAGCCCGTCCACCGTGCCCGTGCCGCCCGGGGTCAGCCCGGCCGCCGCGAGCGCCTGGAGGGAGTAGCTCCAGCCGCCCCCGTCGTAGTCCGCCTCGTCGTGCTCGCCGGTGTCGTCGGAGACGCCGGTGTTGTTGTAGGCGGCGAGCAGGGTGCCGGGCGCGGCGACCGTGAGGGACACCGGCTGCTCGTACGACGTGTCGCCCGAGGTGACGGTGACCTTCACGTCGTAGAAGCCCTGCTTGACGTCGTCGGCGGCCGTGAGGGTGATGTCCTGGGAGCCGTCGACGACCGTTCCCTGCGCGGGAGTTGCCGTGACTCCGGCAGGGGTCTCCACGCTGTAGCGGACCTCGGGTCCGGTGCCGCGGCTCAGGGACAGGGCCTTGATGTTGACCTTGGTCGTGTCGCCGGGCGCGAGGGTCGCGGCGGTCGGGCCGACGCCGATCTGGTACGGCTGTTCACCGGCGCGGAAGGACGGTGGGGCGTCGGCGGGGTCGCTGCCCCAGGTGCGGTTCGGGGTGGTGGAGAGGGTGTAGTCGAGGGTGCCGCCGTTCCTGACGATCGAGGAGGAGAGCCAAGGGCGGTCGCTGCTACGGCCGTTGACCTTCAGGGACTGGATGTACGGGGCGTCGGTCGCCGCGCCCTGCGCGTGGATGGAGATGTCGTTGCCGTGCGGGCGCTTGATCTCGATGCGCTCGAACAGCGGGGAGGCGAGGGTGAGTTCGGCGCGGGAGGGGACCTGGGGGTACATGCCGAGCGCGGAGAAGACGTACCAGGACGACATCTCGCCGAGGTCGTCGTTGCCGGGGATGCCGGCCGGGTCGGTCGTCCAGAGCCGCTTCATGGCCGCCCTGACCGTCTCCTGGGTCTTGTAGGGCGCTCCTGCGTAGTCGTAGAGGTAGGGGACGTTGACGGACGGCTCGTTGTCCAGCTCCGACTTGTCGCCGCCGCTCCCGGTGAAGGCCCAACTCCCGTCCGCCTCGTGGAAGAAGGAGTCGAGGCGGGCGAGGGCCTTGTCCGTGCCGCCCATCGCCGCGAACAGACCGGCCGGGTTGTGCTGGACCATCCAGGTGTACTGGGCGGCCGTGCCCTCGACGAAGCCGTTGCCGGTGCCCGGGGTGAAGCCGGTGACCCAGCTGCCGTCCGCCTTGCGGTTGGCGATGTAGCCGCCGGTGGGGTCGGCCGCGATGTTGAAGTTGTTCTGCCACCACTGGGCGCGCTTGGCGAAGTCGGCCGCCGTGCTCTTCTTCCCCGCCGCCGTGGCGAGCTGGGAGAGCGCGAAGTCCGCCGTGGACATCTCCAGCGTCTCGGCCGCGCCGCCCCAGGCGTTGGAGACGGACGGCATGTAGTGCAGGTTCAAGTACTTGTCCAGGGACGGGCGTTGGCCCACCGAGAGCACGGGCTTGCCGGACGAGGACAGGTCCTGCGCGGTCGGTACGGTCGCCGCCCGGACCAGGGAAGCGAGGGCTCCCTTCAGGTCGAAGTCCGTGCCGCCGAAGGCGCGGATGCCGGCCAGGGCGGTGGGCGAGGGGTCGCCGTTCATGACGTGCGTGCCGCTCGCGCCGTGCAGCCAGCGGTCCCAGATCCCGCCGTTCTGCCGGGCGAGTTCGTAGAGGGACTGGGCGATGTCCGAGCCGGTGCGGGGGTTGAGGAGGGTGAGGAGCTGGACCTGGGAGCGGTAGATGTCCCAGCCGGAGAAGGTGCCGTACTGCGCTTGATGCCCCCGCCCGACCTTGTGCACCTTGCCGTCACTGCCGGTGTATCTGCGGTCGGCGTCGCTGATGACGTTCGGGTGCAGGAGGGAGTGGTAGAGCGCGGTGTAGAAGGTGGTGCGCTCGGTGTCGGTGCCCCCGCCGACCTTGATCGCGCCGAGCTGGTCGCGCCAGGCTCGGTGGGCCGCGTCCTCGACGGCGTCGAAGGAGCGCTTCGGCGGGTTCTCCGCCGCGAGGTTGGCCTCGGCGCCGGCCCGACTGACGTACGAGATACCGACCTTGACGCCGACCGGTCCGGTGCCGGGCTCGAACTCGACGTAGCCGCCCGCGCCCTTGCCGGCGGTGGGACGGCCGCCGTTGGTGAAGCCGCCCGTGCCGCCGGTCGCGCTCGTCGAACCCGGGGTCAGCTTGTCGTCCTGCCAGGTGCCGGTGGTCTTGAAGGCGCGGTCGAAGGTGGCCGTGAAGTACAGGGTGTAGTAGGCGCGTTGGCCTTCGGGGTCGAGGTAGCCGCAGAAGTTGCCGGAGGTGACCGAGCCGGAGACCGTGCGGGTCGCCGGGTCGATGGTGACCGACGAATCGGTGGAGCCCACCTCGGAGTTGGCGGTGCGGATCAGGAGGGAGGCCGGCTTGTCGGCCGGGTAGGTGAAGCGGCCGGAGCCGGTGCGGGCCGTCGCGGTGAGGTCGGCCGTGACACCGGACGCGAGGCCGACCTTGTAGTGGCCGGGCTCGGCGGTCTCGGCGGTGTGGCTGAAGTCGGAGGCGTAGACGGCGTCCTTGGTGTCGCTCGCCGGGGACGAGGTGACCTCACCGGCGTACGGGAAGAACGGGATGTCGCCGCTGCCGCCCGCGCAGCCCGTGCCGGACATGTGGGTGAGGCTGAACCCGCGGATGCGGGTGGCGTCGTACTGGTAGCCGCCGGGTGCGGCCGTGCTCGTCGCGCTGCCTCTGGTGTTCTCCGGGCTCCAGGAGAGCATGCCGAAGGGCACGACGGCGCCCGGGAAGACATTGCCGCCGTTCTTGGTGCCGATCAGCGGATCGACGTAGGCGCTGGGGTCCTTGACGAGTTGCGGTGGGGCGGTGGTGGCCGCCAGGGCGGGGGTGGCGCCGCCGACCGCGAGTGCGGCGGCGAGCAACAGGGACGTGGGACGGAAACGCATGACGCGGCCCCTCCTCCTTCGGACGGGTCGCGCACCACAGGTCGCACAAGCCGCAGGGACAGTAACGTGCGCCACCCGTACCACGGAAGAGCGCGTGGGCCGGCGAGGGCGCGCGATGCGGCCACTCGGACGGCGTCCGCAGGCCAACTGGGTTGACATCGTTGTCCGTTGAGGCGGTAGAGTCGTATGCAGACCATTTGACAACGTTGTCGCATCACAGTGTCGCCCCAAGCCACGCACCACCCGGGTGGGCTCACCCCCATCGCCCATCCGGCTCGCGGACCCGGTGGCCCCCGTCCACCGGGTCCGCCCCGAGCGCAGGCTCAACCGATCTGGCAGGGAAGGGCAGTTGCCGGGTCACCTCCGTCGCCGTTCACGACATAGCCGAAGGTGGTGCTCTGCCCCGGACTCAGTGAGCCGTTCCAGTCGGCGTTGTGGACCATCACGTCCTGGCCGCTGTAGGTCGCGTTGCCGTTCCAGAGGCTGGCGACCGACTGGCCGCCGGGGAGCGTCCAGTTGACCATCCAGCCGAGCATCGGGACGTCGCCGGAGTTGGTGACGGTCACCTCGGACTGGTAGCCGCCGGGCCAGCTGCCCGTCGTACGGCGGGTGGCCGAACACACCCCGGGTACCGGGTCGGTGGGGTTGCCCGGGTCGTGAATACCTGTCACTTCTCCGTTGCCGCCGTCGAATACGACGTCCGAGCAGGAGTAGAAGGTCTCGGTGCTGTCCGAGCGCTGCCACACCATGTAGATGATGTGCCGCCCCGACTTGTTCGCCGGAAGCTGCCCGGTCCAGGAGTAGTTGGCCTCGACGGTGCCCGGAGTGCCGTTGAGCGGCGGGTGGTCGACCGTGAGGAACGGGGTGTCCTCCATGTCGTCCCAGGTGAGTGCCTTCGTCGGGTCGAAGCCGTCCTTGGTGATGTAGACGTAGAACCAACCCGGGTGCGCCGCCCAGGCGTTGTACGAGAAGTCGACCGTCGCGCCCGAGGTGAGATGCGTGAGGGGCCAGTCGTCGCGCGGGAGGTTGAAACCGGTGAAGTTGGGGTTGCCGCCGCTGCACAACTGGCCGTCGGGCACGAAGCCGCGGGTGCGGCCGGCGCCGTCGGAGCGCAGGACGGAGAACCAGTTGTAGAACGGCGTTGTGCCACTGACCTGTTGGGCCGCCTTGCAGGCCGGGTTGATGGGTTTGATCTCGCCGGTGGTGGTCAGCGCGTCCTGCCAGCAGAGGAAGGTGCGACTGCCGGGCTTCATGGGGGTGCCGTGGGCCTGCGCGGTGCCGCCGGTGGCGAGGATCAGGGCCAGGGCGGGGAGGGTGGTGAGCAGCGCCAGGAGGGTGAGGAAGAGGGCCCTGCTCCGGGTGGGCAGGGGTAATCGGGACAGGCGGAACGGAGATCTCGTTTTTGTCATATGCATGACAGATCTACCTCTGTGTGGGGTGCCTTCGCTCGCGGGTCATGGATGGGAGCGCGGGGCGGAAGCGGCCCCGACTCCGGCGGGTTCCGGTCCGCCGGCGCCTGCTGGGAGCGCTCCCACCCCGCACCCCAGTGAAGCTAGCGCGGACCGGGGCGGCTGTAAACGTCGCGGTACGGCTGGACCGTTCCAGAAGCGGCCCGGCGCCGGTCCGCGGGCACCGGGCCCCGCAAAGATGCCGGAAGCCGGAAGCCGTATCGGCAGCCGCCCGGTCGCGGTGGCGCGACGAGGTGCGGCCCGGCGGCGGCCGGGCCGCGATGACCGTCGCAACGGCGTCCCTACCGCATCCCAGCGGCTTCGCGACAGCCCAGGTCACAGAGGCACCACCGTCCCGTCCTCCCAAGGCGCCGGGAACTCCTTGGCTGCCGGCCGGCCGCGGCGACAACCTGGTGCCGCCAAGCCGTCGGCGCCTGACCACGCCGTCGGCCGGCACACGGCCAATGACTCGGCACCACTTCGCGGCGGGAGACGACACTCGCCCCGAACACACGGGAGGAATCATGAAGAAGCGCGGCATCGCCGCCCTCGTCTCCGGCCTCGCGGTCGCGGCCCTGGGGTTCACACCCGGCACGGCCAACGCCTCGGACAACCAACCGCTCAGCGCCAGCACCACGGGCGCGTCCGTCTCGCTCACCGTCGACTGGACCGGATCGGAGTCCTTCACCCTGCGCAACGTGAAGCTCAGCGACACCTCCTGCGACGCTCACCCGGTGTTCTTCTACGTCACCGTGCCGGGCTTCCAGTTCCCGAACCACTGGAACACCAGCGGGTGCGGCACCACGACCACTTGGAGCGCCCTGCCGGGCAGTCTGGACGGCGGCATCCACAGCCTCGGGGTGACGGTCTGCCGCGACACGACCTTCGACAACTGCAGCACGTCCGGCACGTCGCTCAACCCCTACGACTGACCGCCCGACGGCAGGCGCCGTCGACGGCCTGCACCGGCGGCCCGGACGACCTCCGGGCCGCCGGGTCCCGGGGTCGACCACGGTGCGGGACGGACGGGGTGCGGGACGGACGGGGTGCGGGACGGACAGGCGTCCGGCATCGTGGCGGGGTTGTCCCCGGACGCCGCTCAACTCCCGGTCTGCGCAACGTGATCCCGGCGAAGTGAACCCTCCCGACCTCGTTTGGCCGACGGAGGTGCCGGAGGCGGGCGAACCGGGCACCCTGGCCGTATTCCTGCACCTGCACCTGCGCCTGCTCCTGTCGGGCGCCTGGCGGTCAGGCGAAGGACGGCCGACGAGCGGCGGCCCACGTGGGCCAGTCCGGCCTCGGACACGGACGTTTGGGCCAAGGCCGGGATCATGGTCCGCGACGACATCACCCAACCCACCACGTCCTCGGGCTACTTGGCCCTGGTCGCGACCCCTGGCAACGGCTGTCTGCTCGACTGGGACAGCGACGGCGACGGAAAGCTGGACTCGCAGGACTCCACCGGTACCGCCGTCTATCCGTCGTGGGTGAAGCTGGTCCGCGACGGCACGACCTACAGCGGCTACTACTCCACCGACGACGTCACCTGGAACCTGGTCGGCACCGTCGACGTCCCGACCGCCGCGGCCACCCAGGACGTCGGCCCGACCCAGCCCTCGCACGCCTCGGGCACCACGGGCGAGGCCGACTTCGACTCGTTCACGACCGCTCCGTAGGGGTCGGTCAGCGGTCGGTCAGCGATCGGTCGCGGATGCGCGCTCGTACGGCGGCTAGACCGGCGCCGTACGGGCGCGTATCTGTGTTTCGGCGGGCGGGAGTTCGGCCGCCGGGAGTTCGATGGTGAACTCGGTGCGGCCGGGGACGCTGGTGACGTCGATCCGGCCGCCGTGTGCGCTCGTGATCGCCGTCGCGATGGCCAGGCCGAGGCCGGAGCCGCCCTCCTTGCCGCCAGAGCGGGCGCGGGAGGCGTCGGCACGGGTGAAGCGTTCGAAGACCGTGGGCAGCAGGGCCGGGGGGATGCCGGGGCCGTCGTCGCGCACCCTGATGACGACGGTACGGTCGGCCGTGGCCTCGACGCTCGCCGTGACCGTCGTGCCGACAGGGGTGTGCATCCGCGCGTTGACCAGCAGGTTGGCCAACACCTGGTGCAGGCGGGCCTCGTCGCCGATCACCAGGGCGGGGGCGTCGAGGGACAGTTGGAGCTGCCACTCGTGGCCGCTGCCCGCCGCGCGCGCGTCCCACACCGCCTCGGCGAGCAGGGCCGCGAGGTCCACCTCGGCGGACTGCAGCGGCCGGCCCTCGTCGAGCCGGGCGAGCAGCAGCAGGTCCTCCACCAGGCCCGTCATCCGTGCCGACTCGGCGGTGACCCGGCGCCAGGCGAGCCCGGGTTCGATGCGGTCGGTGCCGCGGTTCATCAGCTCGGCGTAGCCCGCGATCGAGGCCAGCGGGGTGCGGAGTTCGTGGCTGGCGTCGGCGAGGAAGCGGCGCATGCGTTCCTCGCTGCGGCGCATCTGCTCCTCGCTGCGCTGGCGTTCGGCGAGCGAGGACTCGACGTGGTCGATCATGCGGTTGAGCGCGGCGCCGACCTGGCCTGCCTCGCTGCCCGGGTCGGTGTCCCGCTCGGGCACCCGGGTCAGCGCGGTGACCTCGCCGCGGCCCAGCGGTGAGCGGGAGACCTCGACGGCGGTGGCGGCGACCCGGCCGAGCGGCCGCAGCTGCCGTCGTATGACCACCGCGCACAGACAGCCCGCCGCGGTCAGTCCGACGAGGGCGACGCCCGCCTCGACCGCCACCAGACGGCTGATCATGTGCTGTACGTCGTCCATCGGGAGCCCGGTGAGGACGCGGACGCCATCGGTGTCGAGGGCCGTGAGCCGGTAGGTGCCGAGGCCGGGCACGGACCGGGTGTGCTTCGCGCTGTCGGCGGTGATGCCCGCGAGGGCCGTGCGCTGGGCGGCGGTGAGGTTCTGGGGCGGGGCGTCCTGCCTGACGACGGCCGCGGCGATGATCTTGCCGTTGGTGTCGAACCGTGCGGCGAGCGTCCCGACGGCGTGGCCGTTCTCCATGAGGAACCCGAGGTCCCCGGCGGAGCCCGTGTGATGTGCGGCCCCGCCCAGGCTCCGCTGGACCGCGTCACCGACCCGGTTGTCCAAGTCGCCGAGCAGATAGGCGCGTTGGACCAAGGCGGTGGTGAGGGACATCGCGGCGCAGACCACCACCAGGGTGGCGCTGACGAAGAGCAGCAGCCGGGTGCGGAGTGAACGGCCGTGCAGGCGGCCTCGGTTGCGGGTCAGGAGGTTCATCTGCCGTCCTCCACGGGCCGTATGGCGTATCCCATCCCCCGCACGGTGTGGATCATCGGCGCGCGGCCCCGGTCTATCTTCCGGCGGAGGCTGGAGATGTAGACCTCGACGAGGTTGCCGCCGCCGTCGAAGGAGGTGCTCCACACGTGGTCGAGGATCTGGGCCTTGCTCAGCACCTGGCGGGGATGGTCGAGGAGCAGGGTGAGCAGGTCGAACTCCTTGGCGGTGAGCTGGATCGGCTCACCGGCGCGGCGCAGTTCGCGGGTCTCGCCGGAGAGTGCGAGATCGCCGAGGACCCGTACCGAGTCGTCGGTCGGGAGCCGTTCGCTGCCCGCCCGGCGCAGCAGTCCGCGCAGCCGCAGCACGACCTCCTCCAGGGAGAAGGGCTTGGTGACGTAGTCGTCGGCGCCCGCCTCCAGACCGTCGAGGCGGTGCTCGATCGCGTCGCGGGCGGTGAGCATGAGGACGGGCAGTCTCGGGTTCTCGTAGCGCAGCCGGCGCAGCACCTGTACGCCGTCCAGGTCGGGCAGCATGCCGTCGAGGACGACGGCGTGCGGGGCGCAGCCGCGGGCGATCCGCAGCGCGCTGTGCCCGTCCGGCGCGGGGTAGGGCCGCCAGCCGGCCTCGGTGACCGCGACGGAGAGCAGCTCGGTGAGCGCGGGCTCGTCGTCGACGATGAGCACGCGGACGCGGCTGCTGCGGGACCCGGTGGTGCCAGTCATGTCCGGATTCTGTCCCGGTCCGCTGAGGGAATCCTGTGTTCCACCTGAGGCGCAGCCGTGCGAGCGGCCGGGTGTGCGGGGCGGGCGAGGGGCGACGGCCCTGGTCCGCCGCCTGGTGTTTCCTCCAACTTCCTTGGCCGAAGGGGGCGTTGGCACTCTCCGGCCACGTCATTCCCTTGAGCCGCCCGCGCCCCGGCACTCACTCTGATGGCTGGCTTCCGCTCACCGTGCGGAAGCGTTTCCGCGTTCAGGGGAGGACGTCCACCCATGCGAAGACTCCACGCCCTGTGGGCCGTGGCCGGAGTTGCCGGACTGCTCGCGGGGGCCATCGCGCCCGCGACGGCCGCCGCCGGTTCCACGGACTCCACCCACCCCACGGGCCCGAGCACCGCCCCACCGCAGACCGTCACCCTCATCACCGGCGACACCGTGACCCTCACCGCAGGACCGGACGGCAAGAACGCCGTCGACGTCCGGCGCGGCAAGGGCCGCGAGGCCGCCACCTTCCTGTCCAGCGAGAAGAACGGCGAGATCAGCGTCCTGCCGGCGGACGCCGTCCCGCTGATCAAGGCGGGCCGCCTCGACCCGGCCCTGTTCAACGTCACCCAGCTGGTCAAGCAGGGGTACACGGACGCGAAAACCGGCTCCACTCCGGTCATCGCGACCTACGGCAAGGGCGCCGAGACCCCCGAGGGCACGCGCCGGACGCTGGCGTTGCCCGGGATCGACGGCGCCGCGCTCAGCGCGAAGAAGTCCACGGCGTTCTGGTCGGACATCGCCCCGGCACTCGGCACCGCGCCCACCGCGAAGGCGGCGAAGCAGCTCGGCGACGGCATCGACAAGATCTGGCTGGACGCCAAGGTGAAGGCGTCCCTCGACGTCAGCGTGCCGCAGATCGGCGCACCCGAGGTGTGGAAGGCGGGCTACGACGGCACGGGCGTCGAGGTCGCGGTCCTGGACACGGGCGTGGACACCGGGCACCCGGACCTGGCCGGGAAGATCGCCGGCTCGGAGAGCTTCGTACCGGACGAGACGATCCAGGACGGCTTCGGCCACGGCACTCATGTGGCGTCCACGATCGTCGGCTCGGGCGCGGCCTCGGGCGGCCGGTACAAGGGCGTGGCGCCGGGCGCGAAGCTGCTGGTCGGCAAGGTGCTGGACAACACGGGCAGCGGCCAGGCCTCCTGGATCATCGCGGGCATGGAGTGGGCGGCGGACTCCGGCGCGAAGATCGTCTCGATGTCGTTGGGCGGTACGGCGTACGGTCCCTCCGACGTGCTCAGTGAGACCGTCGACCAACTGTCCGCCTCCACCGGCGCGTTGTTCGTGATCGCGGCCGGCAACGCGGGCCCGGGCGAGCAGACCGTGGGCACCCCGGGCATCGCCGACTCGGCGCTGACGGTGGGCGCGGTCGACAAGTCGGACCAGCTGGCCTCGTTCTCCAGCCGGGGCCCGCGACTCGGTGACTCGGCGGTCAAGCCGGAGATCACCGCGCCGGGCGTGAACATCACCGCGGCCCGCGCCGCCGGCACCACCATGGGTACGCCGGTCGACGACAACTACACGACGGCCAGCGGTACTTCGATGGCCACCCCGCATGTCGCGGGCGCCGCGGCGCTGGTCGTGCAGGCCCATCCGGACTGGACCGGCGAGCAGATCAAGGAAGCGCTGGCCAGTACGGCGAAGACGAACACCGTCAACTCCGTGTTCGAGCAGGGCGACGGCCGGGTCGACGCGGTACGGGCGGTCGAGCAGGACGTCTTCGCGACCTCGACGCTGAGCTTCGGCAGGTTCGAGGACGGTGACAACGGTGTCGTCGGCAAGGACATCACGTACACCAACACCACTGACAGTCCGGTGGAGTTGAAGCTCTCTTCGTCGCTCGCCGACCTGACTCTGAGCGCGGACACTCTGACCGTGCCCGCACGGGGCACCGCCACCGTCTCCGTCGGCGTCGACCCGACGCAGGTGACCGAGGGCCGGTACACGGGCCATGTCACGGCGACCGCCGCCGGCGGCATCCAGGTCACCACGGGCGTCGGCTTCGAGAAGGCGCCGAAGACCTACGACCTCAAGGTCTCGATCGTGGACCGCGAGGGCAGACCGTCCACCGGGGCGTCGCTCTACATCCTCCAGGAGCTGAACGGCGCCTACGACGACGAGTACGGCTTCCTCGGCACCGGCGCGACCTGGCAGGTGCCGGCCGGCACCTACTCCATCGCGACCTGGATCCCGGACCGGGACGGGGCCGGTCTGGCCGTGGGCACGTCGGTCGTCGGCAACCCCGAGATCAAGGTCGACGGCGACACCGCGGTCGTCCTGGACGCCCGCAAGGCGGTGGAGATCAAGCCGCAGACCAAGGAGGACTCCGAGTTCCAGGGCTTCAGCACCAGTTGGCACCGGGAGGGGCCGGGCAGCGCCTGGGGACTCACCTACAGCCAGGGTTTCTGGACCGACCACGTCTACGTGGCGCCGACCCAGCCGGTCACCGTGGGCACCCTGAACTTCTACGCCAAGTTCCGGCTGTACGCGAAGGAGTTGACGGCGAGCGTCACCAGCCCGGAGAAGACCTCGCTGTCGTCGCTCTACTACTCCCAGACGTACAACGACTTCCCGTTGAAGATCAGCGGTGACCACACGGTACGGGCCGTGGACGCGGGCGGCGGTACCGCGGCCGACTTCGCGGGGCTCGACGTCAAGGGCAAGGTCGCGGTGGTCGGGATCGGCGCCACCGAGCGGGCACAGAGCGCGCTGGACAACGCGACCAAGGCCGGGGCGGGTTACCTCATCGTCTACCGCAAGACGCCGGGCTTCTGGATCGAGGCCGTGGACCGGGCGACCACCGTCCCGCTGATGATCGCCACCGGCGAGCAGGGCGCCGGACTGGCCGCCCTGCTGAAGACCGGCAAGAAGGTCACGCTGAAGCTGAGCGGCACACCGGTCAGCCCGTACGTCTACAACCTGCTCGCCGCGCAGAGCGGCGCCATCACCGCGAACCATACCTACCGCCTGGACAAGTCCAACACCGTGAAACGGCACGCCCGTTACTACGGTGGCACGGCCGGCGAGATGGGCGCGGACACTCTGTACACCTTCCGCCCCTGGCAGCGCGTCGGCGTCGAGACCAGCGTGCCCACGCAGCTGGGCACGGAACGCGACGAGTACTACTACGTCGACCCGGACACCCGCACCTGGCATGTCGTCTACCCCAACTGGAAGGCGTACCGGGGCGAGTGGAGCCCGCTGCGGACCTTCACCGAGGCGGGCACCGAGCCCACCGAGAACTGGCTGCGCCAGGTCCTCCGGCCGGGCAGCAGCGAGGAGTACGGCCTCTCGACCCGCACCGGCGACAAACTCGCCTTCTCCGTAACGGAGTTGAACGACTCCTCGCCGGGTCACTACGGATACATCGACACCGTCGACACCACCGCGCAGGGCAGGCTCTACGCGGACGGGCAGTTCGTCGGCGACTCGACGCGCGGCGGGTACGGCGTCTTCGACGTCCCGGCGGCCACGTCCTCGTACCGCTTCGAGCTGGACGTACAGCGCAAGGCGGCCTGGGCCGCGTACTCCACGAGCACGCACACCGAGTGGACCTTCGCCTCGGCGCACACCGACACCGCGACGGCACTGCCGCTGCTGACCGTCGGCATCGCCCCGAAGGACCTCGACCTCCTCAACCGGGCCGACGCCAAGCGGGAGTTGACGGTCGGGCTGCCGGTCGCGAACCAGTCGGGGAGCGTCCGGGCGAGCAGCCTGAAGGCCTGGGTCTCCTACGACGACGGCGCGTCCTGGAAGGAGGTGAGTGTCAAGAAGGGCGAGGCACGGTTCAGGCCCGCGAAGGGCGCCACGTCGGTGTCGCTGCGCGTGCGGGCCACCGACCGCGACGGCAACGCGATCGACCAGACCGTACTGCGGGCGTTCGGCCTGAAGTGACCTGAAGTGAGCGGATGGGCCGAGCCACTGTAAGGATTCTTAACAAAGAACCCTTACCGTGGCGAGCCATGGTGAACGCTGCACAAGATCCTGCACGACAGACCCCTGCCGCGAGCCCCTGGGCCGCGGTGGGGGTCTCCGCCTTCGACGAGCGGGTGTACCAGTCGATTCTCCATCAGCCCGACGCCGGCGCGGACGGCTGGGCGCTGATGGCCCGGGCGACCCCGGCCGAGCTGCGCGAGTCCTGCGACCGGCTGCTCGCGCTGGGACTGCTCCAACCGCCGGACTCCATGGGCGGGTTACGCGCGGTCGATCCGCGGGTGGCGATCCGTGCGCTGATCCGGCGGCGCGAGACGGAGTCCGAACTGGTCGCCGCAACCGCCGAGGAGATGGCCACCGCGTACGAAGCGGGGCTGCTGCGCGAGGAACCGTCCCGGCTGATCGAGGTCGCCTCCGGCGAGGGCGCCATCGCGGCCCGTCTGGAGGAGATGTACGCCCGCGCGGAGCACGAGGTGTGCCTTTTCGACACTCCGCCGTACCTCGCCCCGCCCGCACCGCAGGTGGACCTCCAGGCCGATCTCCTCAAGCGCGGAATCGTCTCGCGCGGCATCTACTCGGCGACCGCCCTGGAGGATCCGAACACCCTGTCCCGTGCCTGGAACATGGTCGAACTCGGCGAGCAGGCAAGGGTGTTGCCGTCCGTGCCGCTCAAGTTGCTGGTGGTCGACGGACGCCGGGCGCTGCTCCCGCTGACCTCGTCGGCGGCGGGCGGCTACTGCGCCGTCGTCGTATGGCACTCGGCGGTGACCGAGGGCCTGCAGAAACTCTTCGAACTGGCCTGGCAGCAGGCGACCCCGCTCGGCCGGCCCGGAGGGAACGGCGAACTCTCCGAGGACGAGCAGGCGTTGACGCGGCTGCTGGCTGCCGGGCTGAAGGACGAGGCGGTCGCCCGTCATCTGGGGATCAGCCTGCGCACGCTGCGGCGGCGGGTGAGCGACCTTCAGGAACGGCTCGGGGCGGCGAGCCGCTTCCAGCTCGGGCTGCGGGCCGCTCAGCGCGGCTGGCTGTAGCGGAACGGCGGAGGGCCGCACCCCCGTCACCGGGGATGCGGCCCTCGACTGCCGTACCGGGTCCGCTAGTTGCGGATCAGGTTGCGCAGCACGTACTGGAGAATGCCGCCGTTGCGGTAGTAGTCGGCCTCGCCGGGGGTGTCGATGCGGACGACCGCGTCGAACTCCACACCGGTGTCGGTGGTGACCTTGACCGTGCTCGGGGTGGTGCCGTCGTTCAGCTCGGTGATGCCCGCGACGGAGAAGGACTCCTCGCCGGTCAGACCGAGGGTCTCGGCGGACTGGCCCGCCGGGTACTGGAGCGGGATGACGCCCATGCCGATGAGGTTCGAGCGGTGGATGCGCTCGTAGGACTCGGCGATGACGGCCTTGACGCCGAGGAGCGCGGTGCCCTTGGCGGCCCAGTCGCGGGACGAGCCGGAGCCGTACTCCTTGCCGGCCAGGATGACCAGCGGGATGCCCTGCTCGATGTAGTTGCGCGAGGCGTCGTAGATGAAGGAGACGGGGGCGTCGGCCTGCGTGAAGTCACGCGTGAAGCCGCCCTCGGTGCCCGGCGCGACCTGGTTGCGCAGGCGGATGTTGGCGAAGGTGCCGCGGATCATGACCTCGTGGTTGCCCCGGCGCGAGCCGTAGGAGTTGAAGTCACGCCGCTCGATGCCGTGCTCGGTGAGGTACTTGCCGGCCGGGGTGTCGGCCTTGATGGCACCGGCGGGCGAGATGTGGTCGGTGGTGACCGAGTCGCCGAGCTTGGCGAGCACGCGGGCGCCGGCGATGTCCGAGACCGGGGTGGTCTCCATCGTCATGCCCTCGAAGTACGGGGGCTTGCGGACGTAGGTCGACTGCGCGTCCCACTCGAAGGTGTTGCCCTCCGGGATGGGCAGCGCCTGCCACTGGGCGTCGCCCGCGAAGACGTCGGCGTAGGACTTGTTGAACATGTCCTCGCCGATGGCGTTCGCCACGACGTCGTTGACCTCGGCCTCGGAGGGCCAGATGTCCTCCAGGTAGACCGGCTTGCCGTCCTGGTCGGTGCCGAGGGCGGCGGTGGTGATGTCGATCTTCATGGAGCCGGCGAGGGCGTACGCGACGACCAGCGGCGGGGACGCCAGGTAGTTCATCTTGACGTCCGGGTTGATCCGGCCCTCGAAGTTGCGGTTGCCGGAGAGCACCGAAGTGACGGCCAGGTCATGGTCGTTGACGGCCTTGGAGACCTCCTCCGGCAGCGGGCCGGAGTTGCCGATGCAGGTGGTGCAGCCGTAGCCGACGAGGTTGAAGCCGACCTTGTCGAGGTAGGGGGTGAGCCCCGCCTTGTCGAAGTAGTCGGTGACGACCTTGGAGCCCGGGGCGAGGGTGGTCTTGACCCACGGCTTGCGGGTGAGACCCTTCTCGACCGCCTTCTTGGCCACCAGCGCGGCGGCGACCATGACGTACGGGTTCGAGGTGTTGGTGCAGGAGGTGATGGCCGCGACGGTGACCGCGCCGTGGTCGAGCTCGTAGGTCGAGCCGTCGGGGGCCGTGACGGTGACCGGGTTCGACGGGACGCCGTTGGTGGCGGCCGGGGAGTCGGAGGCCGGGAAGGACTCCTTGCCCGCCTCGTCGTCGTCGGCGACGTAGTTGCGTACGTCGCTCTTGAACTGCTCGGCGGCGTTCGCGAGGACGATGCGGTCCTGCGGGCGCTTGGGGCCGGCGATCGAGGGGACGACCGTGGCGAGGTCGAGCTCCAGCTTCTCGGAGAAGTCGGGCTCGGCGGCCGGGTCGAGCCAGAGGCCCTGCTCCTTGGCGTACGCCGCGACGAGCGCGACCTGCTGCTCGTCGCGGCCGGTCAGGCGCAGGTACTTCAGGGTCTCGTCGTCGATCGGGAAGATCGCGGCGGTGGAACCGAACTCCGGCGACATGTTGCCGATGGTGGCGCGGTTCGCGAGGGAGGTGGCGGCGACGCCCTCGCCGTAGAACTCGACGAACTTGCCGACCACGCCGTGCTTGCGGAGCATCTCGGTGATGGTCAGCACGAGGTCGGTGGCGGTGGTGCCCGGGGTCAGCTCGCCGGTCAGCTTGAAGCCGACGACGCGCGGGATGAGCATCGAGACCGGCTGGCCGAGCATCGCGGCCTCGGCCTCGATGCCGCCGACGCCCCAGCCCAGCACACCGAGGCCGTTGACCATCGTGGTG
The DNA here is from genome assembly GCF_053598575.1 of Streptomyces sp. NPDC001100. Lineage (NCBI taxonomy): Bacteria > Bacillati > Actinomycetota > Actinomycetes > Kitasatosporales > Streptomycetaceae > Streptomyces > Streptomyces sp. NPDC001100. Next base: position 293,330 of record NZ_JBSFKO010000010.1, read on the forward strand.
TGCGAGTCGGTGCCGACGAGGGTGTCGGGGTACGCCTGGCCGTTGCGCACCATGACCGTGCGGGCGAGGTGCTCGATGTTGACCTGGTGGACGATGCCGGTGCCCGGCGGGACGACCTTGAACTCGTCGAACGCGGTCTGGCCCCAGCGCAGGAACTGGTAGCGCTCGCGGTTGCGGCCGTACTCCAGCTCGACGTTCTGCGCGAAGGCCTCGTGGGTGCCGAACTTGTCGGCGATGACGGAGTGGTCGATGACCAGCTCGGCCGGGGCCAGCGGGTTGATCTTCGCCGGGTCGCCGCCCAGCTCCTTGACGGCCTCACGCATGGTCGCGAGGTCCACCACGCAGGGCACGCCGGTGAAGTCCTGCATGATCACACGGGCCGGCGTGAACTGGATCTCCTGCGACGGCTGGGCCTGCGAGTCCCAGGTGCCGAGGGCGCGGATGTGGTCGGCGGTGATGTTCGCGCCGTCCTCGGTGCGGAGCAGGTTCTCCAGCAGGACCTTAAGGCTGTAGGGGAGCCGGGCCGAGCCCTCCACCTTGTCCAGGCGGAAGATCTCGTACGACTCGTCGCCCACCTGCAGCGTGCTGCGGGCGTCGAAGCTGTTCGCCGACACGACAGTCTCCTTCATTGATGTGCGCGTTCCCACCGCATCCTGCCGCTACGACGCCTTGGCCGATCCGCTAAGGTAAGGCTAAGTTAGGCAAGCCTTACCGCTGGATCGGCGGAGTGTGCGGCTGCGGTGCACCTCGGCAGATATCTCGATGTCGAGATAACTCTAGTACACGGGGGCGGATTGGTCATGCCCGGCCGCCCCCACCCCCTCACAACCGGACGATCCCGTTCGCCCCCCGACTCTTGTCGAACGTGCGCACGATTCAGCAGAGGTCTCGGGAGATGCCTGTACGGCTCCGCACGAGGGGGTACTTCGTCCAGGATTTCGAGACGGTCCCTGCTCGCACACTCCGGAACGACGGCCGTCGGCGCGATGGTCGGCGGCGCGGCGACGGCACAGCCGGCCCAGGCCGCGGAGGCCGCCACGGACACCACGGCGGCCGACTTCCCCAAGGGAACGCTCTTCGCAGGGACGGCCCTCCTGGGCGTCAACCCGGAGAATCCCCGGTTCGCGATCAAGTTCAGCGTCGCCGCGAGCGAGGCACCGCCGGCGGCCAACGACATCACCCCCGCGGAGATCGCCGACCCGCTCAACGACTTCGCCGCCTCCCGGGGCCGGCAGTCGTTCACCTCCTACGGCACCCCGGCGCCCGCTCCCCTGAACTGACGCCATATCCCCGGGACTTCGGGGTACCCGGTGCGGGACGAAAGGGGGGCGGGCATGCCGCTCACGTTCCGCAAGAGTTTCCGGATCCTTCCCTGGCTCCGACTGAACATCAACAAGGGGTCCATGTCGTTCACGACAGGGGGCAAGCGCGGCCCGCGGTACACGCGCAGCACTTCGGGACGTCGTACGACATCGATGGATTTGCCCGGGCCTTTCGGGTGGCGCAAGACTCGCACCAAGAAGGACGACTGACCGGGCGTCACCCGAACGGCCCCCCTGAGAGGCGCCATCTCATATCTGAGATAACCTCGGCCCCATGGCAGACGACTACCTCGTACGTATCGGCAAGCTCATCCGTGACGCCCGCCAGCACCGGGGCTGGACACAGACGCAGCTTGCCGAGGCACTCGGCACCAGTCAGAGCGCCGTCAACCGCATCGAGCGCGGCAACCAAAACATCAGCCTTGAGATGATCGCTCGAATCGGTGAAGCGCTGGACAGTGAAATCGTCTCACTGGGCTATGCCGGCCCGATGCATCTGCGGGTCGTCGGCGGTCGCCGGCTCTCCGGCGCCATCGACGTGAAGACCAGCAAGAACGCGTGCGTGGCACTGCTGTGCGCCTCGCTCCTCAACAAGGGGCGCACAGTGCTGCGCCGGGTCGCGCGGATCGAGGAGGTGTACCGCCTTCTGGAGGTACTCGGCTCGATCGGCGTCCGCACCCGCTGGATCAACGACGGCGTCGACCTGGAGATCGTGCCGCCGGCCGAGCTGGAGATGGACTCGATCGACGCGGAGGCGGCCCGCCGCACCCGCTCGATCATCATGTTCCTCGGCCCGCTGCTGCACCGCATGGACAGCTTCAAGCTGCCGTACGCGGGCGGCTGCGACCTCGGCACCCGCACCATCGAGCCGCACATGATCGCGCTGCGCCGCTTCGGGCTCGACATCGCCGCCACCGAGGGGCTGTACCACGCGCAGGTCGACCGCTCCGTCACCCTCGACCGGCCGATCGTGCTGACCGAGCGCGGCGACACCGTGACCGAGAACGCGCTGCTGGCCGCCGCCCGCCACGACGGCACCACGGTCATCCGCAACGCGTCCTCCAACTACATGGTCCAGGACCTCTGCTTCTTCCTGGAGGCGCTCGGCGTACGGGTCGAGGGCATCGGCACCACCACCCTCACCGTGCACGGCGTGCCGACCATCGACGTCGACGTCGACTACTCCCCCTCCGAGGACCCGGTCGAGGCGATGAGCCTGCTGGCCGCGGCCGTGGTGACGGAGTCGGAACTGACGGTACGACGCGTCCCCATCGAGTTCCTGGAGATCGAGCTCGCGGTCCTGGAGGAGATGGGCCTCGACCACGACCGCACGCCCGAGTACGTCGCGGACAACGGCCGTACGCGCCTGGTGGACCTCACGGTCCGGCCCTCCAAGCTGGAGGCGCCGATCGACAAGATCCACCCGATGCCGTTCCCCGGCCTGAACATCGACAACGTCCCGTTCTTCGCGGCGATCGCGGCCGTCGCGCAGGGCCAGACCCTCATCCACGACTGGGTCTACGACAACCGCGCGATCTACCTCACCGACCTCAACCGCCTCGGCGGACGCCTCCAACTCCTCGACCCGCACCGCGTGTTGGTCGAGGGCCCGACCCGCTGGCGCGCCGCCGAGATGATGTGCCCGCCGGCCCTGCGCCCGGCCGTGGTCGTCCTGCTGGCGATGATGGCGGCGGAGGGCACGTCCGTACTGCGGAACGTGTACGTCATCAACCGGGGTTACGAGGACCTGGCGGAGCGGCTCAACTCGGTCGGCGCTCAGATCGAGATCTTCCGGGACATCTAGGCGGGAAGCGTCCACGCTGCCGCCGTGCCCCCACGGGTGCGGCGGCAGCGCCGGTCTCCGTCAGCGGGTGCTCCACTTCTGGTTGTCCTGGCCGTTGCAGTCCCAGAGCTGGAGCCGGGTGCCGTTGGCGGTTCCCTGGTCCTTGACGTCCACGCACTTGTTGGCCTGCGGATTGACCAGGTCGTTGCTGGAGTTGAGGCGGAACTGCTGGGCCGGGTTGCCGCTGCACACCGCGATCTGGATCACCGCGCCGTTCGCCGACGAACCCCAGGCGACGTCCATGCACAGGCCCATCGAGCGGATCGTGCCGTCCGAACGGAAGTCCCACTTCTGCCAGTTCTTGCCGGTGCAGCTGCTGATCTGCAACGGCGAACCGTCGGCGCCCTTGTGACCCACCATCTCGATGCACTTGTTGGAGGCGTGGCTGTAGATGGTGGTGCCCGGGGCGGCGACCACCGTCTTGGTGGCGGTGACCTTGGTCGTGGTGGTCTTCTTCGAACTCCCGCCGGAGGACGCCTTCTTCGGGGCCTCGGCGGAACTGCCCGCGATCACCCCGGCACCAGAGCCGGCACCGGCGGCTGCCGCTCCCGCGCCGTTCTTCACCGTGTTGTTCTTGCCGCCGGTCGTGTGCGAGGGGGTCGGCTTCGGCGAGGTCGGGTCCGGGCTGGCCGAACCGTAGGCGCCGGCACCGCTGTCCGTCGTCGCACCGTTCAGCACGGTGCCGGCGTCGGCCACTTGGTCCGACGGCTTCGAGTCCGAGCTCGACCTGCCGAGCAGCCCGGAGACCAGGAACGGCACGCCGATCAGCAGAGCACCGGCTATCGCGGCTCCGGCGAGGAGGCCTCGGGAGGGGCGGCCGAAGGCGGGGGCCGCGGCGGCGGTGTCCTCGCCGGTCCCGGAGCCGACTCCAACTCCGTCGCCGGATTCGGCCGTTGCCGCTCCGGCCAGGGCCTCGGGACCCGGGTCGGGGTCGGCGTGGGTGTCGGGTGCCGCTTCGGGGGTGGCACCTTCGTCAGTGCCTACGGCGGCTTCCGCGGTGGGGAGTTGGGCCGCGGCGGTGGGCTGCGACGGGGGCGTGAGGGCCGCTGTCGCCTTCGCCGCGGTCTCCGGGGCGCCGGTGCCGGCGGCCGTCGTCTCGCCGCTGGTCTGCGGGAGGACCACTTCGGTCTCGGGGGCGCCGCCCACGGTGGTGTCCGGGGCCTGAGTGGGCTCCGCCCCGCCCGTCGCTGCCTGGTGCTGCGGGCTGTTCTTGCCGGACATGCTGTTCCTTCCAGAAACGTGATCGGGTGACGACCGGTCAGTCGTCGTCCGGGACGGGCGGGTTGACCGAGAACCGGTTGCCGTCAAAGTACAAGGTCAGCGGGGTGCCGTCGGCCGGGCCGAAGCGTCGGGTGCGGTCGTCGGGGCCGAGCACCAGGACCGGCCGTCCGGTGTCCCGTGCGACCAGGGCAGCGAGGGTGGACACATAGACGTCGCTGTCCGGTCGGGCCAACACCAGGGCGAGGCGCGCGGCGTCGTCCAGTCCGGCCTCCGCGACGGTCACCATGCCGTTCTGGAGGATCGACTGGGCTCGCAACTCCTCTGTGAGAGCGCCGATTTCAGCCAGCGCGTCGGTCCCGACCAAGGTGTCCGGAGCGGGGAGCGCCACGTCGTCGGGGGCGCCGTTGGCCACGACGTCGGCCCGGGCCCAGGCGAGGAGGGCGGTGTGGGGATCGCGGGTTCGGGTCCAGGCGACGGCGGAGCCGGTGGTGCGGGAGCCTTCACCACGGCGGCCGTTCGCGCCGTCGTCACCTTCGTCCACGTCGCTGTCCTCGTCGTCCGACTCCTCTTCGTCCGACTCCTCTTCGCCGGACTCGCTCGCGTATTCCAAGCCGTCTTCGTCCACGTCGTCCCCGGGCCGGCCGCGTTGCCCGTGCCGGCCTGCCTGATCGCCCTCGCCGCCCTCGCCGTCCTGGTCGTCCTGGTCGTCCTCAGGTTCCTCGCCGGTCCCGTTCCCAGCGCTGCCCTGCTGGAACTCCGGTTGCTGGTGCGCTGCTTGAGGGTCGCCTTCGGGTTCTTCCTGCGGGTCCGAGAGCCGCATCCGCAGGTCCACGTCCCGGTCCCGGCCGCCCACGGTCACCCTGATCCGGAAACCCGGACTCCCGCGCAGATGCGGCAGGTTGAGCACCAGCGTCTCCTCACTCGCCACCGTCCGCAGCTGCTCCCGCACCGGGTGTGTGTCCGCCGCGTCCCCCAGCCCGAGCGCCGTCATCACCTGCTGGTGCAGCCCGCTGACGACCTCGGCCGAGAGGGGTTCGAGGAGCACCAGGCCCACGTTGCCGTCCCGTTGGGAGCCGTAGTCGAGGACGAACGCCGAAGACGGCGCCGCTACGGGGGCGTTGGAGGTGGGCCAGGTGAGGGGGGTGTCGGTGGGGATGGGTGTGGTGTCGGGGTCGCGGACCGGCGTCGTCTCGTCCTGGCCTGCGTGGTCGTGGAGTCGGGGGCCGGTCGCGGTGACGTTCTCGATGGTGCGGAGGTAGCGGTGCGGGATGTGGACGGGGGTCTGGGTGGTGGCCATGACGCCGGTGGTGTGGACGGTGGTGCTGTTCGGGTGGTTGCGGAGGAGGAAGTCGTTGTCGCGCTGTTCGTCGGGCAGGCCGAGGTAGTGCAGGACCTCGTGGAGAAGGTCCTCGTCGGAATGGTTGGCGTCGAGGTGGAGTTGGTCGGCCCGGTCCGGGTTCGCGGTGTTGGTGAGGGTGATCGCCTCGGGGTGCGCGGGATCGGAGATCAGGTTGAGGTTGATGTGGAGCTGGTCGCCTGAACCGGGCAGCGCCAGGCCCGAGTTGAGATGTGTGTCCAGCAGGCCGGTGATCCGGTCCTGCAACTGCCCGCTGAGGGAAGGGTCGTCGGTGTTGACCGGAAGGTTCAGCGTGTAGTCCCGTACCCACTGCCCGTTGGGCGCCTGGATACGACGGACCTGCGTACGGACGAGAGTCGTCGCACCGCTGAGGACCCCGGGGCGGGGCGAGTTGGACTGCTCCGCGTGCGCGTCGAAACGTTCGGTGCTGTGAACGGCGGGACGGGCATGCGGGCGCAGTCCGTGCCAGGAGTCCTTCGGAGCGGGGTCGGCGACACGGGACGCGGGACGGTCCTCGTCGGCGTCG